>NZ_JBWLKN010000043.1:0-45807 GCF_059026195.1 Streptomyces sp. A01 | reverse complement strand
ACGGCTAGGTTCACTGAGACAGAAAGCGAAACGACTGGGTTCGCTGAGTAAACGCCTCGATTGGATGAGAGCGGTCACGGGGGAAGGTGGTGCCGCAGCCGCAGCTGGAGGAGATGTTCACCGTTCCGGACGTCACCTACACGGGCAAGGGAAACTGCCGCGTCCCGGGCGACCCGACCGCGGGCCGCGCCTGCTTCAGCGCCGGGCTGAACCGGACCACGTGGTCGAACGGCGTCGTCGTCTGGGGCAAGTCCGGCGCGGTCCCCGGCTACACCACGGGGGTGTCGGCCACCCGCGACCTGCGGCGCGTCCTGGTGTACTCGCTCAACGCGACCGGCAACAAGGACGGTTCGGAGCTTCCGTACGTCGTGAAGCTCGTCGCTGCCGGCTTCGACCCGTCGCTCGCCGAGCAGCAGAAGGAGCAGCAGGAGCAGAAGCAGAGGGAGAAGTAGAGGGGTAAGGAGAAGCAGGCGGCACGGGGCCGTGGTCACCGTCCGGGAGCGGCTGCCGGGCTGGGGACAGGCTCCGTGCCGGGAGCCGCCTCACCGTCAGGAACGGCTTCGGCGCCGGTGGCTGGTGCGTTGTCCGTCGCAGTCGCAGTCGCAGTCGCAGTCGCAGTTACGGCCGTACTCGTACTCGCGGTCGCATTCGCGGTTACGGTCGCGGACTCGGCGTCAGGCGCTGAAGCCGTCTCCTGGGGAAGCCGGCGGAGCGTGAGCAGCGCCAGGGCGGACGCGACGAGCAGCAGGGCCATGCCGCCGAGCGATGCCGCCCGCATGCCGTGCGTGAACGCCTCACGCGCCGCGCTCAGCAGAGCCTCCCCGGTGTGGTCCGGCAGCCGCCCCGCCGTGACCGTGGCGTTGCCCAGGGTCTCGCGCGCGGCGTCCAGTTGCGCGTGCGGAAGCCCGGACGGGGCCGCGTCGGCGAGGTCGCGCCTGTACACCGCGTCACCGAGGCTGCCGAGCAGTGCCATCCCCAGCGCCCCGCCGAACTCCTGCCCTGTCTCCAGTACGGCGGAGGCCGAGCCCGCCCGCTCCGGCCGCACCGTACCGAGCGCCAGATCGGTGGCGAGTGACATGACGGTGACGATGCCGCTGGCGAGCACACCGGAGCCGAGGAGGACCGTCCAGAGCGAGTCCGATCCGGCCAGCGCCAGCAGCCCGTAACCGAGTGCGGCGCTGAGGAAGCCACCGCAGATCACGTACCGCCGGTCCACGCCGCGCCGTACCAGCGCGGCCGCGACGGGAGCGGCGGCACCGACGGCGGCGGACGGGAGGAGGGCCCAGAGCGCCGCTTCGAGGGCGCCCTTGCCGAGCACCGACTGGAGGTACTGGGTGGTGAAGTAGGCCGAGCCCATCATCGCGAACGAGGCCAGGAGATTGAGCCCTACGGAGGCGCCGAAGCCACGGTTCCGGAACAGCTCAGGGCTGATCATCGGCGCCCGGCTGGTCCGCTGGCGCCGTACGAAGACGGCGCCCACGGCGAGACCCGCCGCGACGCACAGTGCCAGGGGCGCGCTGAGGCCGTCCACGGAGATGCGCTTGAGTCCGTACACCACCGGCAGCACGGCGCCCATCGACAGCGGCACGCTGAGCAGATCGAACCGGCCGGGCTCCGGGTCCTTGAACTCGGGTACCAGCAGCGGCGCGAGCACCAGCAGCAGCACCATCGCCGGAACGTTCACCAGGAAGACCGAGCCCCACCAAAAGTGGTCGAGCAGCACCCCGCTCATGACGGAGCCGAGCGCTATGCCGCCCGCCATGGTCGCCGACCAGAGCGCGATGGCGGTGCCGCGCTGCCTGGCGTCCCGGAACATGTTCCGGACGAGCGCCATCGTCGAGGGCATCAGTGTGGCGCCGCCGATGCCGAGCACGACCCGCGCCGCGATGAGCATGCCCGCGCTCTGCGCGTACGCGGCGGCGACCGAGGCGGTGCCGAACGCGACGGCACCGATCAGCAGCAGCTTGCGGCGCCCGATCCGGTCACCCAGGGAGCCCATCGTGATCAGCAGCCCGGCCAGTGCGAACGCGTAGACATCGAAGATCCACAGCTGCTGGGTACTGGTCGGTTCCAGCTCCGCACTGATCGCCGGCACCGCGAAGTAGAGCACCGAGACGTCCATGGAGACCAGGAGCAGCGGAAGCAGCAGCACGCCGAGCGCGGTCCACTCCTTGCGCCCGGCACGCGGCTCGGGCAGGGCGGACGGCGCGGGGGCCGAGGCAGAGGGGGAGGGAATCATGAGCGGAATTATACGGGCGTCTTAAACGCTTGTCTATGACGCTTGTATAGAACGAATGGGTAAGACGCCCGTGTGGGACGTGTATGGGACGGTGCGTATGGGGCGTGGGTGCAGGACCGGCGTACAAGACGAGCGTCTAAGACGGCCGTATGAGGCCGGGATACGCTGGCGGAATGGGACATCGTGAGGATCTGCTGGAAGGCGCGAAGCGCTGCCTGCGTGAGAAGGGGCTCGCCCGTACCACGGCGCGCGACATCGTGGCTGCCTCGGGCACCAACCTGGCGTCCATCGGCTACCACTACGGCTCCAAGGACGCCCTCATGCGGGAGGCGTTGTTCACGTCGATGGGCGACTGGGCCGACGACGTCCAGGAGGCGGTCTCGGCCGCTGTCGAGCCTGACGCGGATCTGCTGGAGCGGTTCGAGCAGGGCTGGGGCCGGGCGCTCGAACTCTTCGGCAAGCACCGCGACTTGTGGAAGGCCCAGCTGGAAGCCATCATGCGCGTCGACCAGGACCCCGAGTTGCGCGAGGCGTTCCGGCGCGCCCAGCCCGAGGGGCGCGAGGGCCTTGTGGCGCTGTTCCACGGCATCGCGGAAAGCGAGGTCGGCGCGGAGAACGCGCGGGTCTTCGGCTCCTTCTACATGACGCTGGTCAGCGGTCTCGTGGTGCAGTCGGCACTCGACCCGGAATCTGTGCCGAGCGGCCGCGACCTGGCGGAGGCGATGCGCCGGATCATCGCGAACGAGCCTCTGCCGACGGGCGGTACGGAGGCGCACGGTGCGGAGGCGCACGGTGCGGAAGCCCACGGTGCGGAAGCGGCTGCTGCGGAAGCGCACGGCGGGGGAGTGGCCGAGGCGGCGGCGACCGCCGGTGCCGAAGCGGCGACCGGCCAGGCCGGTTCACACGCCGCCCCGCACTGACAACCGCCCCCGCACTGACAACCGCGCCGCACTGACGGCCGCATCTCACTGACGGCCGCGCCTGACCGCCAGCAGAGGTCAGCGGCTGTGCGGCTTTTCGGCGCCGGGGCGGAAATCCGCTACCGGTGTCGAGGCTCCTGGCCTAGCATCGCGAGCCATGCCCCCACCCCATGGATTCAGCTACGTACGCCGCGCTGACGGCGCCATCGTCATCACCCACCACGGCCGAGCTGCCGGGACACTGCGCGGCGCCCGCGCGGAGCGGTTCTCCGCCGAGGTGGGATCGGACGACGCCCAACTGGTGATGGCCCGCTGGACCGGAGCGTACAAACACGGCAACGAGCGCGCGGCACGCCACCACCCGCGCAACCGCCACTGATCCTGCCTCTTCGAGCGGGCAGCGACCATGCCCCGTCGCCCCGTCGCCCCGTCGCCCCGTCGCCCCGTCGCCCCGTCGCCCCGTCGGGACGTACGCACGGTGCACGGTAGTGGGCCCCGGCCCCTACAGACGTGTCCCTACAGGCGTGTCAGCCGGGCCGCCTTCAGGGCCATGTGCAGGAGCAGCCGGTCCTCGCCCTCGTCGAGGTCGAGGCCGGTGAGCTGCTCGACCCGGGAGAGCCGGTAGTAGAGCGTCTGCCGGTGGATGCCGAGCGCTTGCGCGGTACGGCCCGCCTGCCCCGCCAGGTCCAGGAATTCCTCGGCGGTACGGGCGAGTTCGGCGTTGGAGCGCTCCAGCAGCGGGCGGACCGCCGCATCGGGGGCGGCTACGGGGAGCCCGGTCAGCAGCCGGTACGGGCCGATGTCCGCCCACTCGGCGACGGGGCCGAACCGGGCGTCGGCCCGCGCCGCCCGTGCGGCGGCCAGTGCCTCGCGCCACGCGGTGGGCAGTTCGCCGAGCCCGCGCCGCACCCCGCTCACCCCGGCGGCGGGCCCCGCTCCCGCCGAGGCCCCGGCCGGACCCGTACCGCCGGTCGTTCCGCTTCCGTTCGCCGTTCCCGGCCTGCTCGTCGTTCCCGCACCACCGCGCGGCCCCGTACCCGCTCCGCCGCTTCCCGCCGTGCCCGGCCCGCTCCGTTGCCCCGTGCCGGTCGCCCCGTCGCGCCCCGTCCCCGCCAGAGCGTTCGCGGCCGCCGCCGTGCCGCCCGTCCCGGCCGCCTGCGGCTGCCCCGCGGCGTCGGGCGCGGCGCTTCCCACGTGCCCCGCAGCGCGCGGGGAGCGGAGCAGCTGCTCAGCCGCGGCGCGTGCCGCTTCGGCGGAGGTCGTCGAGCGGAGCCTGACCAGCGCGGCGAGGCTGGTAGCCGGCACGGACACGGGCTCCGGGGTGAGCGGGACGTCAGGGCGCACGGCGGCGCGTACGGCGGCACCCCTGCGGCGGGTCGGCGGGTCGTCCGCCGGGGTGTCGGGGTGCCAGTCGCCGCCCGCCGCGCCCGCCGGTGCGGTGATGGTGCACACAGCGGCCAGGCCCGGCAGGTTCGGCAGCGGGGCGGCGTCCGCCATGCCCTCCGTGGCCCACGGGGTGACAGCGACGACGGCCAGGGGCCCGTGCGCCGCCGCGCGCAGCGCGTCACGCAGGTCCGACTCCGCCCCGTCCCGTCCCGATGGCGGCCCCACCAGCAGCGCCCGCAGCAGCTCGCCGAGCTCGGCCCCGCTCCGTGCCTCGGCCGCCAGCAGCGCGCCGATGCGCTCCGCCGTCTCCATGGCCTGCGCGAGACGGGGGTCGGCCGGGGCTCCGGGGTGGCCCAGCTCCAGGTCGGCGAGGTGGCCGTCGTCGAGCAGCCACACATAGCCGTGGACGATGCCCCGGTGCCGCACCGGCAGACAGATCCGCCCCATGAACACCCCCGCCGCAGGGTCGGGCGGGATGCGCAGCGGTGCCTGGGCGCGCGCGATGCCGAATGCCTCGAACCAGGCGCGGACCGCCGCCGTGGACCGTCGCTGCAGGATCGAACGGGTCCGTACCGGGTCCATGGCGAAGTCGTCGTCGCTGTCGTGCACGCCGAAGGCGATCAGTCCGAAATCCCGGTCCTCAAGGGTCGCAGGTGCGCCGAGGATCGCTGAGATCTCGTCCACGAGTTGCTGGTAGTCGCCGCGCATCCGCCGCGTGGCTCCCTTCGAGGTGTTCGGACAGTGAGGTGTGCCGGCAGTGAGGTGTTCGGGCTTCGAGGCGTAAGCGCCTTGAGGTGATGTGGGTCGGTGGCATGTGAGTCGTTGGCGTACAGGACGTTACGGGCTGTCTTCGGGGTATTTGAGGGGCTACAGGATGCTTCTTGCGAGGGAGAATGACGCTGATGTGGTCTGTCCGGGGCTGCCGACGGCACCGGCGCACGCCGCCGGTGCCCATTGTCATACATCTGTCTGAGATGCAGGGCACCAACGCGTGACAGCTGTCGATGGCCGGGGAGCGCGAACGATCCTTAGGTTTCACGGTGGCTCACCTTGCCGTCGCGGCTGCGCGGCGGCGTCAGTCTTGACAGAAGAACCGCAACGTGGAGGTGCCCCGTGCTGGGTCCTGTGCTGCTCGCTGCTTCTCGCAGCGACGCCATCCGCCGTATCGTCTCGGCCGCCCCGGTCACCCGCCCGATGGTGGACCGTTTCGTCGCGGGGGAGCAGCTGGACCAGTCGATCGGGGTCGTACGGGGCCTGACCGGACGTGGCCTCGACGTCACCATGGACTTCCTCGGCGAGGACATCACCGACCCGGCCGAGGCCACCCGCAACCGTGACGCCTACCTCGCGCTGACCGAGGCGCTGGCCCCGCTCGGCCTCGGCGCCCGCACCGAGATGTCGGTCAAGCTCTCCGCCTTCGGGCAGGCGCTGCCCGGCGGCCACGACCTGGCGCTGGCGAACATCACGCCTGTCGTGGAGGCCGCCGCCGAGGCCGGGATGAACGTGGCCCTCGACATGGAGGACCACACCACCACCGACTCCACCCTCGCGATCCTCGCCGACCTGCGGAAGCGTTTCCCGCAGACCGGTGCCGTCGTGCAGTCCTACCTCTTCCGTACCGAGGAGGACTGCCACACGCTCGCCGGGGAAGGCTCGCGGGTGCGGCTGGTGAAGGGCGCGTACAAGGAGCCGTCCGACGTCGCTTTCCAGGACAAGCGCGACGTGGACAAGGCGTACGTCCGCTGCCTGAAGATCCTCATGGCGGGCGAGGGCTACCCCATGATCGGCTCGCATGACCCGCGCCTGGTCGCCATCGCGCAGGAACTCGGCCGCCGCTACGGGCGCAAGCTCGACGAGTACGAGTTCCAGATGCTGTTCGGCATCCGCGTCGCCGAGCAGGAGCGGCTGGTGGCCGAGGGCCACCGGATGCGGATCTACGTCCCGTACGGCACGGACTGGTACGGGTACTTCATGCGGCGGCTCGCCGAGCGCCCGGCCAACATGGCGTTCTTCCTGCGCTCGCTCGTGAGCCGCGGCTGACCCTCCGCCGCTGAGCCCGGGAGGGTGTGAGCCACGGTTCACGCGCCCGCGCGCCAGTGGCTCCGCTGACGGAGCCGAAGCGCGAGACTTGCAAGGGGGGCACAAGCGCCCCCGCGGACGAGTCCGCGCTCGCCCCGTCCGCCGAAGCTGAGCCGCCCCGGCGGCCTGGTGGCCCCGTGCCACCGCCCTGCGTCCCGTGCGCAGAACGTATCCGTACGCAGCAGACCCGACGATCGAAGGAGACACGGCCATGGACGCTGTGACCCAGGTCCCCGCGCCGGTGAACGAGCCGGTGCACACCTACGCACCCGGCACTCCCGAGCGCGCCCGTCTGGAGACCAAGCTCAAGGAGCTTGGCCAGAACCCCATCGACCTCCCGATGACCATCGGTGGCGAGAAGCGGCTGGGCGGCGGCGAGCGCTTCGACGTCGTGCAGCCGCACAACCACGCCGCCAAGCTCGGCACGTACGCCAACGCCACCGCCAAGGACGCCCAGGACGCCGTGGACGCCGCGCTGGCCGCCGCCCCGGCATGGCGCGCGCTGGCCTTCGACGACCGCGCCGCGATCATCCTGAAGGCCGCTGAGCTGCTCGCAGGGCCCTGGCGGGAGACCCTCGCCGCCTCCACCATGCTGGGTCAGTCGAAGACGGCGCAGCAGGCCGAGATCGACACCCCGTGTGAGCTGGTCGACTTCTGGCGCTTCAACGTGCACTTCGCGCGCCAGATCATGGCCGAGCAGCCGATGGCCAACGCGCAGGGCGTGTGGAACCGCAGCGACCACCGGCCGCTTGAGGGCTTCGTCTACGCGATCACGCCGTTCAACTTCACGGCCATCGCGGGCAACCTGCCGACCGCCCCGGCCCTGATGGGCAACACGGTCGTGTGGAAGCCGTCCCCGACCCAGACGCACGCCGCCGTGCTGCTCATGGAGATCCTTGAGGAAGCCGGGCTGCCCAAGGGCGTCATCAACCTGGTGACGGGCGACGGCCAGGCCGTCTCCGAGGTGGCCCTGAACCACCCGGACCTGGCGGGCATCCACTTCACCGGCTCGACCAAGACCTTCCAGTACCTGTGGAAGACGGTCGGCAACAACATCGAGAAGTACAAGACGTACCCGCGGCTGGTCGGCGAGACCGGTGGCAAGGACTTCATCGTCGCCCACCCGTCCGCGGACCCGGCGGTCCTCAAGACGGCCATGACGCGTGGCGCCTTCGAGTTCCAGGGCCAGAAGTGCTCCGCCGCCTCGCGCGCGTACGTGCCGCGCTCGCTGTGGGAGAACGGCCTGAGGGAAGAGTTCGCCGCCGAGGTCGACTCGCTCACCATGGGCGACGTCACCGACCTGTCGAACTTCATGTCCGCCGTCATCGACGAGCGCGCGTTCGCCAAGAACAAGGCCGCCATCGACCGCGCCAAGGCCGACCCGACCATAGAGGTCATCGCCGGTGGCACGTACGACGACGGCGTGGGCTACTTCGTGCGCCCGACCGTGCTCGTCTCCACCGACGCGGACAACGAGATCTTCCGGGACGAGTACTTCGGCCCGATCCTCGGCGTCTTCGTCTACGAGGACTCCGAGTACGACGCCATGCTCACGCAGATGGAGTCCGCTTCGCCGTACGCCCTGACCGGTTGCGTCATCGCCCAGGACCGGGCCGCTGCCGCCGCCACGTGCGAGGCGCTGCGCTTCGCCGCGGGCAACTTCTACATCAACGACAAGCCCACCGGCGCCGTCGTCGGCCAGCAGCCCTTCGGTGGCGGCCGCGCGTCCGGCACCAACGACAAGGCGGGCGCCAAGCAGAACCTGATGCGCTGGACCTCGACGCGCTCCATCAAGGAGACCCTGGTCCCGCCGACGGACTTCCGCTACCCGCACATGGGCTGACCGTGTTCCCGCTCCTGTGCTGACCGTGTTCACGCACATGGGCTAACCGTGTTGCCGCCCCCTGGGCTGACCGTTTTCTCCGCCCAGGGGCCGCCCAGCTGGCGCGTGTCATACGCGCGCTTTGTGACTTCCGCCCCCGAATGGCCCCCCAGCCATTCGGGGGCGGATGTTTTGGGCTGCGAAAAACGCCAGGCACGATGGCGGACATGAGAAACCTCCGCTCGCGCACCGTCTCCTGGCTGGGGCGCAAATATCTCTCCTTGATGCAGAAAAGGGGCTTTGATCCCGCGCACATATCTCTCCTCCCCGACGCCGCGCTGCTGCCCCTGAAGCGCGACGGCCTTGACCCCGTCCCCGGTCTCGCCGCCGCCCGCAACGCTTCGCCCATCAGCAGGCTTCCGCTGCCGCTGGGGGTGAACGCCTGGCTGGTCACGGGGCACGCCGAGGTCAAGGAGGTGCTCAGCAAGAAAGACGAGTTCAGCAACGACTTCATCAATTTGGTGGGGTATGGCGGTGCCGAGGAACGGCACAACCCCGGTGGTCTCGGCTTCAGCGACCCGCCCGAACACACCCGGTTGCGGCGGCTGCTGACCCCGGAATTCACCATGCGGCGGCTGAACCGGCTCACCCCCCGTATCCACGCCATCATCGAAGAGCAACTGGACGAGATGGGGCGCTGCGGCGCTCCCGTCGACCTGGTGCAGCACTTCGCGCTGCCCATTCCGTCCCTGGTGATCTGCGAACTGCTCGGCGTCTCGTACGAGGACCGCGCCGACTTCCAGCGGCTGAGCACCGCGCGCTTCGACCTGTTCGGCGGCGCCGACGCCTCGTTGGGTGCGATGAACGAATCCCTTGCCTACCTCCTCGACATCGTCCGCAAGCAGCGCGAGAACCCCGGTGACGGGCTCCTGGGCATGCTGGTGCGCGAACACGGCGACGCGATCGACGACATGGAACTGGCGGGGCTCGCCGACGGCGTGCTGACCGGCGGCCTGGAGACCACGGCGAGCATGCTCGCCCTCGGCACCCTGGTGCTGCTCAGAGACCCGGAGACGTTCGCGGCCGTACGCGATGACGACGACGCCGTGAACGGCGTCGTGGAGGAGATGCTGCGCTATCTGACGGTGGTACAGCTGGCGTTCCCCCGGTTCGCCCGGGAGGACATCGAGATCGCCGGAACGGCCATCGCGGCGGGCGACATAGTGCTGTGCTCGCTCAGCGGCGCCGACCGCGACGAGCGGCTCGGCCCGGACATGGAGAGCTTCGACCCGGTCCGCGACCCGGCCCCGCCCCACGTGGCCTTCGGCTACGGCATGCACCGCTGCATCGGCGCCGAGCTGGCCCGCATGGAGCTGCGGGCCGCTTTCCCCGCCCTGGTGCGCCGCTTCCCCGACATGCGGCTGGCCGTGCGCCCGGAGGAGCTGTCCTTCCGGAAGGTCTCCATCGTCTACGGGGTGGAGTCGCTGCCTGTCCTCCTCAGCCCCACCCCGGCGGCGCCCGGGGACGAGGAGCCACCGATATCCGGGTGGCGCGACACATCCGGATGGCGCAACACGTCGCGGCTTAGTCCCGCACGGCTGAAACCGACCCGGCTGAACCCCAGCAGGCGGGGGCCCGCCCGGCTCACCGCGGGCCTGCTGAGCAGCGTGACCGGCGGGCGCCGTCTCAGATAGTAGGAAGTCCGAGTAATCGTGCAGACAGCTCGGCCCGGCTGCCTTACGTTTGAGGAAGCCGAACGTCTCGCTCCATCAAGCGACGGCGGATGAACCGGCCGCGTCAGCGCAGGTGACCCCTGCCGCGTCCAGGTTCCCGCCCTTTCCGGCGATTCCATTCCTCTCGGGGTTCTGGCATTGGCATTGGAGACGTGCATCATGGCCGAGACTGTCCGCAGGATCAGGCACACCGCCCGCCGCGACGACGACACCGACCGCAAGAACGCCGCTGCGGCACTGCAGCGGGCGCTTGACCGCAGGGACAACGGCGGAGCCACCGGGCACTAGGGGCTCGCTCCGCCCGGGGCCGACGAGCCGCGAAGGGCGCGCCGCCCCGGCGCGCCCTTCCCCTGCGGCGCCCCGCGCGGTGCGGCGATGGCCGTACGGGGCACGGGGCGGCGGTAGCCCGAATGGCGCACGGGGCACGGGGCACGGAGCGGTCCGTACGGGGCACGGGGCACGGAGCGCTTTCGGCTCCAGTCGGCCCCGTCGTCGGCCGTCAGCGCCGGGAGCGGGTGATCTCGAAGTGGTCGATCCGCTCGCCTGACTCGGCGAGCGCGGTCACCTTCAGCTTCGGGCGCGGGCCCGGCTCGGAGCGGACCGCGATGAACGAGAAGCCCGTGTACCGCACCCGCGACCACTCCACGACGTCCGGGTTCCGCTCCGCCCCCTTCACCCAGTGGAACGTCCGCACGTGGTCGCGGTCCTTCACCTGCCCCTCGTAGCTGTCGGGCACCGGGAAGCTGTAGAGCGTCTTCCCCGCCCCGCCCGCGGTGACGTAGACGATCCCCTCCCGGGCGGTGTCCACGCTCTCGCCGACCGGAACCGTTTTGGAGACCTCGCCGCCGCGGATGGCGTCGGTGCGTTCGTAGACGTGGTTGTGGCCGTTGATCACCAGGTCCACCTGGTGCCGTTCGAACAGCGGCACCCACGCGTCGCGCACCCCGCCGTCCGAGGCGTGCGCGCTGGTGGTCGAGTACGCGCAGTGGTGGAAGAAGACCACGACGAAGTCGATCCCGGGCTGCCGCCGCAGCTCGCCGAGGCGCCGGTCGAGCCAGGCGGTCTGCTTGCCGCCGGTGTACCCGCGGTTGGCGGGGATCTCATGCGAGACGTCGTTGGCGTCGAGGGCGACGACGCCCACGTTGCCGTACGCGAAGGAGTAGACGCCTGGCGCCTTGTCCGGGTCGGGGCCGTTGCCGGGCAGCAACCAGCGGGCCAGCTGACCGCCGTAGCCGTGGGGGCTGTACCACGCCTCCATGTCGTGGTTGCCGGTCGTCACCATCCACGGCACCCGGGAGGCGACGGACTCGGTCTGGGCGAGGAACTGGTCCCACACCCGGGCGTCGTAGGCGTCGGATTCCTCGCCGTGGCCCTTGCTGTCCGCGTAGCACAGGTCACCGGCGTGCAGGTGGAACGACGGGTTCTGGCCGAGGATCAACTGGTCGTTGGCGAGCGCGTCATAGCTGACGCCCTGGTCGCCGAAGGCGGTGAAGACGAACTCCTCCGGCCGGTCCGGCGCCGTACGGAAGGTGCCGATGCTCCCGAAGCGGCTCGGCTCCGCCGGGTCGAAGCCGTCGTGGCCCACGCCGTAGTAGTACGTGCGGCCGGGGCGCAGCCCGTCGAGGGCGGCGTGCAGGTAGTACTGGTCCACCGCGGGGAGCTTCTTGGTCAGCGCCGGGGTGTGCAGATCGCGGACCTCGGCCTCGATCTTCCGGCTGAGCTCCCACGGCTTCAGACCGATGCGTACGAACGGCCGCTTGACGGCGAACGGGACCTGCCAGGAGATCCGCAGCTGCGTCTTCGGGTCGGCGCCGAACGCGAGATGGCGGGCGAACGGGGCGACGAGCGAGCCGTCCACGCGCGCGGTCGCGCGCGAAGAGGCGGGGGCGGGGCTGGAGGAGGGCGGCGCGGCACACGCCGAGCCGCCCAGCAGACCGGCGCCCGCCGCCGTGCCCGCCGTCGCGATCCCGCCGCGCAGCACGCCGCGCCGGGACAGCTTCGCGCGCAGGTACTCGTGCTGCTCGGGCATCGTCATCCGGCGGGCCAGTTCCTCGGGGATGCCGACGCGAGGCGTGTCGGCAGGGCCGGGGGCCGAGCGGTGAGATTGAGCGGTCATGAGGGGAAAGGTCCCAGGGGAAGCGGGCCTTGAGCCGTACGGGGGGTGAACGCCACCTGTCCGACTCACCATCGTCCGTATGATGGACACCCCGTGTCAGGCAATGGGACGGAGAGTAGGGTCTTTCGCATGTCTCGCAGCCTGAACCTCGCAGTGATCCCCGGTGACGGAATCGGTCAGGAAGTCGTAGCCCAGGGCCTCAAGGTGCTCTCGGCCGTCCTTCCCCAGGACGTGAAGCTGGAGACCCGGGAATACGATCTCGGCGCCCAGCGATGGCACGCCACCGGTGAGACGCTGCCGGACGCGGATCTTGAGTCACTCAAGGGGCACGACGCCATCCTGCTCGGTGCGATCGGCGACCCGTCCGTGCCGTCCGGTGTGCTGGAGCGCGGGCTGCTGCTCAAGCTGCGCTTCGCCTTCGACCACTACGTGAACCTGCGCCCCTCCAAGCTCTTCCCGAACACGGCGACCCCGCTCGCGGGCCGTCCGGACATCGACTTCGTCGTGGTCCGCGAGGGCACCGAGGGCCCGTACGTCGGCAATGGCGGCAGCCTGCGCACCGGCACCCCCGCCGAGGTCGCCACGGAGGTCAGCCTCAATACCGCGTACGGTGTGGAGCGCGTGGTCAGGGACGCCTACGAGCGCGCCAACGCCCGCCCCCGCAAGAAGCTCACCCTCGTCCACAAGAACAACGTGCTCGTCTACGCGGGCCACCTGTGGAAGAACATCTTCGACCGGGTCGGCCAGGAGTACCCCGACGTCACCACCGACTACCTGCACGTGGACGCGGCGACGATCTTCTTCGTCACGCAGCCGGACCGGTTCGACGTGATCGTCACCGACAACCTGTTCGGCGACATCCTCACCGACCTCGCCGCCGCGGTCACCGGCGGCATCGGCCTCGCCGCCAGCGGAAACATCAACCCGGCCGGTGCCTTCCCGTCGATGTTCGAGCCGGTCCACGGCTCGGCTCCCGACATCGCCGGTACCGGCAAGGCCGACCCGACGGCCACCGTGCTGTCCGTCGCCCTGCTGCTGCGCCACCTCGGCTACGAGGCCGAGGCCGTCCGGGTCGAGGAGGCCGTAGGCCAGGACCTCGCCGCCAGGGACGGGGCCCGCAGCACGGAGGAGACCGGCGACGCGCTCGCCGCCCGGGTCAGCGGTTGATCCACCCACGCGACGGACGGTGTGACCGGTCCGTCGCTGGGATTCCGCGCGGCGGGGTGCGACCATCGGATGTCAGACCGCGCGTGCTGTGCCGTGCCCTTGTGTTCCTGTGGTGGTCCCGCGCGAGCGATAATCGAACGCGGGGCCGCCGCACAAGGGGAGACTTGGACGTCGAAGCCGACTGATCCAACCCGCCGAGAAGGACGGAATTGAGCGCGCGGTCCGCCAAACCCACACGGTGAAGGACACGCACTCATGACGACGACCACGATCGAGCTCAAGCCCTCCTCGCATCCGCTGCCCCACGCGGAGCGCGAGCAGATCCTGGCCAGCCCCGGTTTCGGCCGCCACTTCACCGACAACATGGTGACCATCAGGTGGACTGAGGGCCGCGGCTGGCACGACGCCCAGCTTGTGCCGTACGCACCGCTGTCCATCGACCCGGCGAACATGACCCTGCACTACGCGCAGACGATCTTCGAGGGACTGAAGGCGTACCGCCAGCCCGACGGCTCCGTCGCCACCTTCCGGCCCGACCAGAACGCCCAGCGCTTCCAGGCGTCCGCGCGGCGGCTGGCCATGCCCGAGCTGCCGGTCGAAACCTTCATCGCGGCGTGTGACGCACTGATCAGCCAGGACAAGGAGTGGGTGCCCGGGACCGGCGAGCAGTCGCTGTACCTGCGGCCCTTCATGTTCGCCACCGAGGTCGGCCTCGGCGTGCGCCCCGCGAACGAGTACCTCTTCGTCGTCATCGCCTCGCCCGCCGGTGCCTACTTCCCCGGCGGCGTGAAGCCGGTCTCGGTCTGGCTGTCCGAGGAGTACGTGCGCGCGGCCCCCGGCGGCACCGGTGCGGCGAAGGCCGGCGGCAACTACGCCGCCTCCCTGGTCGCCCAGGCGCAGGCCGCTGAGAAGGGCTGCGACCAGGTGGTCTGGCTGGACGCGATCGAGCGCCGCTGGATCGAGGAGATGGGCGGCATGAACCTGTACTTCGTGTACGGGGCGGGCGACCGGGTGCGCATCCTCACCCCCGAGCTGTCCGGCTCGCTGCTGCCGGGCATCACCCGCGCCTCGCTGCTCAAGATCGCCGAGGACCTGGGCTACGTCTGCGAAGAGGGCCGGATCTCCGTCGAGGACTGGAAGAACGGCAACGCCGACGGCTCGCTGACCGAGGTCTTCGCGTGCGGCACCGCCGCTGTCATCACCCCCGTCGGCTCGGTCAAGTCCGCCCGCGGCGACTGGACCGTCGGCGACGGCGAACCGGGTGACGTCACGATGAAGCTGCGCAGGGCGCTGCTCGACATCCAGACGGGCGCGGCGGCCGACCCCCACGGCTGGATGCACCCCCTCGGCTGAGCGACGCCTACGGCCGCGCACGGACGCGGTCGGCAGGGCCCGCCCCGGCATGAGCGCGTTCGCGCGCCGCTGGAGCGGGCCTTCGCGTTGTGCGGCGGGCCTGGTCTGGCACTCGGGTCGTTGCCGCTGACCGCTCGTCGCTGACCGCTCGGCCGGTGCGCTCCGTTCAGCCGGTTTCGGCGGGGGCGCGGGCCGCCCTGACGGCGGTGACCGGACGCGGGTCCCTGGCGGTGAGGGTCAGATAGGCCACGGCCGAGACTCCCGCCGACAGCAGGAAGCTGACGTCGATGCCACCGGTCCAGCGCAGCAGCGGTCCGTCGTAGAGCGTGGTGTCCACGGCCAGCAGGCCGCACACCGAACCGGCCCCCCACGCCACTGTCGCGCTGGGATTCCACCCGGCGCGGTACCAGTACACGCCGCCCCGCGAGCGCCGGTTGTAGACCTGGAGCGCGTCCGCCTCGTACGCGCCGCCGCAGCGGAGGTAGCCGATCACGGTGATGACCGCCCACGGTGTGCCCACGGCGGTCAGCAGCAGCACGAACGAGGTCATCGCCTCCTGCGCCGCCCACGCGAAGTGGCCGAGGTAGACGAGGGTGGTGGAGACGGCGGCGACGGCGTACGTGGCCTGGGTCCGGGTCGCCCGGGGGAGGATCGCGTCCAGGTCGAGCCCCATGCTGTAGAGCATGAGCCCCGCGTTGCCCACGGAGCCGGCGGTGGCGGCGATGAACAACGGGGCCAGGTACCAGACGGGCGCCCCCGCGACGAGCGGCCCCGCGTAGTCCTCGCCCGCACCGACGGCGAGAGCGGTGACGGTGCCGAACAGCTGCGGTACGAGCAGACCGGCCGTCAGGCCCAGGCAGGTGGCGAGGAAGACCCGGCGCGAGGTGTGGCGGCGCGGTGAGACGTAGCGCGTGTAGTCGCCGAGCAGCGTGATGAACGCGATCGGGCCGCTCAGCCCGGCGGAGACGGCGGCCAGCAGCCAGGTCTGCCAGAAGCCGCCCAGCAGGTAGCCGCTGCCCGCGAGTGGCGCCGTCGTGAAGGCGCCCGCGTAGGCGATGAGCCCCGCCAGCAGCAGCACACTCATCCCCACGGCGAGCACCCTGCTCAGCCTGAGCAGCAGCCGGTAGCCGTAGACGGCGCCGACGGCTGTCCCCCCGGCGAGCACGGCGTACCCGAGCGCGTGGCTCCAGCCGGTGACGGGCAGGCCCACCAGCCGGTTCAGGCAGCCGACGAGCACGTCGCCGCCGACCCACAGGGTGAGCGCCGTGTATCCCAGGGACAGCAGCAGCCCGAGGACGGAGCCGATGAGGCGGCCCCTGACCCCGAAGTGCGCGCCGCTGCTGGTGGACAGGTTGGTGGCGGTACGGAGCGAGACCAGCGCCAGCGGGGCGACCAGCAGGGTGCCGACGAGCGTGCCGCAGACCAGCGAGGTCACCGAGGGCCAGAAGCCGAGCCCGAAGGAGACGGGGAGCCAGCCGAAGATGACGACACCGAGCGCGAGGTTGGAGCCCAGCAGGATGCTGACCAGGTCGCGCGGGCCGCTGGTGCGTTCCTCGTCGGGGACGGTGTCGACTCCGCGCTGTTCTATCGGCATGGGCGATCTCCCGGGGGGCGTGGCGAGTGGGCGGGGAGCTTGTCCGGGCGGCGATTAGAGCGCCGTTCAAGTGCGGTTAATCTGAACTACTGCGGTTCTGGCGTCAACCCCTTGTTGCATTGCATTTTCCGTGTTTAGAGTGGCGTTCTAATCGAGGAGGTGTACGGAGTGCGGCTGACTCCTACGGAGCGCGACCGGCTGCTGCTTTTCGGCGCGGCCGAGCTGGCGCGGGCGCGCCGCGCGCGCGGCCTGCGGCTCAACGTGCCGGAGGCGACCGCGCTCATCGCGGACACGGTCTGCGAGGCGGCCAGGGACGGGCGGCGGCTCGCCGAGGCGATCGAGGCGGCGCGCGCTGTCCTCGGCCCGGACGATGTGCTGCCCGGTGTGGCGGATGTGGTCACCGAGGTCCACGTGGAGGCCGTCTTCGACGACGGCTCACGGCTCGCCGTGGTGTCCGGCCCGATCGGAGGCGGCAGCGCCCCGGGGGAGCTCGCGCCCGGCGCCGTACTGCCCGGCCCCTCCACTCCCGAGCCGGAACCCGCGGTGCGGCTGCTCGTACGGAACACCGCGGCCGTGCCCGTCAGCGTCACCTCGCACTTCCACTTCTTCGAGGCCAACCCCCGGCTGTACTTCGACCGCCGCGCCGCCTACGGCATGCGGCTGTGCGTCCCCGCCGGGTCGTCCCAGCGCTTCGACCCGGGCGCCGAGAACGAGGTCGGCCTCACCCCGATCGGTGGCGACCGGATCGCGATCGGCTTCGCCGGCCTGGTCGACGGCCCACTGGACGCCCCGGGCGCCCAGGAGGAAGCACTGCGCCGTGCGGCGGCGTGCGGCTACCTGGGAGCGGAGGCAGGCGTGGGACGGGGCACGGGGCAGGGGGCGGGCCGCCCAACGGAACCAGGGACGGGGCACGGAGCGGAGCCCGTAGCGGAGCCGGAGCCTGTAGCGGACCCCAGGACCCCCAGGACGGGGCACGGGGCGGAGTCACGGGCGAGACGGGGCACGGGGCACGGGGCCGGGGTTCGGCTCCCCCGCGGAGTGGCGCAGCGCGGTGTGGAAGACGGCATCGCGGAGACCGAGGAGGACAAGTGACGGTGATGGACCCACGGGACTACGCGTCCGTGCACGGGCCGCGCGCCGGGGACCGGGTGGTCCTCGGCGACTCCGGCCTCGTCGTCCGCGTCGAGTCGGATTCCCAGCGGCTCGGCGACGAGTTCCTCGCCGGGTTCGGCAAGACCGCCCGCGACGGGCTGCACCTGAAGGCCGCTTCCGTGCGGGAGACCTGCGACGTCGTGATCAGCAACGTGCTGGTGATCGACGCGCTGCTCGGCGTGCGCAAGGTGTCCATCGGCATCCGCGAGGGCCGGATCTCCGCCATCGGCAGGGCGGGGAACCCCGACACCCTCGACGGCGTGGACGTCGTCGTCGGTACCGGAACGTCCATCGTGTCCGGCGAGGGGATGATCGCCACCGCGGGCGCCGTGGACACCCACGTCCACCTGTTGTCGCCGCGCGTCATGGAGGCGTCGCTCGCCTCCGGGGTGACGACCATCGTGGGCCAGGAGTTCGGCCCCGTATGGGGCGTCGGCGTCAACTCGCCCTGGGCGCTCCGGCACGCGTTCAACGCCTTCGACGCCTGGCCCGTGAACATCGGCTTTCTGGCGCGCGGTTCGTCCTCGGACCCCGCTCCGCTCGTCGAGGCCCTCGCCGAGGGCGGGGCGAGCGGCTTCAAGGTGCACGAGGACATGGGCGCGCACACGCGTGCCCTCGACACCGCGCTGCGGGTCGCCGAGGAGCACGACGTGCAAGTCGCGCTGCACAGCGATGGGCTGAACGAGTGCCTGTCGGTCGAGGACACCCTGTCCGTGCTGGACGGCCGGACGATCCACGCGTTCCACATCGAGGGCTGCGGAGGCGGCCACGTGCCGAACGTGCTCAAGATGGCGGGCGTCGGCAACGTCATCGGGTCCTCCACCAACCCGACGCTGCCGTTCGGGCGGGACGCGGTCGCCGAGCACTACGGCATGATCGTCTCCGTCCATGACCTGAAGACCGACCTGCCCGGAGACGCGGCCATGGCCAGGGACCGCATCCGCGCGGGGACCATGGGCGCCGAGGACGTGCTGCACGACCTGGGGGCGATCGGCATCACCTCATCCGACGCGCAGGGCATGGGGCGCGCGGGGGAGACCGTGCGCCGCACCTTCGCCATGGCGGGGAAGATGAAGGCCGAGCTCGGCCCCATGGAAGGAGACGGCCCGGCCGACGACAACGCGCGCGTGCTCCGCTACATCGCCAAGCTCACCATCAACCCGGCCCGCGCGCACGGCCTCGCCCACGAGGTCGGCTCCATCGAGGTCGGCAAGCTGGCCGACATCGTGCTGTGGCAGCCACGGTTCTTCGGCGCGAAGCCGCAACTGGTGCTCAAGGCCGGATTCCCCGCCTACGGGGTCACCGGCGACCCGAACGCCGCCACGGACACCTGCGAACCACTCGTCCTGGGTCCGCAGTTCGGCGCGCACGGGGCGACCGCGGCCGACCTTTCTGTGGCCTTCGTCAGTGAGGCCGCGGTGGCGGCGGGCGCGCCCGGGCGCGCGTACGACTCGATGCCCACGCGGCGGCGCCGGGTCGCGGTGCGCGGCACGCGCGGCATCGGCCCCGCCGACCTGGTGCGCAACGCGCGCGTCGGAGACGTCCAGGTGGACGGCCGCAGCGGGCTGGTCACCCTCGACGGCGACCCGCTGCGGTCCGGGCCCGCCGAGGAGATCTCGCTCAACCGCCTGTACTTCCTGTGACAAGCGACTTCCTGTGACAAGCGGCCTCACCTTTCCCTGCCTTGCTCTTTCCCTTCCCCTTCCCTTGCCCAGGGCCGGGCGCCCCGTATGAGCCCCCGCACAGGCCGATCAAGGACATGCCACCAATGACCCACACGCTTCCCCTGCCCGCTTCCACGGCGACTCCGGCCGCCGACGGCTTCCGGATGCCGCCGGAGTGGGCCCCGCACGCCCGTACATGGATGGCGTGGCCCGGTGCCAACGTCACCTTCGGCGAGGAAGGCGACGAGGCGCTGAGCGCCGCGCGCGCGGCCTGGGCGGCCGTCGCCCGCGCCGTCCGCCGCTTCGAACCGGTCACCGTTGTCGCGGGCACCGGCCAGGGCCGGGCCGCCCGCAGACAACTCGGCCCCGGTATCGAGGTCGCCGAGCGGCCGCTCAACGACGCCTGGATGCGGGACATCGGCCCCACCTTCGTCACCCGCGGCGAGCGCGGAGCGGGGCAGCTCGCCGCCGTCGACTGGGTGTTCAACGGCTGGGGAGCGCAGGAGTGGGCCCGCTGGGACCTCGACGCCGGGATCGGCGCGCACGTCGCCGCCAAGGCGGGCGCACGCCGTTACGCCTCACCGCTGGTGAACGAGGGCGGCGGCATCCACATCGACGGCGAGGGCACCGTACTGCTCACCGAGACAGTCCAGCTCGATCCCGGCCGCAACCCCGGCTGGACCCGGGAGCAGGCCGAGGCGGAGATCCATGCCCAGCTCGGCACCCGGAAGGCCATCTGGCTGCCGCGCGGACTGACCCGCGACTACGGGCAGTTCGGCACCAGGGGACATGTCGACATTGTCGCGGCCTTCGCCCGCCCTGGTGTGGTGGTCGCCCACACCCAGCCCGACCCCGCACACCCCGACCACGAGGTGTGCCAGGAGATCGTCAAGCTGCTGCGTTCGGCCACCGACGCGCGTGGCCGGACGCTGGAGGTCGTCGAGTTGCCCGCGCCCACCGTCACCGAGGTGGACGGCGAGCTGGTGGACTACTCCTACGTCAACCACTACCTGTGCAACGGCGGCGTCGTGCTGTGCGCCTTCCGCGACCCCCGGGACGAGCTCAACGCGGGCGTCTTCCGGCGGCTCTTCCCCGAACGCACAGTCACCCTGGTCGACGCTCGCGAGATCTTCGCCAACGGCGGCGGCATACACTGCGTCACGCAACAAGAGCCCCAGGTGTGAACGGAGAGCGGAGAGTGGTCGCGGTGAGCGGTGCCCGCGCCCCCAGGCGACGGCTCAGCCAGCCGCGTGAACACGTGCTCGCCGCCGCCATGGCGGCCATCGCCGAACACGGCCTGTCCGCGCTCACCATGGCGAGCCTCGGCCGGCAGGTCGGTATGAGCAGCGGCCACATCATGTACTACTTCGGCAGCAAGGATGAGCTGCTGCTCCAGACCCTGTGCTGGAGCGAGGAACAGCTGGGAACGGAGCGCAGGGCGGCGCTGTCCCAGCCGACCCCGCCCCGCGACCGGCTCGACGCGCTCGTCGCGCTCTACCTCCCCGAGGGGCACCGCGACCCGCGCTGGACGCTGTGGCTCGAAGTCTGGAACCGGTCGCAGAACGCCGACGACGCCACGCGCGCCCGACAGCTCGAACTGGAGCTGGCCTGGCACCGTGACCTCGTCGCGCTGCTCGCCGAGGGCGTGTCGCGCGGCGAGTTCCGGCCACTGGACGCCGACCGGTGCGCGACGCGGACACGCGCGCTGCTCGATGGTTTCGGCACCCAGCTGGTCGCGGGGCTGCCCGGCGTGGACCAGGCGCATGTACGCGGCCACGTACGCGAGTTTCTGGACGAGATGCTGGCCCCGTAGGACTGGCCCCGTAGTGCCCCGTGCCCCGTGGGGACAGCAGCGCTCCGTGCTCCGTGCCCCGTGCGTAGAGACAGCAGCGCTCCGTGCCCCGTGCCCCGTGCGGTATGCGCGGCCCGGCCGCCTGCGCACCACAGAGGGCCCCGCAGAGCGCTCCCGCCCCGCACGGCCCCTCCGGTCATCTCATTGCGCTTCCCGCATCGTGAGACGGTGTGACGGCTCTTCGTGGGTGTATGCCAGACTTCTGCCGTGCTCTCGTTCGCCATGATTATCGGCAGCAGGCGCGCCGGTCCGCAGTGACCGCTGAACCGCCAGGAACCCGGCGGCAGCGGACACCGTGCCCACGACCCGCGCGCAGACCTCTCGCACCCGCGAGGGGTTTTTTCGTTTCCTGGCCTACCGAGCCGGGGCGGAGCGCGAGGGACCATAGGGGGCGGTGGCCCGGTTTCCCCCGGCCTTCGGCATGGGGGACCCCAGGAGACCGAGATCCCGACAGGAGTCAGACAGCATGACGGACTCACCCGCTCCCTCCGCGCTCGGAGACGACTTCCACGTGTTCGACACCACGCTGCGCGACGGCGCGCAGCGTGAGGGCATCAACCTCACCGTGGCCGACAAGCTGACCATCGCCCGGCACCTGGACGACTTCGGGGTGGGCTTCATCGAGGGCGGCTGGCCCGGTGCCAACCCCCGCGATACCGAGTTCTTCAAACGGGCTCGTGCGGAGATCGACTTCAAGCACGCGCAGCTCGTCGCGTTCGGCTCCACCCGTAAGCCCGGGGTACGCGCCGAGGACGACCCGCAGGTGCGGGCGCTGCTGGACTCGGAGGCGCCCGTCATCGTGCTGGTCGCCAAGTCCCACGACCGGCACGTCGAGCTCGCCCTGCGCACCACGCTGGAGGAGAACCTGGCGATGGTGCGGGACACCGTCTCCTTCCTCCGCGCCCAGGGCCGCCGGGTCTTCGTCGACTGCGAGCACTTCTTCGACGGCTACCGGGGCAACCCGGGCTACGCCAAGCAGGTCGTGAGCGCCGCGCACGAGGCGGGCGCGGACGTCGTGGTGCTCTGCGACACCAATGGCGGCATGCTGCCGGCGCAGGTGCAGGCGGTCGTCTCGACCGTTCTCGCCGACACGGGCGCCCGGCTGGGCATCCACGCCCAGGACGACACCGGCTGCGCGGTCGCCAACACGCTGGCCGCCGTCGACGCGGGCGCCACACACGTGCAGTGCACGGCCAACGGGTACGGCGAGCGGGTCGGCAACTCCAACCTGTTCCCGGTGGTGGCGGCCCTGGAGCTGAAGTACGGCAAGACGGTGCTGCCCGCTGGTTCGCTGGCCGAGATGACCCGGATCTCCCACGCCATCGCCGAGGTCGTCAACCTCACGCCCTCCACTCACCAGCCCTATGTGGGTGTGTCCGCCTTCGCCCACAAGGCCGGGCTGCACGCCTCCGCCATCAAGGTGGACCCGGATCTCTACCAGCACATCGACCCGGAGCGGGTCGGCAACACCATGCGGATGCTCGTCTCCGACATGGCGGGTCGCGCGTCGATCGAGCTCAAGGGCAAGGAACTCGGCATCGACCTCGGCGGTGACCGCGCGCTGGTGGGCCGGGTCGTGGAGCGGGTCAAGGAGCGCGAGCTGCGGGGCTACACGTACGAGGCGGCCGACGCCTCGTTCGAGCTGCTGTTGCGGGAGGAAGCGGAGGGCAGGGCGCGCCGCTACTTCCGGGTCGAGTCCTGGCGCGGCATCGTCGAGACCCGCCCGGACGGCACGCACGCCAACGAGGCCACAGTGAAGCTGTGGGCCAAGGGCGAGCGGATCGTCGCCACGGCGGAGGGCAACGGCCCCGTCAACGCCCTCGACCGGGCGCTGCGGGTGGGCCTGGAGCGGATCTACCCGCAGCTCGCCGCGCTGGAGCTGGTCGACTACAAGGTGCGCATCCTGGAGGGCAGGCACGGCACCCAGTCCACAACACGCGTCCTGGTCTCCACCAGTGACGGGCGGGGCGAGTGGTCCACCGTCGGCGTCGCCGACAACGTGATCGCCGCGTCGTGGGAGGCGCTGGAGGACGCGTACACGTACGGCCTGCTGCGTGCGGGGGTCGAGCCGCAGGAGTGAGGCGGCGGCGTCAGCGAGACCGCGGCCCCGGCACGCGCCCACGCGCGGGCGCGTGCCGGGGCCGCGCCGTGCGGCGTCCCGGGCCCACGGAGCGGCCCTGACGGCGCGGACACCGAAGGTGAGCCCTACTGCCGTGAGAGCGACCACTTGGGCTTGACGTTCTACAACCGCGGTGGCTGCTGACCTCCGCGACGGCTCCGCCCCGGTCCGTACGAGCCGGGGACGGTGGCGTACCCCGATCTGTGGGGTAGTGATGGACAACGGGCCTATGGCTTTGTGGAGTACTCACAGCGGCAGTGCGTGTACCGAGCTGGTAGGTGGGCGAAAGGCGCCGCGTAGTTCTGTGCCGCCTGCCCACGAAAACGAGCATGACGTTGTAGGGAAACGACATGAGGTTCCCAGGGTCCGGGAACGTACCGTCGATGCATGACCAATCTCGAAGGTGCGCCCGTAGCGGCGAGTGACGTCCGTGGGCGCGTCGCCGAGCTGCACGCCATCCGCGAGCAGGCTCGGCGTGGTCCGAGCGAGCGAGCGACCGAGGCTCAGAAGGCCAAGGGCAAACTGACGGCTCGGGAGCGGATCGACCTCCTCCTCGACGAGGGCTCCTTCAGTGAGGTGGAGCCCCTGCGGCGGCACCGGGCGGTCGGGTTCGGGCTGGAGGCGAAGAAGCCGTACACCGACGGCGTGATCACCGGCTGGGGCACCGTCCACGGCCGCACCGTCTTCGTCTACGCGCACGACTTCCGGATCTTCGGCGGCGCGCTCGGCGAGGCCCACGCGACCAAGATCCACAAGATCATGGACATGGCCATTTCGGCCGGGGCGCCCCTGGTGTCCCTCAACGACGGTGCCGGAGCCCGCATCCAGGAGGGCGTCTCGGCGCTCGCGGGCTACGGCGGTATCTTCCAGCGCAACACCCGCGCCTCCGGCGTCATCCCGCAGATCTCGGTGATGCTCGGCCCGTGCGCGGGCGGCGCGGCCTACAGCCCCGCGCTGACCGACTTCGTCTTCATGGTCCGCGAGACCTCGCAGATGTTCATCACCGGCCCTGACGTCGTGCAGGCCGTGACCGGTGAGAAGGTCTCCCAGAACGGCCTCGGGGGGGCCGATGTGCACGCTGAGACCTCGGGCGTGTGCCACTTCGCGTACGACGACGAGGAGACCTGCCTCGAAGAGGTGCGCTACCTCCTGTCCCTGCTCCCGCAGAACAACAGGGAGAACCCGCCGGTCGTCGAACCGGCCGACCCCGTCGACCGGCGCGGCGACGCGCTGCTCGACCTGGTCCCGGCCGACGGCAACCGCCCCTACGACATGCGCAAGGTCATCGAGGAGATCGTCGACGACGGCGAGTTCCTGGAGATCCACGAGCGCTGGGCGACCAACATCATCTGCGCCCTCGCCCGGCTCGACGGCGCCGTGGTCGGCATCATCGCCAACCAGCCCCAGTCGCTGGCCGGCGTGCTGGACATCGAGGCGTCGGAGAAGTCCGCGCGCTTCATCCAGATGTGCGATGCCTTCAACATCCCGCTGGTCACCCTCCTGGACGTACCGGGCTTCCTGCCCGGCGTCGACCAGGAACACGGCGGGATCATCCGGCACGGCGCCAAGATGCTCTACGCGTACTGCAACGCCACGGTGCCGCGGATCTCGGTCATCCTTCGCAAGGCGTACGGCGGTGCCTACATTGTGATGGACTCCCAGTCCATCGGCGCCGACCTCACGTACGCCTGGCCCACGAACGAGATCGCGGTCATGGGCGCCGAGGGCGCCGCGAACGTCATCTTCCGTAAGCAGATCGCCGGCGCGGACGACCCCGAGGCCATGCGTGCCCGCATGGTCAAGGAGTACAAGTCCGAGCTGATGCACCCCTACTACGCCGCCGAGCGCGGCCTGGTCGACGACGTCATCGACCCGGCCGAAACCCGCGAGGTGCTGATCCGTTCCCTGGCGATGCTGCGCAACAAGCACGCTGACCTGCCGTCGCGTAAGCACGGCAACCCGCCGCAGTAATGGAGACGAAGACACTGTGAGCACCGAACCCGCTACATCCGCCACCAACGCCACCACGGCGAACGACACCGTGGTGCGGGTCGAGAAGGGGCACGCCGACGCTGAGGAGCTGGCCGCGGTCACCGCGGTCCTGCTCGCCCGCGCCGCCGCCACGCAGGGCCACTCCGCCGCTCCGGCCCCGCGCCGCTCCTCCGCCCGCTGGCGCCGTCTGGAGCGCACGCCCGGCTTCCGCGCCCCGCACAGCTGGCAGGGCTGAGCACCGCCCGACAGCACACGGCAGCAGGCAGTACGAGTCCCCGCCGCTCCGGCCCGGAGCGGCGGGGACTCGCGCGTCCAGTGGCCCCGTGGCCTCCCGCGCGGGGCCCCGTGGCGCCGTACGGCGCGCACCGTGCCCCGTAAACGGCGAGGTCCCCGCCGCTCCGTCGTGGAGCGCGGGGACCTTCGCCGTTCGCGGGGCCGCTGCGGGCCCTGCCCTAGCGCAGGCGCGCCATCAGGGCGTGCTCGACAAGCGTGATGAGCGCGCTCTTCGCCTCGCTGCGGTGCCGGGCGTCGGTGACGATGATCGGCGCGTCAGGCCCGATCTGGAGTGCTTCACGGACCTCGTCGGGGGTGTAGGGCTGATGCCCGTCGAAGCCGTTGAGGGCGATGACGAACGGCAGCCCGGAGTTCTCGAAGTAGTCCACGGCGGGGAAGCAGTCCGCGAGCCGCCGGGTGTCCACCAGGACGACGGCGCCGATGGCGCCGCGGACCAGGTCGTCCCACATGAACCAGAAACGGTCCTGGCCGGGCGTGCCGAACAAGTACAGGATCAGGTCCTGGTCGAGCGTGATGCGGCCGAAGTCCATCGCCACCGTGGTGGTGGTCTTGTCCGGCGCGTGCGTGAGATCGTCGATCCCCGCCGAGGCGGAGGTCATCACAGCTTCGGTGCGCAGCGGGTTGATCTCCGAGACCGCGCCGACGAACGTGGTCTTGCCCACGCCGAAGCCGCCCGCCACCACGATCTTCGCGGAGGTGGTGGAGCGGGCTGCACCGCTAGAGCTTGCGAAGTCCACTGAGCACCCTTTCGAGCAGTGTCACGTCAGGCTGACCGCCGGCGGTCTCGTCGCCGCCGGGCTGATGGATGGCGACGAGCCCCGCCTCGGCCAGGTCGGCTACGAGGATGCGGGAGACGCCAAGGGGGATGGAAAGCAGTGCGGAGATCTCGGCGACCGACTTGATCTCGCGGCACAGGTGGCAGATCCGCTGGTGCTCGGGCAGCTGGCCCTGAAGCTGGGACGGATCTGCGGTGGTGCTGACCAGCGCCTCGATGGCGAGCTGGTAACGGGGCCGGGTGCGGCCCCCGGTCATCGCGTACGGGCGTACCAGCGGGTTGTGCGTGCCGCCCGCCGGTCCTGGGTCCGGTTCGCGCCGGGAGGGCCGCGCCGGCTGGACGCGCGGGCCGCGCTGCGGCTCGTATCCACGCTGCGGCTGTTGCGGTTGCTGCGGCTGGTAGGGCCCCCGGCCGTACGGCTGCTGCCCGTACGGCTGCTGCGGATACCCCTGCGGCGCGCCGTGCTGTGGTGCGCCATGCTGGGGCGCGCCGTGCTGCGGAGCGCCGTGCTGGGGCTGCCGGTACGGGGGCCGCTGCTGCTCGTTCTGCCAGTTGCCTTCAGCGGTGCCCCCCGGCTGCTGCTGGGACGCTGGCTGGACCCGGCGGCTTGGCGCGGAGGGGAAGTTGAACCGGTTCAGCGGGGCCTCACCTTGAGGGTCAGACTGCTGCCCATCGCCGTACGAATAGCCGCTCGGGGGCGTTGCCACGGGTCCTCCTCCAACTCGCCTGTTTGCCGGTCGCGCCACCGAACCCTATGGCGCGGTGGCGCGAAACGCACTGTTTGTTTGTTAGTTGAGAAGGCTCCCTTGCAGTTCCGCGCGGAGATCCGGGGTGAGGACCCCGCCGGTGCGGTCGACAAGGAGGGCCATCTCGTAACCGACGAGGCCGATGTCGCAATCGGGGTGGGCGAGGACGGCCAGGGATGAGCCGTCCGAGATGGACATGATGAAGAGGAAGCCGCGTTCCATCTCGACCACGGTCTGGTTGACGGAGCCGCCCTCGAAGATGCGGGAGGCTCCGGCGGTCAGCGAGGTCAGGCCGGAGGCGACGGCCGCCAGTTGATCGGCCCGGTCGCGGGGGAAGCCTTCGGACATCGCCAAAAGGAGTCCATCGGCGGAAACCACCACTGTGTGCGACACCCCTGGGGTGTTGTCCACGAAGTTGGTGATCAACCAGTTCAGGTTCTGCGCCGCCTGGCTCATCGGGCTCACACTAACGCTCCTGATCGTAGGTGCTGCCGGGGCCGTAGCCCTGTTGGTCATGCTGGTCCTGCGTGGTGCTCTCGGCGCTCGCGTTCCGGCCCTGCTGGACCCCGCGCCGCAGGTTACTCAACCTGCCGCGGACGTCCTCGGGGGCCCGTGAGATCTGCGGGCCGCCCTGCTGGCTCTCCTCGGCGGTGCCCTCGACCAGGTTGGCCTTCGGTACCCGCCGGGGCAGACCGGACGGAGTGATTCCGCCTGCCTTCGGCTCGCGGAGCTGCTCGGCGCGGTGCCAGCGCTCGTCATTGGCCGACTGCCAGGAGGAGTCGTCGCGCTGCTCCGGCTCTCCAGACTCCTCGGGTGCTGTGTCTGCTGTCTCGGTACTGTCCGCGGCGTCCGCGTCCGCGTCTTGCCATTGCTTGTCACGGCGCGGGAGACCAGCGCCGGTGACCGAGCGGACGCCACTGGGCGCAGGGCCCGGACGGTGGAACTCTACGCGGTCCGAGGCTTCTTGCGTAGCGTTCGGAACAGCTTCCGGTTCGGTTCCGTATCCGTCGTCGAACCGATTGTCGTAGCCGTTGGGCGCCGCCCACTCACCCTGGTGAGCAGGGGCGTTGTAGTCGGCGTACGGCTGCTGCGTGGCATCGGCCTGGTCCCCGTAGGGAGCTTCCGGATAGCCGTCGTCCCGGTAACCGGACGGCGCTTGCCGGTAACCGCCGTCCGGGCCCGCCCCGGCCCCGGATTCGTCGCGGAAGTCCGCCGCCTGCTGCCCGTACGGAGCGCCCTGGCCGTCGTCCGGGTAGTCGGTGTAAGCGGGGCCCGCGCGGTTCCCGTACGGAGCGTCCTGGGCGGCCCCGTAGGGCGCCTGCCGCGCGTCGTCCCCGTACGGGGCGCCGTCGGCCTCCTGGGCGTTGTAGCCGCCGTCGTAGCGCGCGTCGTTGAAGCCGAGCTCCGCCGCCGTGCGCTGGGTGCCGAGCCCCTGGGGCAGGTAGTGGTCGGCGGGCTGCTCGACGATGGGGGAGACGGTGAAGTCGTCCTCGACGAAGTCGTCGCCGCCACCGCCGTGCGTGATCGGCTCGGGCAGCATGACGAGCGAGGTGGTGCCCGCCTGCTCACCGGAGGGGCGCAGCTGCACCCGGATGCCGTGCCGATTGGCCAGGCGGCCGACCACGAACAGGCCCATGCGCTGCGAGATCGCCACGTCGACGGTCGGCGGGTGGGCGAGCTTGTGGTTGATGTCCGCGAAGTCCTCGGCGGTGAGGCCGATCCCCTTGTCGTGGATCTCGACCATCACCCGGCCGTCGGGCAGCCGGGTCGCGGTGACCCGCACCTTGGTGTGCGGTGAGGAGAAGGTGGTGGCGTTCTCCAGCAGCTCGGCGAGCAGGTGCACGAGGTCGGTCACGGCGTTGCCGTGGATCTCGCTCTCCGGGACGCCGGTCAGCTCGATGCGCTCGTAGTTCTCCACCTCGGAGGAGGCCGCGCGCAGCACGTCCACCAGAGGTACCGGCTGGTTCCACCGGCGCCCCGGCTCCTCACCGGCGAGCACCAGCAGGTTCTCGCCGTTGCGGCGCATGCGGGTCGCCAGGTGGTCCATCCGGAACAGGTTTTCCAGCTGGTCCGGGTCGGCCTCGTTGTTCTCCAGCGTGCTGATCAGCGTCAGCTGCCGCTCGATGAGGCCCTGGTTACGGCGCGAGAGGTTGGTGAAGATCGCGTTGACGTTGCCCCGCAGCAGAGCCTGCTCGGCGGCGAGCCGCACCGCTTCCCTGTGCACCTGGTCGAACGCCCGGGCGACCTCGCCGATCTCGTCCCGCGAGGTGATCGGGATCGGCTGTACCCGGGTGTCCACCCGGCCCGGCTCGGTCCGGGAGAGTTGGTCGACCAGCTCGGGCAGCCGCTGTTCGGCGACGTCGAAGGCGGCGTTGCGCAGGCGGCGCATGCTGCGGCTCATGGAGCGGGCCATCATCCCGGCCACGATGAACGCGACGAGGAGCGCGAAGAGCACGATCGCGGAGTTCACGAAGGTGTCCCGCTTGGCGTCCGAGGAGATCTGCGAGGCCTCGGCGACCGCCTTGTCCACCAGGCTCTTCTCCACCGAGCGGTAGGCGTCGAACTTGGCCGTCGCGGTGGCGAACCAGGCTTCCTGAGTGATGCCCTGCGCCTTCAGCTCAGAGGGCTTGGCGCCCGAGCCGATGGCCTTGATCATGGCTTCCATGGACGGCGGCGGCACGAACTTCTTGCCGTCGGACTCGGCCTCGGCCTCGGCCTTCGCCTCGGCGACCCGCCGCTTGCCGTCCTTCTCCGCCTTCGTCAGAGCCGCCTTGAGGCGGGCGGTGTCCTCCGCCAGGCCGCCGGACTCGAACTCGACCAGGGCGATTCGCTCCAGGTACGCGTACGAGGAGAAGGCGGTCAGCTGGGCCTGCCGGTCCGCGGCGCTGGGGCCGGGCTTGACCAGCAGGTGGCTGCCGATGGAACGCTGCAGCGACTCGGCGGCCTTGGCCAGCGAGATCGCGTAGACGGTGCGGCCGTACGAGGTGATGTTGCCGGTGCCCAGACCGAGCTCGTTGGCGAACTCCATCAGCGGGTGCTGGACGGTGACGTAGCCCTCTTCGGTCTGCACGCCCGCCAGCCGCGAGGTGTACGCGTTCTGGCGCAGCGTGGCGAGGCGCGGCTCGACGGACCTGAACGCCTTCAGGCGGCGCTGGAGGCCCGCCTCGTCGGGCATGGCGTCGACGGCCTCGTCGAACTCGGCGGCGGCGTTGTCCGTGGCCGTACGCGCCTGCTTCACGGCGTCGGTGGAACCGCCGGTGAGGAGCGGAACCGCAGAAACGTCACGCTCGATTTTCAGAGCCTGACCGTAGGTGGCGGCGGCCCGCACCAGACGTGCGGTGTCCTCCGCCTCCTGGGCCTCGGTCCAGGTCTTCACGGACGAGGCGACCTGGAAGCCGCCGAAGACCAGTGCGACCAGCACTGGAATCAGCAGAATCGCGTTCAGCCGGACCGGCACCCGCCAGTTGCGCGGGGACCACTTGCTCCCGCTGGGGCCCGGGGACTCGGGTACGGGTACGTCAGAGGGCGACGCCGCTGTGCGCGGTGGCGGCGTGAAATTGCCCCGCGCCTGGCCCTGATCGGCCTCCGGCTTGAGCTTTCCTGCCGCGGGCGCCGTTGTGCTTCGCCTCACTCGACCAACAACCTCTCGGCGTCGGCACCTGATGTTGTGCCGTTCTCAGCTGAGCCCTTACTGCTCAGTTCAGCGAATTCCAGCACGTCAGGCAGGCGCATTCCAAACAGTGAGCAGCACGGACAGAGGGCTGTCGGCCACTGAGATAAAACGGGCGTTAAGGGCGAGCGGTCGCAAAATTCAGGCAAAATGTATGCGCAGTGAAACCAATTGGTCGCTGTGCGTATCGCTCGGGCCGGGTAATTCTCTGTCGAAACGTTATGAATCCACGAGCCATCCACGAGCCCATCGTGTCAAAGGACACAATGCCGCCCGCAATGCGGCCCCAGAAAGCCGACCCGGGTAACTTCCGTGCTCGATACGTTACTTGAGCCGGGCCATCAAAGCGTGCTCAACGAGGGTGATAAGCGCACTCTTCGTCTCGCTGCGGTGCCGGGCGTCGGTGACGATGATCGGCGTGTCCGGGCCGATCTGGAGTGCTTCGCGCACCTCATCGGGGGTGTAGGGCTGATGACCGTTGAACCCGTTGAGGGCGATGACGAACGGCAGCCCGGAGTTCTCGAAGTAGTCGACGGCGGGGAAGCAGTCCGCGAGCCGCCGGGTGTCCACCAGGACGATGGCACCGATGGCGCCGCGGACCAGATCGTCCCACATGAACCAGAAACGGTCCTGGCCGGGTGTGCCGAACAGATAAAGGATCAGGTCGTCATCGAGCGTGATACGGCCGAAGTCCATCGCCACGGTCGTCGTGGTCTTGTCCTGAACGTGGCTCAAATCGTCGATCCCCGCCGAAGCGGAGGTCATCACGGCCTCGGTGCGCAGCGGGCTGATCTCCGAGACCGCGCCGACAAAGGTGGTCTTGCCCACGCCGAAGCCACCGGCCACCACGATCTTCGCAGAGGTGGTGGAACGGGGGGCCTCACCACTAGAGCTTGCGAAGTCCACTGAGCACCCTTTCGAGCAGAGTCACGTCAGGCGTGCCACCGGATTCGGAACTTCCGCCAGGCTGATGGATCGCGACCATGCCGGCCTCGGCCAGGTCGGCGACGAGGATGCGGGCCACCCCGAGCGGTATCGCCAGCAGCGCGGAGACCTCGGCGACCGACTTGACCTCACGGCACAGGTGGCAGATCCGCTGGTGCTCGGGCAGCAGGCCCTGCAGGTGCGCCGGGTCGGCCGTCGTGCTGACCAGCGCCTCGATGGCGAGCTGGTAGCGGGGCCGGGTGCGACCTCCGGTCATCGCGTACGGGCGCACCAGCGGCTGGTCGCCTTCATCCCCGTACGGTGCGTGATGAGACGCACCGTACGGGCCGGTCGAGGCAGCGGGCGGGTTCATTGGGTCCTCCGGTCGGACAGCAGGCTGGCGGTGGTGCCGTCGGTCGGTGCCGGTGGGGTGGCGATGGAGCTGGACGGACGGTGGCGGGCAGTCAGTTCAGGAGAGTGCCCTGCAGTTCGGCGCGCAGGTCGGGGGTGAGGACCCCGCCGGTGCGGTCGACAAGGAGGGCCATTTCGTAGCCGACGAGGCCGATGTCGCATTCCGGGTGGGCGAGGACGGCCAGGGACGAGCCGTCCGAGATGGACATGATGAAGAGGAAGCCGCGTTCCATCTCGACCACGGTCTGGTTGACGGAGCCGCCCTCGAAGATGCGGGAGGCTCCGGCCGTCAGCGACGTCAGACCGGAGGCGACGGCCGCCAGCTGATCGGCCCGGTCGCGGGGGAATCCTTCGGACATCGCCAAAAGGAGCCCGTCGGCGGAAACCACCACCGTGTGCGACACCCCTGGGGTGTTGTCGACGAAGTTGGTGATCAACCAGTTCAGGTTCTGCGCGGCCTGGCTCATCGGACTCAACTAACGCTCCTGCTGGTAAAAGTGGTCAAAACCGCGATCCTCATGGCCGCCCGTCCGTTCCGGCCTGACGGCCCTGCTGGATGCCTCGACGAAGGTTGGTCAGTCGCCCGCGTACGTCGTCCGGCGCACGCGACACCTGGGGGCCGGCCTGGTGGGTCTGCTCCTCGGCGGTGCCGTCGACCAGGTTGGCACGCGGCACCCGGCGGGGCAGCCCCGAGGCGGTCACACCCCCGGCGGCGGGCTCGCGGAGCTGCTCGGCCCGCCGCCACCGCTCGTCGTTCGGGGAGGAGCGCCAAGCCGTGCCGCCACCCGCCGCCGGCGCGGTGTCCGGCGCCGCCTGCGTCCGCACCGGCTGCTCGGACGTACGCTCGCGCGCGTCCTGCGACCGGGGCTCACGCTGGGGCAGCGACGGGGCGGAACCGGTGGGCTCCGGCGCCCCGTGCGGGGCGCCGTTCCCGGCAGGTCCGCCATCGGGCTCCGCTGCGGGAACCGTCGGCTGACCGGGCTGCGCGGGGCTCTGCGGGCTGCGGAACCAGTTGGACTCGATCGTGTCGAAGATGGGGGTGCCCCCATCGTCGAAGCCCTGCGGCAGCGGCAGTTCGCCGGTGAGGTGGTCCTGCTCCGGCGCCGGGCCGCGGCTCTCGCGCGGCGCGCCGCCCAGACCCACTCCCGGGCCGCCCTGGTAGGCGGTGGCCGCCCCGCGCCCGGGGGGCGGGCCGTTGAAGTCGGGCCGGTCGAACCGCGTCGTGTCGCCGGGGCCCGCCTGCGCGCCGCCGACGGGGCCGGGCTGCGGGTACTCGCCGGTGTCGGCGGGACGGGGCGCCGCGTACTCGCCGGTGGTGCTGGTGTCGGCGATGCCGGGGCGTGCGTACGACCCGGTGTCGGTGGGACGGGGCTGCGGGTACTCGCCGGTGTCAGTGGGGCGCGGCGCCGCGTACTCGCCGGTGTCGGCGGGTCCGCCACCCGGCAGGCTGAACTGCCCCGTGTCGCCGGGGCCGCCCGACCCGCCGCGCGGGAGGGCGAACTGACCGGTGTCACCGGGGCCGCGACCGGCAGCGGGCCGGTCCTGCTGCGGGGGCCGGGCGAACTGGCCAGTATCGCCCTGTCCGCCCTGTCCGCCCTGTCCGGCGGCGGGGCCCGGCTGGGCGTACTCACCGGTGTCACGGGTGGCCGGGCGGGGGTACCCGCCGGTGTCCTCGCCGCGCCGTGGCGCGAACACGCTCGTGTCCCCCGCTCCGTGGTCGCCACGCGTGCTCCCGGGGACGGCGAACTCGCCGGTGTCGCCGGGACCGCCCGCCGCGCCGCGCGGGAACGGCGGCGTGGTGTCGATGTCCTCGTGGCCGCGCGCGGCGTCCGCGTCGTGGTCGGCGGCGGGCCAGTCGTCCGCGGCGGCGGCGCGCCGGGCACCCCAGTTCGTGCCGGGCCGCTGCGCGTCGCTGTCCGCGCCCTGCGCGCCGGGGCCTTCGGCCACCGCCGGGCGGGGCGCGCCGGGCAGCTCGGGAGCCGGGCCGCGCTGCGACAGCTGCGGGCGTCGGCCCGGGTCGCCGGAGGAGCCACCGGGGCGCCCGGCGTTCGCGGGGGCGCCGGTCGGCGGGGCGATGGTCGGCTGGTTGCCCTGCCGGTCCTTGCCGCCCGGCCGGTCCTGCCGGTTCTGGCTGCCCGGCCGGTCCTGACGGTTCCGGTTGTCCTGGTTGTCGCGTGCGGGCAGGGCGGGGTGCGTACCGGTGGCGGGACTCCCGTCCTGGTTCGCGTTCGCGGCGTTACGCGCGCCAGCGCGGCTGCCGCCGAAGAAGTCACCGGTCGTCGCGGGGGTGTTGTCCGCCCCGCTGGCCCGGTTGCCGCTTCCGCCGCCGAAGAAGTCACCGGCACCGGCGCCCGATCCGCCCCCGTTGCCGCCGGGCACGGAGGCACCGACAGGGCGGGAGGGCAGGCCACTGCTGGACATCCCGGGACGGCCGCTCTGGCCGCTCGGCTGCTGACGGCCGGGGCTGCTGGAGCCGCCCGCGGGCGCGCCGCCGCGCGGCGCGGGGCCACCGTTGCCGGGGAGCGCGGGCCGCTGGCCGGAGCCCGGCATCTGGCGGCGCGAGGACGTGGAGCCGAGCGGCCCAGCCGACCCGTTGCCGTTGCCGGGGGAGCCCGGCTTGCCGAGGGCGGGCGCGGTCGAGCCGGACACCGGAGGGGCGCCCTTCTTGCCGCCGCCCTGCGCGACGTCGACCGGCAGCATGACCAGCGCCGTGGTGCCGCCCGAGTCGGACGGCCGCAGCTGGATGCGGATGCCGTGCCGCAGCGACAGCCGGCCGACCACGAACAGGCCCATGCGGCGGGAGACCGACACATCGACGGTGGGCGGGCTGGCCAGCCGCTCGTTGATCGCGGCGAGGTCTTCCGGTGAGAGGCCGATGCCGGTGTCGTGGATCTCCACGAGCACCCGCCCGTCGGGCAGCGCGTGCCCGGTGACCTTCACCTTCGTCTGCGGCGAGGAGAACGAGGTGGCGTTCTCCAGCAGCTCGGCGAGCAGGTGCACGAGGTCGTTGACGACCCGGCCCGCGACCTCGGTGCCGGGAACGGAGCTGAGCTCGATCCGCTCGTACTGCTCCACCTCCGACGCCGCGGCGCGCAGCACGTCCACCAGGGGGACGGGGCGGGTCCAGCGGCGGCCGGGCTCTTCACCGGCGAGGACGAGGAGGTTCTCACCGTTACGGCGCATACGCGTCGCGAGGTGGTCCAGCTTGAACAGCGAGGAGAGCTGGTCCGGGTCGGCCTCGCGGCTCTCCAGCTCGGAGATGAGCGAGAGCTGGCGCTGGATGAGGCCCTGGCTGCGGCGCGAGAGGTTGGTGAACATCGCGTTGACGTTGCCTCGCAGCAGCGCCTGCTCGGCGGCGAGCCGGACCGCTTCGCGGTGCACGTCGTCGAACGCCGCGGCGACCTTTCCGATCTCGTCCCGGCTGTGCACACCCACCGACTCCACGGACGTGTCCACGTCCTGCGGGTCGTGCTCGGACAGCTGCTTGACCAGCTCGGGCAGCCGCTGCTGGGCGACGTCCTGCGCGGTGTCCTGCAGCCGTCGCAGCGAGCGCACCATGGAGCGGGAGACGACGAAGGCGCCGACGAGCGAGATGCCGAGCACCAGCAGGATGAGCGCACCGTTGATGAACGCGTCCTGCTTGGCGTCCGCCCGCAGCTCGCGCGCCTTCTGCTCCATCTCCGTCAGCAGCGTCTGCTCGATCTTCGACATCGCTTCGAGCTTGATGGTGTCCTGGTCGTACCAGTCCATGTACGTGCGGTCTTCGGACGCCAGCCCGGCGTCGTCGCGCAGGATGCGCAGCGCGTACTTGTTGGCCGCGGTGATGTCGGTGTTGCCGCCGTTGAGCGGGGACAGCAGCTCGGGGGAGTCGCCGGGGCGGATCTGCGTGAACCGGCGGAGCGCCTGCTCCTCCTTGTCGAGCGCCGTCCTGGTGTAGCGGCGGTCGTTCGCGGAGAGCTTGGCCTTCTTCGGCTGCGCCAGCCCGGCGCTGATGGAGGCGCGCTGGATCGACGCGTACTCCTTGGCCGACGAGAAGGTGGCGAGCGCGCGCGTCTTGCTGATCATCGCGCTGTTGCTGGTCGCCTGCGCCATGTCCTGGGACAGCGACAGCAGCGAGGTGATCAGCTCGTTGTAGCTGACCACGGTCTGCGAGGTGTACTCCGGGTCGGAGTAGGCGTCCTTGCGGATCTCCTGGATCTTGGCAAGCTGCTTCTTGATGTCCACCAGCGTGGACTGCACGCCGGTCACCGTCGGGTCGACCGGGTCGATGCCGTCGGTGGCCCGGGTGAACGCCAGGAGCGCCTGGTCGGTGCGCTGCCGCGGGGCGACCACCTGGTCGTCCTTGGCGTCGCCGGCACCTGCCAGCGGACCGGCGGACCTGTCCCGCTCCTCCTGGAGCGCGTCGGCGAGCTGGGTCGCCTGCTGCGTCATCTCGGTGAGCAGCTTCATGTGGTCCAGCTGCTCGATCTTGTCCATCGAGCTCTGGATACGCAGACCACCCAGCGTCGTCGCCGCGACCACGGGAAGCGCGAGCAGCGAGACAAGCCGGGTGCTGATCTTCCAGTTGCGCAGGGCTATTCGCGGGCCAGGCCCGGTGGGAGCCTTTGGCTTCGGCTGCTCGGCGGACTCATCGCCGCCAGGCGTGTTCGTCCGCGTACTGGCTTCCGCACCGCGGTCGGAACCACCGCGCGGCTCGGGGTCCGCCGCAGCGTTGCCATCCCTCTTGAAACGTCCCTGCACTAGCGTCGCAACCTCTGGACCAGGCGTCCCCCCGTGGATACGGCGGGACGGTGTCGAGTCGTGAGTGACCGGCGCGCTTGCCTTTCTCGTGGAAAGAGGAGCCGCCGCCTTCGGCGCCTCTTCGCGCCCCCTGCGCGCCAGCTGAATCCTGTCGGCGGTCCGGGGAATTCCAGCACAGTGCCGGATGCTCCAACAAGAGCCGTGGGTGACGCCATGGGGCTTGTGACTCAATGCGAGCGTTTGATGACCGGTTGTGGACAACAATGTCTGAGATATCGGGCTATTAGCCGCGCTCCCCTCAGGGCCACCGCGTGTCCGGGTAGCGATGATCAAGAGCGGAACGTCAGCTTCAGCTACGAATTGCCCGTTTCGCGGTGTCCTGTTGAGTGCCTGGAATGCGGCATTTGCCGGGGTCTTCGTGAGGAAACTCACACGTCAGGCATGACTGGGCTCGCAGATTCCTGGGGAAAGCCGCGTTTAGCCTGACGCTTTACACCCGATCCCGAAACGACAAGGACGAGGCAGAACCAGTGAAGACGACGATGATGTTCCGGAACATAGCCAACCCGCGGCGCACCACCCTGGCCCACCTCAAGGACGCCGAGGAGCTGCAGCCCACCCCTGCGGACGAGCAGCAGGAACACCCCGTCGAGCTCCCCACGCAGACCGCGAACCCGCGCCGCACCATCCTGATGGACGCCCCGCAGTAGCCCCAGTTCGCCCCAGCGGACTCACCGGCCCGCCGGTTCACCGCTCGGCTCCGGCGTCCCACCGGTTCACCGCTCGGCCCCAGCGTCCCGCGGCGCCCCGGTGCCCTCGCCAGATCCTGCCCCACCCGCCGCCGCGCCGGCCCCGGCGACCGGCGCGCCGCGAGCGCACGCACGCCGAAAACGGGGCGATAGCCTGGAGCGTCAGACTCCAGCCAGTGATCAGTGAGGGGCAGCACCTCCCGTGCGCATCGCCAGATTCTCCATCGACGGCAACGTCGCGTTCGGAGTCGTGGAGGGGGACGCCGCGACAGAAGGCGGCCCCGTCCTCGACATCATCAAGGGACATCCCTTCGCCGAATTCGAGCGCTCGGGCCAGAAGGTCCCGCTGGACAAGGTGCGGCTGCTGCCGCCCGTGCTCCCGAACAAGGTCGTCGCCATCGGCCGCAACTACGCCGAACACGCCGCCGAGCTGGGCCACGAGGTCCCCGACATCCCCGTCACGTTCTTCAAGCCCTCCACCTCGGTGACCGGCCCCGGCGACCCGATCGCCTACCCCGCCTTCTCGGAGGAGCTGCACCACGAGGCCGAGCTGGCCGTCGTGATCGGCCGGATGTGCCGGGAGGTCCCGCGCGAGCGCGCACGCGAAGTGATCCTCGGCTACACCTGCGCGAACGACGTCACCGCGCGTGACGTGCAGCGCCGCGAGCAGCAGTGGGCCCGCGCCAAGGGCTTCGACACCTCCTGCCCGCTCGGCCCCTGGGTGGAGACCGACGTCGAACCCGGCGACCTGGCGATCATGTGCACCGTCAACGGCGAACAGCGGCAACTGGGCCGCACCAGCGAGATGGTCCGCTCCGTCGAGGAGCTGATCGTGCACATCACCGAGGCCATGACGCTGCTCCCGGGCGACGTCATCCTCACGGGCACCCCGGCCGGAGTCGGGCCGCTCAACGTCGGCGACGAGGTCGCCGTCACCATCGAAGGCATCGGCACTCTCACCAACAAGGTGATCAAGCGTGGCTAGCGCATCTCCCGTACGCGTCCGTTTCTGTCCCTCGCCGACCGGTAACCCCCACGTGGGACTGGTCCGCACCGCCCTGTTCAACTGGGCTTTCGCCCGCCACCACGGCGGCACCCTGGTCTTCCGCATCGAGGACACCGACGCGGCGCGCGACTCGGAGGAGAGCTACCAGCAGCTCCTCGACGCGATGCGCTGGCTCGGCTTCGACTGGGACGAGGGCCCCGAGGTCGGCGGCCCGCATGCCCCGTACCGCCAGTCGCAGCGCGTGGACCTCTACGCGGACGTCGCCCGCAAGCTCCAGGAGCGCGGCTTCGCGTACCCCTGCTACTGCACCACCGAGGAGCTGGACGCCCGCCGCGACGCCGCGCGCAAGGCGGGCAAGCCGTCGGGCTACGACGGCAAGTGCCGCGCCCTCACGCCTGAGCAGATCGCCGCCTACGGAGCCGAGGGCCGCACCTCGATCGTGCGGTTCCGGATGCCCGACACCCCGATCACCTTCACCGACCTGGTGCGCGGCGAGCTGACCTTCACCCCGGAGAACGTGCCGGACTTCGGCATCGTCCGGGCCAACGGGGCCCCGCTCTACACGCTGGTCAACCCGGTCGACGACGCGCTGATGGAGATCACGCACGTGCTGCGCGGCGAGGACCTGCTGTCCTCCACCCCGCGCCAGATCGCGCTGTACGCGGCGCTCGCCGAGATCGGTGTGGGCAACGGCACCACCCCCGCCTTCGGGCACCTCCCGTACGTCATGGGCGAGGGCAACAAGAAGCTCTCCAAGCGCGACCCGCAGGCCTCGCTCAACCTCTACCGCGAGCGCGGCTTCCTCCCCGAGGGGCTGCTGAACTACCTGTCCCTGCTCGGCTGGTCCCTCGCTGAGGACCGGGACATCTTCTCCATGGACGAGATGATCGCGGCCTTCGACATCGCCGACGTGAACGCCAACCCGGCGCGCTTCGACCTGAAGAAGTGCGAGGCCATCAACGCCACGCACCTGCGGGACCTCGCGCCGGAGGAGTTCGTACGGCGCCTCGTGCCGTTCCTGTTCCCCGACCGCGAACCGACCGGCGACGAGCTGGAGCTGCTGGCCAAGGCGGCCCCGCTGACGCAGGAGCGGATGGTGGTGCTCGGCGAGGTCGTCGGCATGCTCGGCTTCCTCTTCGTCAAGCCGGAGGACTTCCAGGTGGACGAGGCCGACGCGGCCAAGGTGCTCACCGAGGACGCCAAGCCGGTGCTCGCCGCCAGCGTCACAGCCCTGGAGCAGCTGGCGGACTTCCAGCCGGACGCCATCCAGGCCACGCTGCGGGAGGCGCTGGTGGACGGGCTGGGGATCAAGCCCAAGTTCGCCTTCACGCCGCTGCGGGTCGCGGTCACCGGTCGGCGCGTCTCGCCGCCGCTGTTCGAGTCCATGGAGCTGCTCGGCCGTGAGGAGACGCTGCGCCGCCTGCGCGCCGCGCTGTAGTCCTCCGGGTGCCGGGAGGCGGCCCCAGCGCGCCTGGGGCCGCCTCCCGGGCGCTCGCACGGCCGGTATCGGTTTTGGTGCGCCGCCCACGTTCAGGTAATGTTCTTCCTGCGCCGCCCACGAGGGACCGACAGGTCCGGATGGAAAGCGCAAACCCAAACAAGAACCCCCAATGAGGGGTTTGAGTTTTGGTGGGCTATGGTGTAATTGGCAGCACGACTGATTCTGGTTCAGTTAGTCTAGGTTCGAGTCCTGGTAGCCCAGCAAGAGATCTTCATCCGGTCTCTTGATCGCGAAGCTGAGATCGCGAAGTTCAAGCCCCCGTTGTGTAGCGGCCTAGCACGCTGCCCTCTCAAGGCAGTAGCGCCGGTTCGAATCCGGTCGGGGGTACAGATCCTGACTCCGTCACCATCCGGAAATTCCCCGGAGGCGACGACGAATGGATCGCTAGGGCCCCCGTTGTGTAGCGGCCTAGCACGCCGCCCTCTCAAGGCGGTAGCGCCGGTTCGAATCCGGTCGGGGGTACTGGTCTATACCATGGGCTATGGTGTAATTGGCAGCACGAGTGATTCTGGTTCATTTAGTCTAGGTTCGAGTCCTGGTAGCCCAGCGCAGTGCTCTTGCCCCCGTTGTGTAGCGGCCTAGCACGCCGCCCTCTCAAGGCGGTAGCGCCGGTTCGAATCCGGTCGGGGGTACAGAAAGAAAGTGGCTCTCCGTATTTCGCGGAGGGCCACTTTCGCGTTCGCCCGACGTCTGGACGGGCTTTCCCATGAGGCGCTCCGCGGCGCGCGACGTGCTCACCCCGGGCCGGGCCGGGTGCCGCCGACGCGGACGACGGCCTCGTCGTCTCCACCATCGGCACGCGGATCAACCACCTGCGGGCGGTGCGCGATTGGGGCCGCCCCGTGCCCCGCGCGGTTGGGCGGCTCCGTGCCCCGTGGGGGCGCCCCGTGCCCCGTGCCCCGTGGGGGTGCCCCGTGCCCCGTGCCCCGTGGGGGCGGCGCCCCGTGCCCCGTGCTCGCGAGGTCGGCGCCCCCGTGCTCCGTACGCCCGGCAGGGCTCCGTGGTCCGGACCGGGACCTGGGCCCTGCCGGGACCCTGAAGGCTCCGTGGCTCATGACCGCAAGCCCGCAGGGTCCGGCGGGTCCGGCAGGTCAGCTCGTGCGGCGCAGGGCTTCGGAGAGGCGTGCTGCGGCGTCGATGACCGCCTGGGCGTGCATGCGGCCCGGGTGGCGGGTCAGCCGCTCGATCGGGCCTGAGACGGACACGGAGGCGACCACGCGGTTGGAGGGGCCCCGTACGGGCGCGGAGACGGACGCCACGCCCGGTTCCCGCTCACCGATCGACTGGGCCCAGCCCCGGCGCCGTACGCCCGACAGGGCCGTCGCCGTGAACCGGGCACCCTGCAGACCCCGGTGCAGCCGCTCGGGCTCCTCCCAGGCCATCAGGATCTGGGCGGCGGACCCCGCCTTCATGGGCAGCGTGGAGCCGACCGGCACCGTGTCCCGCAGTCCGGACAGCCGTTCCGCGGCGGCGACGCAGATGCGCATGTCGCCCTGCCGCCGGTACAGCTGGGCGCTTTCGCCGGTCACGTCGCGTAGGTGAGTGAGTACGGGGCCTGCCGTGGCGAGCAGCCGGTCCTCGCCCGCGGCGGCCGCGAGCTCGGAGAGCCGCGGGCCGAGGATGAAACGGCCCTGCATGTCACGCGCGACCATCCGGTGGTGCTCAAGGGCTACCGCGAGCCGGTGCGCCGTGGGGCGCGCCAGTCCGGTCGCCGCGACCAGCCCGGCGAGGGTGGCCGGGCCGGACTCCAGAGCGCTCAGTACCAGAGCCGCCTTGTCGAGAACGCCGACGCCGCTAGAGTTGTCCATGCAACGATACTCGCGTCTCACACTGTGAAACGCAAGTTCAAATTCTCGCGGCACCCGCCAGTCTGGAGATGGCGCCGGACATTTCCGACGGCGCTCCCACGAACACACGAGTTGGGTCGGCAGCGACGCCGGCCGGAGGGAAAGCGATGGGACGGACACTCGCGGAGAAGGTCTGGGACGACCATGTCGTCCGGCACGCCGAAGGCGAGCCTGACCTCCTCTTCATCGATCTGCACCTGCTGCACGAGGTGACCAGCCCGCAGGCCTTCGACGGGCTCCGTAAGGCCGGACGCCGGGTGCGGCGCACCGACCTCACCATCGCGACCGAGGACCACAACACCCCCACGCTCGACATCGACAAGCCCATCGCCGACCCGGTCTCCCGGACGCAGCTGGAGACGCTGCGCAAGAACTGCGCGGAGTTCGGAGTGCGGCTGCACCCGCTCGGCGATGTGGAGCAGGGCGTCGTCCATGTGGTGGGCCCGCAGTTGGGACTGACCCAGCCGGGCACCACCGTCGTGTGCGGCGACAGCCACACCTCCACGCACGGTGCCTTCGGCGCCCTGGCGTTCGGCATCGGCACCTCCCAGGTGGAGCACGTGCTGGCCACCCAGACGCTGCCACTGGCCCCGTTCAGGACCATGGCGATCACCGTCGAGGGCGAACTGCCCGAGGACGTCACCGCGAAGGACCTGATCCTCGCGATCATCACCAAGATCGGCACCGGTGGCGGGCAGGGCTACGTCATCGAGTACCGGGGCTCCGCCATCGAGAAGCTGTCGATGGAAGCGCGGATGACCATCTGCAACATGTCCATCGAGGCCGGAGCCCGGGCCGGGATGATCGCACCGGACGAGACCACGTTCGCCTACCTCGAAGGCCGCGACCACGCTCCCCGCGGCGCCGACTGGGACGAGGCCGTCGCGTACTGGCGCACACTGCGCACCGACGACGACGCCGTCTTCGACCACGAGGTCGTCATCGACGCCACCTCCCTCGCGCCGTTCGTCACCTGGGGCACCAACCCCGGCCAGGGCGCGCCGCTGTCGGCCGCCGTGCCCGACCCTGCCTCGTACGAGGACGTCAGCGAGCGGTTCGCCGCAGAAAAGGCCCTGGAGTACATGGGGTTGACGGCGGGTCAGTGGCTGCGTGACATCCGCGTGGACACGGTGTTCGTGGGCTCGTGCACCAACGGCCGGATCGAGGATCTGCGCGCGGCCGCCTCCATCCTGGAGGGCCGCAGCGTCGCCGAAGGGGTGCGGATGCTCGTCGTCCCCGGCTCCGTACGGGTCGCCCTGCAGGCCGTGGCGGAGGGGCTCGACAAGGTGTTCACCGCGGCTGGGGCCGAATGGCGGCACGCGGGTTGCTCGATGTGCCTGGGCATGAACCCGGACCAACTCGCTCCTGGCGAGCGCTCCGCCTCCACCTCCAACCGCAACTTCGAGGGCAGGCAGGGCAAGGGCGGCCGCACCCATCTGGTCTCCCCTCAGGTCGCCGCTGCCACCGCCGTCCTGGGGCACCTCGCCTCGCCCGCCGACCTCGCCCCGTCGACCGCTCCTGTGGGGGTCTGAACAGCCATGGAAGCATTCACCACACACACCGGCCGTGCCGTCCCGCTGCGGCGCAGCAATGTCGACACCGACCAGATCATCCCGGCGCACTGGCTGAAGAAGGTCACCCGGGACGGGTTCGAGGACGGCCTCTTCGAGGCGTGGCGCAAGGACCCCGAGTTCGTGCTGAACCAGCCCGAGCGCACCGGGGCCACAGTGCTGGTCGCCGGGCCCGACTTCGGCACCGGCTCCTCCCGCGAGCACGCGGTGTGGGCGCTGCAGAACTACGGCTTCAAGGCCGTCATCTCCGCCCGATTCGCCGACATCTTCCGCGGCAACTCCCTCAAGAACGGCCTTCTGACGGTCCTGCTGCCGCAGGAGACGGTGGACGCGCTGTGGCAGTTGACCGAGGCCGACCCCACCGCCGAGGTCACGGTGGACCTCGTCGCACGGCAGGTGCGAGCAGCCGGAGTAACGGCTGAATTTGAGCTTGACGAGAACGCCCGTTGGCGGCTGCTTGAAGGGCTGGACGACATCAGCCTGACCCTGAGGCAGGAGCCGGAAATCGCTGCGTATGAGGTGGGCCGACCGGCCTTCAAACCCAGTACGGTGCAGGTCTGACACCCCCGGTGTGCCCTGCGTAGAGCGCGTTTGACACGATGCGTCGCTGGTCCTCGGACCAGCGGCGCATCGGCGTGTTGGAGCCCCATGAGGCGACAACTCGCCGCAGATGGCACAATCAGCGCATGGAACGCGACACCCAACTACAGCTTTACGGGATCGTCGCCGACCGGCTGAAAGAAGCGCATGCAAAGGTGCGCGCACTGCAAGTCCCGGAGGGCGTACGGATGGCGCTGTCCCGGAAGCTGCTGATCATCACGGCGGCAGCCAAGCACGATCTCGCAGACGCGGCGCGGCGTCTGGACCGGTTGATGAACGACCTGGATGAAGGTCGTTTCCCCGAAGATCTCGACGGTGACGGAAGTCCGTGACGGTCGAGTTCATTGCGGCACAAGGGTGATTAGGCCGTTTCGTGTTTGATTTGCGGTATATATCTGCCTAACGTGCGAAAAAGCTAGAACAGATTCGTTCCAGCTATGTCTCCGAAGGGGAAGACGTGAACAAGGCGCAGCTCGTTGAAGCGATTGCCGACAAGCTCGGTGGACGTCAGAACGCCGCAGACGCGGTCGACGCGGTACTCGACGCGGTCGTCCGCGCGGTCGTCGGCGGTGACCGGGTATCGGTCACCGGTTTCGGCTCGTTCGAGAAGGTCGACCGCCCCGCGCGGTACGCCCGCAACCCGCAGACCGGTGAGCGGGTCCGGGTCAAGAAGACCTCGGTGCCGCGTTTCCGCGCGGGCCAGGGCTTCAAGGACCTCGTGAGCGGTTCGAAGAAGCTCCCGAAGAACGACGTGGCCGTGAAGAAGGCCCCCAAGGGCAGCCTCTCGGGCGGTTCTTCCACCCGTACGACGGCCAAGGCGGCCGCGAAGAAGGCCACGGCCAAGAAGGCGACGGCGAAGAAGGCCGCCACCACGGCGAAGAAGACGACGCCGACCGCGAAGAAGACCACCGCCACGGCCAAGAAGGCTCCGGCGAAGAAGACCACGGCGACGACCGCGGCCACGGCCAAGAAGGCTCCGGCGAAGAAGACGACCGCCACGGCCAAGAAGGCCACGCCCGCCAAGAAGGCGGCCACGGCCAAGAAGGCCAGCGCCAAGAAGACCGCGCCCGCGAAGAAGGCGACGGCCAAGAAGGCCCCGGCCCGTAAGACCACGGCCCGCACGACCACCGCCAAGAAGGCGACCGCCAGGAAGAAGTAACCCACGGCGAACGCCGTCCAGCTCAGTACCTCGCCGGGCCGGACTCCCTCAGGGGAGCCCGGCCCGCGGTGCGTTCCAGGGAAGGGCGGTCGGCGGCCCGGGTGGCCTCAGAAAAGCCCAGAAGGACTACGGAGGACTGAGAGGGCTGAGGAGGGCTCAGAAGGTCTGGAGCGTCACGAAGACGACGCGGCGGGCCTCGCCCTCGCCCTCGACGTCGATCCGCACTCGCTGACCGGGGCGCAACAGCCGCAGACCACCGGCGTCGAAGGCCGCCGCGTCGAAGGGCAGCGGGGTGCCGTCGTCGAGCAGCACACTGCCCGCCCGGGTGTCGGGGTCGTACGTATACGCGGTTGCCTGCATACCCAGCAGCGTAGCCCGCGGAGTCCCAGCCGCCACGCGCGCGCCGGCGCTGGGCTTCAGCTTGAAGGCTGGGGTTCAGGAGCCTTGCTGTGCGCGGGGCCAGCACGGGGCGATGGGGGGCGAGGCACGGGGCACGGAGCCGTATGGCGATACGGGGCACGGGGCCGTACGGAGCACGGAGCACGGAGCACGGAGCACGGAGCACGGAGCACGGAGCACGGAGCACGGAGCACGGAGCACGGAGCACGGAGCACGGAGCACGGAGC
>NZ_JBWLKN010000042.1:0-48026 GCF_059026195.1 Streptomyces sp. A01 | reverse complement strand
GGTGGGGCACGAGGGCCTTTCGGTCGGTGTAGACGTCGCAATCCACACCGAACCCGGAAGGCCCTCACCTGTTCAAGCTCCCTCAGCCGAGACCTGGCTCACCTGTCCACAACCTCCCCGGACAGAACAGCTAGGGGGCGGTGGGCGAGCCCGCCGCCGTACCGGGAGAGGTCGCTCCGGCCAGCTCCGCCTGCATGGCCGCCCGCAGCCGCAGGGTGCCCACGAGCCGCCGGAACGCCTCCGACCAGTAGCCGACGGCGCCCGGCGAGCCGTCCTCCGGCTCGTCCGATATCGCGGTCAGTACCTCCAGCCGGTCCGCCTGTGCCGGGTCCAGGCAACGCTCGGCCAGCCCCATGACGCCGCTGAAACTCCATGGATAGCTACCGGCGTCCCGGGCGATATCGAGCGCGTCCACAACGGCTCGGCCCAGGGGCTCGGCCCAAGGCACCGTGCACACGCCGAGCAGGCGAAACGCGTCGGACAGGCCATGAGCGGCGATGAACTCCGCCACCCACAGAGCGCGTTCCTCCGCAGGCAGCACCGTGAGCAGCTTGGCCGGGTCCCGCCAGGAAGGGCCGTCGATCCCCGCGACGCCGGAACTGGCGGGCCCGCCGAGCGCCGCCCGCACGGCGGGAGTGCTGGCAGTGGTGGGCACAGGGCTGGCAGCCGCAGGGCCACCAGTCGCGGCGCCGGGGGCGGCAGCGCCAGCGGCCGGGGCTGGAGCGCGGGACGGAGCGCTGTGCGGCTGCGGCGCACTCCGCGCCCACGTCGACGGTGCCGGCGTTGGTGTCGGTGACGGTGACGGTGTCGGTGATCCGAGCGTGCTGGATGAGGTGGTGGACGCGGGGGCGCTCAGCAGGGCCCGCGCCCATGCCGCGTCGCGCTGCCGCACGGCTGCGCGGCTCCAGGCGGCGTGCAGTTCCGTCTGCCAGCCGTCGGCGACGGGGAGCGCCAGGATCTCCGCCGCCGTGCGTCCACCGAACTGTTCCGTCCAGGAACCAAGGGGCGTCGCCTCCACCAATTGGCCGAGCCACCAGGCACGTTCGCCACGCCCAGAGGGCGGTTTGGGTACGACGCCGTCCCGCTGCATCGCGCTGTCGCAGGCACGCGGCGGCGCTACGGTCACACGCGGCTCGTGGGCCGTCGTTCGGCTCGCGTCTCCGCTCGCGCCATCGCCCGCAGGCGGTCCGTCGGCCGGGCTTTCGAGCGCTACGCAGGCCAGGGAGCGGGCGGCCATCCGCGCGGCGAGGGCCGAGTGGGGAAGCGCGGAGAGCAGTTCGGCCGCTGTGGAACGGACGTTGCGGCTGCGGTCCGACAGCGTCTGTTCGATGAAGGGCTCGTCGGCGGACGACAGCCCCTCGCGCAGCGAGTCCAGGAACATCAGCCGGTCCTCGGCCCGTTCCGTGGACCAGGTGCTGGCCAGCAGAGAGAGTGCGGCGGCCGGGTCCCGGCGCCGTACGGAGGCGAGCAGCGCGACCCGCTCGGCGAACAGACCCTCTTCCCAGCGGCGTTGCACGGCGCTGGGGAAGGGCGCGGGATCGGCCTCGTCTGCGGACGCCGTCGTCGTGCTGTCCGCCGTGGCGCTGAGCAGCGCCGCGTCCGAAGCCTCGGTCCCGGGGACGGCGCGTAGGGCGAACTTCCAGTCCGGGTTGAGGCGGGCGAGCCACAGCGCGCGGGGGCCCGCCAGGGTGAGCGCTGCCGGGCGCAGGTCCGTACGCGCCCGGGCCGCGTCGAGGAGCGTGGGGAGCAGGGCTGCGGGGGCGCGGTAGCCGTGCTCGTTGGCGGCGGCGAGCCACTGGGGCAGCAGCTCCGTGAGGTCCGGCGCGGTGCGCGGGCCGCCTGCGCCGGGGCTCGCGCGGTCGGCGAGCAGCATGGCCAACCGGCGGCGGGCGGCGGGCGGCAGCGCGGGGCGGGTGTCCTCGGGCGCGGGCGCGGGACGGGGTCGCGCTGCGGCGGGACGCAGCCCCGCGCGGCGCCGCACCGTGCTGAGTGCGGCGGCGTCGAGCAGGGCTGTTGCAGCGTCCTGGTCACGGCGCGCGGTGACCGGCGGGGTGCGCCGGTCGGTGCCGAGCAGCGCCGCCGCGAGCAGGTCGTTCCAGCTGGCGGGGTCCGCGCGGGCGGTGGCGTCGGCGCGGTCCACGGCGCGCGCCACGGTGTCGTGCGTGGGGTGGCTCGCGGTCTGCTCGGTGGCCTGGTTCACGGCGTGCCTCCGTAGGTCGTGGGGCGGCGGCCGTCCGATGAGAGCGCCACGGGCGACTCGTCCCAGGTGGTCAGCGGGATGAAGCCGCGGTGTCCGCATTCACCGAAGACGGTGACGGGAGCGCCGCCCGATAGTGAAGCGAGCTGCCACAGATCTGTCGGGCAGCGCGGATCGACCGGGAGGGCCTGGCCGGACTCGGCGTCGGCCAACTGCCAGCCTCCGGCGTCGGTTTCCGGGGAGTAGTCGCTGCCCCCGGCGGCTGGCTGTGCCGTATGGCTGACGGCGGCGGAAGAGGCGGTCTCCGGGACCGGGACGACCCGGGAGAGGATGACGGGCCAGGTATCGAGCCAGGGGTCGTCCCGTAGAGCCTCGCCATAGGCGGCGAGAGCGGCCGAGACACTCATGCCGGGGAGGGGCGTCAGCGGCAGGGTGGGCGCCGGGGGGAGGGCAGCGGCGTCTGCTGTGGCGACCGCACTGTTCGACATGCCGTAGCGGGTGCCGAGTGCGGCGCGCAGGGGGCGGGCGGACGGGTAGTAGGCGAGGTCGGCGTCGAGCACGAGACCGACGGGGAAGGCGAGGTCGGGAGCCCGGCCGGCGGCTCCGAAGGACAGCAGGAGGGCCATTCGGCCCGTTCGTTCACCGCGCAGCCAGACGCGGCGCGTGAGCAGCTTGCCGTCATCGCTGTCCTGCTGGGCCAGCACGAGCCAGCGGTCCCGGACGGGCGGGGCCGACGCCAGCAGTCCGGCTGTGTCCGTGGCCAGGCCGACACGGGTGCGTGCTGTGGCCGCCAAGGGAGCCGGCAGGCCGGCGGCGCGCAGGAAGCCCTGGTTGAGGAGGTGCAGCAGGGCGCACTCCTCCAGCAGTCGGGACGGCCAGTCGGCGCCTGAGGACGCGATGGCGCCCAACTCCCTGACCCGGGCGGCGAGGCCGGGGGCCTGCGCGTCGACCATGCGGGCGGCCGTCTCGTCCCACTGCGCGTATCCGTCACGGTCGGCAGTGGCCAGGCCGTCACGCAGCAGGTCCGCGAGGCGCTGCTCCAGTTCTGTGGCGCCTGCGGCGATGCGCCGCTCGCGCTGCTCGGCACGGTCCGTGCGACGGCGGGCCGCGGCGGACACCTCCGCTGAGTCCCGCGCGCCGGGGACAGCCGGCCCACCGGACTCGTCAGATCCGCCGGACCCACCGGGTCCGCCGGGACCGCGTCCGCTACCGGTCCCGGCTGCGGAAGAAGCTGCTGCGGCTGCGGCAGCCGCCTTGCGCTCGGCGCGCTCCCGCCGGTCATCCAGCCACCGCTCGGCCCACGGCGGCGGCTCGCTGTCTCCCCCGGCGTCATCCGCGGACCAGAGCAGGAGCAGCCCCAGCGCGTGTTTGCACGGGAACTTCCGGCTCGGGCAGCCGCAGTGATAAGCCGGGCCGGAGGTGTCCACGACCGTCTGGTACGGCTTGCCGCCGCTGCCCGCACACAGCCCCCAAACAGCTTGGTCATGGACGCCCGTGCCCGACCACGGCGCCGGTGTGGCGAGCTTGCCGCCCGCCTTGCGTGATGCGGCGTCAGGAGCGAGGGCAAGCACCTGCTCCGCCGTCCAGCGTTCCCCCTGCGGATTCATGCTCACGAAGCTACGCTTCACCTCTGACAATCGTTCTGACCTGCGGAGTTGGGCGGCCGAGGGGGATTGTCAGAGGTGTGGTGCATGGTGGATGACGTGCCCCGGCTGAGGCAGCCGGATGGTGCGTGAGGAGGGGGATCTGTGACCGTTTCGGGAACCGCGAACGAGGCCGGGGACGCCATGATGAGGATGTCGGAGAGCGGCAGCGCGAAGGTGCCGGAGAGCAGTGCCGCGCAGGTGGCGGGGGACGGCATCGGGGGTTCGGCCGCCGGTGCGGTGGCGGTGGGCGCGGCGGGGGCCGCAGCTGATCCGGAGGCGGTGCTGCGGCCGCATGCCGAGGACACGTTCGCCGACGAGCTGAAGGCGCTCGCGGCAGCCGATGACCGGCCCCGGCCCACGCGTTGGCGGCTGTCGCCGTGGGCGGTGGCGACGTATCTGCTGGGCGGGACGCTGCCCGACGGCACCGTGATCACTCCCAAGTACGTGGGGCCGCGCCGCATCGTCGAGGTCGCCGTCACGACGCTGGCGACCGATCGGGCGCTGCTGCTGCTCGGCGTGCCGGGGACCGCCAAGACATGGGTGTCCGAGCACTTGGCGGCGGCGGTGAGCGGCAACTCGACACTGCTGGTGCAGGGCACGGCGGGGACGCCGGAGGAAGCCATCCGGTACGGGTGGAACTACGCCCAGTTGCTGGCTCACGGGCCCAGCCGGGACGCCCTGGTGCCCAGCCCGGTGATGCGCGCCATGGCGGAGGGCATGACCGCGCGGGTGGAAGAGCTGACCCGCATCCCCGCCGACGTACAGGACACGCTGATCACGGTCCTGTCCGAGAAGACCCTGCCCATCCCCGAGCTGGGGGAGGAGACGCAGGCGGTGCGCGGATTCAACCTGATCGCGACGGCGAACGACCGGGACCGGGGCGTCAACGAGCTGTCCAGCGCGCTGCGTCGCCGGTTCAACACCGTCGTGCTGCCGCTCCCGGCGACGCCGGAAGCCGAGGTGGACATCGTCACGCGGCGGGTCGACCAGCTCGGCAAGTCGCTCGATCTGCCCGCCGTCCCCGAGGGCGTGGAAGAGATCCGGCGCGTGGTCACCGTCTTCCGGGAGCTGCGGGAAGGAATCACCGGAGACGGCCGTACGAAGATCAAGTCCCCGTCGGGCACGCTCTCGACGGCGGAGGCCATCTCCGTGGTGACAGGCGGCCTCGCGCTCGCCGCCCACTTCGGTGACGGCGTGCTGCGCGCGGGCGACGTCGCCGCGGGCATCCTGGGCGCGGTCGTCCGCGACGCGGCGGCCGACCGTGTCATCTGGCAGGAATATCTGGAAGCGGTCGTCCGCGAGCGCGACGGGTGGAAGGACTTCTACCGCGCCTGCCGGGAGGTGAGCTCATGACCCAGGCCCCGGATGCGCCCGCTGCCGCCGTCACGGCGGGCCCGCTGCTGCTCGGCGTGCGGCATCACGGCCCCGGCTCGGCGCGTGCCGTGCGGGCCGCGCTCGAACACTGCGCGCCGAAGGCCGTGCTGATCGAGGGGCCACCGGAGGCGGACGCGGTGGTGGGGCTCGCCGCCGAGGAGGGCATGCGGCCGCCGGTCGCACTGCTCGCCCACGTGGTGAACGAGCCGGGGCGGGCCGCCTTCTGGCCGCTCGCCGAGTTCTCGCCGGAGTGGGTGGCGATCCGGTGGGCCCTCGGGCGCGGCGTTCCGGTGCGCTTCATCGACCTTCCGGCGGCGCACTCGCTGGCACTCGCCGCGGCGGAGGAGGAAGCGAACGGGGACGCGGACGCGGACGCGGACGCGGGATCAGAGGGGGACGCTGAGCCGGAGGGGGACGGCGCGGAGCCCGGGGCAGGAGATGGGCGGGCAGCCGGGAAGACGAGCGCCGCGGGAGTGCGCGTCGATCCGCTCGCCGTGCTCGCTGAGGCGGCGGGCCACGACGACCCCGAGCGCTGGTGGGAGGACGTGGTCGAACACCGCAGCGCTCAGACCGTCGCGGCACTGTCCCGCACGCCAGGGGCGGGCGCAGACGGGGAAACGGCGGCGGAGCGGGCTGCGCCGCAGGACGCGGGACAGGCGGCGGCACGCGACGCGGAACGAGCGGGCGCGCTCGCCCCGTTCGTCGCGCTCAGCGACGCCATGGGCGCGCTGCGAGCCGAGTACGGGCACGGTGGGCATGACCACGACGCCGCCCGCGAGGCGCACATGAGACTCCGGCTGCGGGAAGCGCGGCGGGAGTTCGGGGACCAGGTGGCCGTGGTCTGCGGCGCCTGGCACGTGCCCGCGCTGGCGGCACGGACGACCGTGACCGCCGACCGCAAGCTCCTCCAGGGGCTGCCCAAGGCCAAGGTGGAGCTGAGCTGGGTGCCCTGGACCCACCGGCGGTTGTCCCGGCTGGGCGACCCGGGGAAGCCGGGAGGAGGCTACGGTGCCGGTGTCGCCTCACCCGGCTGGTACAGCCACCTGTTCCGGTCTCCGGACCGGCCCATCGAGCGCTGGATGGCCAAGGTCGCCGGGCTGTTCCGCGACGAGGACTACCCGGTATCGACCGCGCACGTCATTGAGGCGGTCCGGCTCGCAGAGACCCTTGCGGCCATGCGCGGCCGCCCGCTCGCCGGGCTCACCGAGACCACGGACGCCATCCGGTCCGTGATGTGCGACGGCTCCGATGTGCCGCTCGTCCTCGTACAGGACCGGCTGATCGTCGGGGATGAGCTCGGTGAAGTGCCCGACTCGGCGCCCGCGACGCCCCTCCAGCGCGATCTGGCCAGGCTGCAGAAGACGCTGCGCCTCAAGGCAGCGGCCGCTGACCGCGAGCTGGACCTGGATCTGCGCAAGGACACCGACGCGGAACGCAGCCGGCTACTCCACCGGCTGCGACTGCTCGGCATCGACTGGGGCGTCCCGTCATCCCCCGCGCGCGCCAGCACCGGCACGTTCCGCGAGACGTGGCGGCTGCGCTGGGAGCCCGAGTTGTCGGTACGCCTCGCCGAAGCCGGGGTGTGGGGTACGACCGTGCTGTCGGCCGCCACAGCGAAGGCCGAGTCACGTGCCGTGGCGGCGAAGGCGCTTGCCGAGGTGACCGAGCTGGCCGAGCAGTGCCTGCTCGCCGGGCTTCCCGACGCCCTGCCCGTGGTCATGCGAGTCCTCGCGGACCGCGCCGCGCTCGACGCCGATGTCGGTCACCTCGCGCAGGCGCTGCCCGCGTTGGTGCGGTCCGTGCGGTACGGGGACGTACGCGGCACGGACGCCGCAGCACTCGGCGAGGTCGCCGCGGGTCTCGCCGAACGTGTCTGTGTCGGGCTGCCGCCCGCCTGCGTCGGTCTGGACGCGGACGGCGCTGCCGAGATGTGGGGACACCTGGATGCCGCACACCAGGCGATCGGGCTCTTGGCGGAGACCCGGGAGCACCCCGTGGACGGCGGCGTGGACGCTGGCGTGGACGGCGGTGCCGCTGACAGCATCCCCGGTGCCGGTGCCGGTGCCGGTGCCGGTGCGGGTAGCGGAGACGGTGGCCGCGGTGGCGGGGGAAGTGACGGTCGCGGCGGCGGTGTCGGCGGTGCGGAGGCCGGTGGGGGCCACGCTGCCGTCTCCCGGGGCGGGGGGAGCGCGCGTGAGGGCGGTGGTCTCCGGGCTCGCTGGTCGGCCGTGTTGCGGGTGCTGGCCGTGCGGGACGGCACGCCCGGGCTGATACGTGGCCGGGCGGCCCGGTTGCTGCTGGATGACGGGAGGCTGGCGGAGGGAGAAGCCGCCCGGCTCATGGGGCTCGCCCTGTCCCCAGGCACCGAACCCACGGCGGCGGCCGCCTGGATCGAGGGGTTCATAGGGGGCGGCGCGGGCGGCGGAATGCTCCTTGTCCACGATGAGCGGCTGCTCGCTCTCATCGACGGCTGGCTGAGCGGCGTAGCACCAGGCGCGTTCACCGATGTGCTGCCGCTGCTGCGCCGTACGTTCTCGGCGTACGAAGCGGGGGTGCGGCGGACGCTGGGGGAGCTCGTGCGGCGCGGGCCGGTCGACGGCCGCGCCCGTGCGGGCGCCACCTCGGCAGCGGCTTCGGCGCCGGGCTTCGGCCCGGGATGGGACCTGGAGCGCTCATCGGCCGTCCTGCCGACGTTGCGAGCACTGCTCGGCATCCCGCCCGACGAGCGGAAGGACGGCGGTGTCCGTGAGCGTGGTGTCTGTGAGGGAGACAGTCGGCCTCTCGGACGGCCTCTCGGACAGGGCGCGATGCAGGAGATGGGGGTGTGAGCGGGGCGACGAAGGTGACGCGGGTGGGGCGAGCGCAGCAGGCGCAGTGGGTGAAGGGGGCCAGCGTGAGTGGTGCGGAGCTGGGCGTGGAAAGCGCGGGGCGTGCGGGGCAGAGCGCGGAAGGGGCTGACGTGGGCGAGGGACACATGGTGGGGGAAGCCTTCGGCGCACCATCGGGGACGCTCGATGACCGGAAGGATCTGGAAGTCCTGGGTGACCCGGGTGCCGAGGGTGCCGAGACAGCTGCCGAGGCGGCTGCGGCTGAACGGCTGCGGCGGTGGCGGCTGGTGCTCGGTGGAGAAGGAGGCGATGGCACCGGGTACGCACTGGGCGGCACCGACGCGGCGATGGACCGCACGCTGGAGGCGCTGTACGGCGGTGGGGACGGCGAAGGCCGCCGCGGGGGCGGCGCGGGTCGCAGCAGGACCGGCCGGCAAGGCCAGCGGTCCGGTGGCCTCGGCAACTCCGCCCCGCGCGTCGCACGCTGGCTCGGCGACATCCGTATGTACTTCCCCAGCTCCGTCGTCCAGGTCATGCAGCGCGACGCGATCGACCGGCTCGGCCTGTCCGCGCTGCTGCTTGAGCCGGAGATGCTCGAAGCCGTCGAAGCCGATGTGCATCTCGTAGGGACGCTGCTTTCCCTGAACGAGGCGATGCCGGAGACCACCAAGACCACCGCACGGGCGGTGGTCCGCAAGGTGGTCGAAGACCTGGAGAAGCGGCTGGCGACGCGTACGCGTGCCACGCTCACCGGCGCACTCGACCGCTCAGCGCGCGTCAGCCGCCCCCGCTATCGGGACATCGACTGGGACCGCACCATCCGTGCGAATCTCAAGAACTACGTGGCCGATTACCGCACCGTGGTCCCGGAGCGGCTTGTGGGTTACGGGCGCGCCGCGCAAGGCGTGAAGAAGGACGTCATTCTCTGCATCGACCAGTCCGGTTCGATGGCCGCGTCAGTCGTCTACGCCTCGGTGTTCGGAGCGGTGCTGGCCTCGATGCGTTCGCTCGCCACGCGCCTGGTCGTCTTCGACACCTCCGTCGTGGATCTCACGGACCAGCTCGATGACCCGGTGGACGTGCTGTTCGGCACACAGCTCGGCGGCGGCACTGACATCAACCGCGCCCTTGCCTACTGCCAGTCGCAGATCACCCGCCCCGCCGACACCGTCGTCGTGCTGATCAGCGACCTGTATGAGGGCGGCATACGCGAGGAGATGCTGGGGCGCGTCGCGGCGATGAAGGCATCCGGCGTGCAGTTCGTGACGCTGCTCGCGCTGTCCGACGAGGGGGCGCCCTCGTACGACAGGGAGCACGCGGCGGCGCTCGCGGCGCTCGATTCGCCCGCCTTCGCGTGCACTCCTGACCTTTTTCCCGAAGTGATGGCGGCCGCGATAGAAAAGCGTCAACTGCCAATACCGGACAAGGAGGTGCATCAGTAACTTCGGTTACTCAGGGCTTGCGCGGCACCCCGCCCGGCATGCAAGGATCACCCCCATCGCCGAGACGTGAATCTGTCCGTCCGTTTGGGAAGGCCCCCTCCTCTTGTCTGTCGCGTTCACCTTGCCTGCCGCCGTGCGCTTGCCGCGCACCGTGGTCGCACGGCGTGCGCTGCTGGCAGCGGTGTTCCTCGGGGGATTCCTGGCGCTCACGTTCGTTCTCGGCGGTAGCGCCCACGCATCCCAGGTCCACGCGTCCGAAGGGGCCCCGAGTGCGACGCGGGTCGCCCCGTCCGACGGCGCAGCCGATTCCGCCCAGCGTCCGGTCTCCGCCAAGGCCCCGCTGTCGGCTGCGCCGTCGGTGCCCGCCGATGAAGCGCCCTCCGGCCAGGCGTCGGCAGCTGTGCCGGCGCCTGCGTCACCGTCTCCGTCATCATCCGTGTCTCCGTCATCATCCGCGCCGATGCCCGCCCCAATGTCCGCGTCGGGCTCAGGCGAGGTCACTTCCGCAGACCCCGCCGTTGCGGGCGATAACGCCGGCAGTGACACGGGCGGCAGGACTGACGCCGCCCATGGCGTGGGTTCGGTGGATGACGCCGGTTCGCCCAACGCTGGAGACGCGGCCGCTGCGGCCGACGCGGTGGGCGACGCCAAGCCTGTGGGGGCGGCTGAGCGCGTGGGGACGGCCGTACGTACTGGTGGGACGCGTACTGGCGGGACGGCTGTACGTACCGGCGGGACGGCTGTGCGTACCGGCGACCGCGTGGTGCGTCCCGTCGTGGAACGGGCTGGGCTGGCAGCCGAACCGGTCATCTCCCTTGTCCGGGACGGCGCACGCCAGCTGCCCGTACACCTGCCGGCGGATGTCCTGCCCGGTGGCTTCGGAGACGTGCCGGTCGGTGACCGTACGTCTGGTGACGCATCGGCTGGTGACCGTACGGACGAGACCTCGGGCATCGGCGGCGCCCCCACAGGGACGGGACCGGACGCGCGTGGCACGGCGGCGGAGCGCCTGGGCTTCGCCGACCGGTCCGACAGTCCGGCTGTGAAGGCCCCCTGGGCCACGGCCGATGAGGCGCGGGAAACGCACACGGGCGCGTCGCGTCACGATCAGCGCGGGCCGGTGCGAACGCCGTTCCCGCAGGCGCCCGCTGGGCCGGTCTCCCAGTACGCGGGAGACAACGCCACTCCCCGCTCCGGTGACACCCACGCAGTTCTCCCGTCAGGCGCGGCGCGCTCCGGTCTCGTGCCCGGCGCGGTGCGCGCCGGGAGCCACGCGCCGACGCGTGAGCGGTTCAACGAAGTCCTCGAATTCCCCGGCTAGGGCAGACCTTCCCCCGTCTGTTGTGACCTGCCGCGCGGGGGCGGGACAGGTCTGCCCGTTCGCCAATCGCCTGAATTCGAAGGACGTTTCCTCACCATGCGTAAGAACATCCGCCGTTCCCTTCTCGTTGCCGCTGCCGCCTCCGGCATGTGGGCCCTCGGCACGGCCGCCGCCAGCGCGTCCGAGCTGCCTGACGTACCGGCCGCCGACTCCGCGACCAGCACGGTCAGCGGCGTCACCAAGACGGCCGGGGACACGCTGCCGACCGGCAAGGTGGCGGACGTCAACAAGACGACTGACACGGTCACCGACACGGCGACGGACACGGTGAACGGCGCCACCGGTGCCGCCGACGTGACCGACGTGGCTGACACCACTGACGTGCCCAAGGTGACGGATGTGGCGAAGCTGCCGGGTGCGCGTGACGTGACCGGCACCGTGGACGGCCTGGGCGGCGTCGATGACGTGCGCGAGGCCGGGGACGTCAGCGACGTCACGCGCAACGCTCAGAAGCAGGTCAAGCACGCCAAGCCCGGCAAGGTCGTCGATGGCGTGCGGAAGGACGTACGCAAGGGTCTGCGTGACGCCACCGACCTCGACCTGCCGACGGGCGAGGTGCCCGGAGTCGTACCCACGCTTCCGGCCGACGGTGTCGTACCGGCCGTGGCCGGGCAGCTGCCCACTCAGCTGCCGACCGACCTCCCGGACGCGCCGCAGCTGCCCGCCGCTCCCGGCTCGGCCAATGACCTGCTCGGCGCCATCTCCACCGCCGGTGTCCGCCCGGAGCAGCTGACCACCGCGGCCCGGGGAGCCGTCGGCACTGCTCAGCCGACCGTTGACGAGGCTGCTGACGCCGTCCTGCCTCCCGTCGTGCACCGCACCGTCACCAAGGTGCTTCCCGTCGCCGAGCGCGCGGTCGGCGACGTGGGCGTGCTGGCGGACCACGCGGCCGGGCAGGTCGCCCCGTTCGGCACCGCCACGGCCGGCAAGGCGGAGGGCTTCGCCAAGGACACGGCCGGTGGCGCGCAGGTCTTCGCCACCGGCACGGCCGGTGGCGCTCAGGACCTGGCAGAGGGCGTGACCGCCGATGCCGCTCCGCTCGCGCGAGGTCTCGTCACGACTGCCACCGCCGACGCGCAGGTCGTCGTCGACGGCCTCGTCACGGGTGCCGACGATCTGGCCCCGGCCGCGACCGGCCTCACCTCGACCGTCCCCGCCGACGTGCCCGCCCCGACCGTTCCGGCTGACGTGACCTCGGTGGTTCCGGCTGATGTGCCTGCCCCTGCCGTCCCGGCTGACCTGGGTTCGGCTGTTCCGGCCGACGTGGCTTCTGTGGTTCCCGCCGATGTGACCTCGGTGGTTCCCGCCGGTCTGCCCGCCCCGACCGTTCCGGCTGACGTGACCTCGGTGGTCCCCGCCGATCTGCCCACCCCGGCTGTTCCGGCTGACCTGGGCTCGGCTGTTCCGGCCGTTCCGGCTGGTCTGACCGACCTGACCAACCCGGCGAACATCCCGGCGCTGCCGCTACTCTCCGGTGTGCCGTCCCTCCCGGCCACGCCGTCGGTCCCGGCTGTCCCGGCGGTTCCCGCCGGGACAGCCGTCCCGTCCGTGCCGTCGGTGCCTTCCGTCCCGTCCGTGCCGTCCGCTCCGACTCTTCCGGCTGTTTCCGCTGTGCCGGTTGTTTCGTCCGTCCCGGCCGTTTCGTCCGTCCCGGCGGCTGTCTGGACGGTGGCCAACGTCACCTCTGTGCCTTTCGTCCCGGCTGTCCCTGGCGTGGCGACGCTGCCCGCCGTTGATGGTTTCGACGGTGTGAACGTCTGACACCTGGCATCAGAAGGCAGTAGGGCGAATCGGCGCCCGCATCCGCTGACCGGGTGGTCCTCATGTGTGTGAGGGCTACCCGGTCGTCGCGATCTGTGACTGTTATCACCGCCCAAGTGTGATCTGCGATTTAGGGCGGCCAGGCATGCGGCGATAACCTGCCCAGCGGACATGCCGCGTACCCGGCTGACGCGTACAACCTCGTAGCGATCTTGGTGACCGCGTCGTCACGCTGCCCTTCGCGGCACGCCCGCGCAGACAAGAACCGCGATCACTCAGACCGCCGGTGTATTTGAGAAGCAAAGGGACGGACGCGCGTGGACCTGTTCGAGTATCAGGCGAGGGACCTCTTCGCCAAGCACGGTGTACCGGTGCTGGCCGGTGAAGTCATCGACACGCCTGAGGCGGCGCGCGAGGTGACCGAACGCCTCGGCGGCCGCGCGGTCGTCAAGGCGCAGGTGAAGGTCGGCGGCCGCGGCAAGGCCGGTGGCGTGAAGCTGGCGGCGGACCCGGCTGACGCGGTCGAGAAGGCCAATCAGATTCTGGGTATGGACATCAAGGGCCACACCGTCCACCGGGTGATGCTGGCCGAGACCGCGGACATCGCGGAGGAGTACTACGTCTCCTTCCTGCTCGACCGCACCAACCGCACCTTCCTGGCCATGGCCTCGGTCGAGGGCGGCGTGGAGATCGAGGTCGTCGCGGAGCAGAACCCCGACGCGCTCGCCAAGATCCCGGTCGACGCCATTGAGGGCGTCACCGACGAGAAGGCGCGCGAGATCGTCGCCGCGGCGAAGTTCCCGGCCGAGATCGCGGACCAGGTCGTCAACGTCCTCAAGACGCTGTGGACCGTCTTCATCAACGAGGACGCGCTCCTCGTCGAGGTGAACCCGCTGGTCAAGACCGGCGACGGCAAGGTCATCGCGCTGGACGGCAAGGTGTCGCTGGACGCCAACGCCGAGTTCCGCCAGCCCGGTCACGCCGAGCTTGAGGACAAGGCGGCGGCCAACCCACTGGAGGCCGCGGCCAAGGCCAAGGGCCTCAACTACGTCAAGCTCGACGGCGAGGTCGGCATCATCGGCAACGGCGCGGGTCTCGTCATGAGCACCCTGGACGTCGTCGCGTACGCCGGTGAGAACCACGGCAACGTGAAGCCCGCCAACTTCCTCGACATCGGCGGCGGCGCGTCCGCCGAGGTGATGGCGAACGGCCTGGAGATCATCCTTGGCGACCCGGACGTGAAGTCCGTGTTCGTCAACGTCTTCGGCGGAATCACGGCGTGTGACGCGGTGGCCAACGGCATTGTGCAGGCCCTGGAGCTGCTGAAGACCAAGGGCGAGGCCGTCACCAAGCCGCTGGTCGTGCGTCTTGACGGCAACAACGCGGAGCTGGGTCGCAAGATCCTGAACGACGCGAACCACCCGCTCGTGCAGCAGGTGGACACCATGGACGGTGCCGCTGAGCGCGCCGCCGAACTGGCAGCGAAGTAAGGGACGAGGGCACCAGTAACTATGGCTATCTTCCTCACCAAGGACAGCAAGGTCATCGTCCAGGGGATGACCGGCTCCGAAGGCCAGAAGCACACCAAGCGGATGCTTGCCTCGGGCACGAACATCGTCGGCGGCGTGAACCCGCGCAAGGCGGGCACCACCGTTGACTTCGACGGTACGGAGATTCCGGTCTTCGGCGGCGTCAAGGAGGCCATCGAGGCCACCGGCGCCGACGTGACGGTCATCTTCGTCCCGGAGAAGTTCACCAAGTCCGCGGTCATCGAGGCGATCGACGCCGAGATTCCGCTGGCCGTCGTGATCACCGAGGGCATTGCGGTCCACGACTCCGCCAACTTCTGGGCGTACGCGGGCAGCAAGGGCAACAAGACGCGCATCATCGGCCCGAACTGCCCGGGTCTGATCACCCCCGGTCAGTCGAACGCGGGCATCATCCCGGCCGACATCACCAAGCCGGGCCGCATCGGTCTCGTGTCGAAGTCCGGCACACTGACCTACCAGATGATGTACGAGCTGCGCGACATCGGCTTCTCGTCCTGCGTCGGCATCGGTGGTGACCCGATCATCGGCACCACGCACATCGACGCGCTCGCCGCGTTCGAGGCCGACCCCGACACCGACCTGATCGTCATGATCGGCGAGATCGGTGGCGACGCCGAGGAGCGGGCCGCGGACTTCATCAAGGCCAACGTCACCAAGCCGGTCGTCGGCTACGTGGCGGGCTTCACCGCGCCCGAGGGCAAGACCATGGGCCACGCGGGTGCCATCGTCTCCGGTTCCTCCGGCACGGCGCAGGCGAAGAAGGAGGCCCTTGAGGCCGCGGGCGTGAAGGTCGGCAAGACGCCGTCCGAGACCGCTCGCCTGGCGCGCGCCGCACTCGCCGGCTGAGTCCTCGATCGCGCACCACGGTCCAGAGCCGACGCCTTCGGGCCGCGGCCGGTGACCTTCAGGGCGTGGGCCCGCACCCTTCGGGGTGCGGGCCCACGCCTTTTCTTCTTCTGCGGCGTTTCTTTGTTTCCGTTTCCTTCTCCGGCCGTGCCTGTCCTTGCCGCGTCCGCCCCGGCTGAGTCGTCCGCTGGACTGTCAGCTGGGCCGTGGGCCGTCTGCTGCTGTAGCGGCTTCTCCGCGTCGGCCGTCTCTGCCCAGGCGCTGGTCACCAGATGGGCGGCGTACTCGGCGGGGACGGGACGGACGGGGCGGTCGGGATGGAGGAGGGGGGTGAGGTGGGGAGAGTGGGTGACGCGGGGGGATCGAATGAGGTGGGTGGGGTGTCAGGCGGGAACGAGGTGGGCGGGGTGACGGGTGGGAACGAGGTCGGCGGGGTGACAGGGGTCGCAGGGGTGAGGGAGCTGGGCGGGGCGGTCGGCGTCACGTTCTGGTCGGCCTCGGTCCCCTCGGCGCCGCTGCGCGCGTCGGGCTGCCGCGCACTGGGCTCCTCCGCTCCCGGGCGCGGCTCGGCCGGGGCCGTCACCGGGGGTCGGCTGGGCTCGGTGGCCGGGACCTGCTGGTCGGATGAGAACACCAGGCTGATGGTGGTCGAAGCGGCGATCAGCGCGGTGAGGCCGATGGCTGCTCGGACCACGCGCTGCGTCGTGCGTTCGCTCCCGGTTCGTACGAGTTCTGCCGCACGGGTACGAACCGGCTGAGCCACGGCCAGCGCACCGAGGCGCTGATGAAGGACCTCGCCGAGTCGGTCCGGCGGTACCTTCCGTAGCGATGGGAGCATCTGTACAAGCGCCTCGCGGGCGTGCGTGAGCCGGTTGGCGGTGGCCGGTGTGCTCGCCTCCACCTCGGCGGCGGTCTCCGGCAGGTCGAGGCCGACACCGTCGTAGAGCAGCAGGGTGCGCCGGTACGAACGGGGGAGCCTCAGCAGCGCCGCGAGCAGCAACGGGTCACGGGGCACTGCGGCGGCCGGGGTGACGGCCCGGGCCGCGTCGGTGGCGGTGGGCGTGGCCTTCGTACGGATACCGCGACGGGAGCCGTCGGAACCGGTCGTTTCGGACTCGCCGACTTCTCCGTTCTTCGCAGTGGTTGCGGTCGTTGCGGTCGTTGCGGTCGTTCCAGTGGTTGCAGTGGTTGCAGGAGTTGCGACCACTCCAGCCGTTCCGGCTTCGCCGGTTTTTCGCGACCTGCCGACTGCCTTGGCTGCTGTGGCTTCCTTGGTTTCTCCGGATTCCCTGGCTTTCCCGGGTCCCTTGGGCTCTCCGGGGCCTTTGGATTCCTTGGGCTCCTTGGGTTCCTTGGGCTTTCTCAGCCACCTGGTCTTCTTCGAGTCGGCGGTCGGCGCCTCGTCGGCTTCGCCGGAGCGAGGCGCCGCCCCTGTTATCGCGGAACCGGGGCTCGCGGCGGGCGAGGGTCTGGTGGCGCCGGTAGTACCGGTGCCATCTGTGCTGCTTACGGTGGTAGCGGGAGTCGATTTCCTGCGGCCTCTTAGGCTTTTAGGGCTATTGCGGTCTCTGAATCTTTTGAGGCCGACTCGCAGTTGGTGCCACGGCGACAGCGCGTACTCGTGCGTCGCCGCCCTTACCCAGCCCGCCGGGTCATGGTCCACGGCGACCTCTGGCCAGTGCTGCCAGGCCAGCTGGAACGCGTACTCGACAGCTTCCTCCGCGAGCCGCACGCAGCCGGTGAGCAGGTACGCCTGGCGTACGAGGGCGGGGGCATGCCGCGCGTACAGCGCGTCGAACGCCGCCGCGGGCTCGCGCCTCGCGGACGTCGCGTCGAGGCTGATCCCACGCCCCCCGTTGGCTCCGTGCTCCGTACGGGCACTCTTCGCCAGGTCGGCACGGCGCGTCGGTCTTATGCCGCGCTTCGGGCCGGTGCCGGGTTTCCTGCCGGTGCCGCGTGCCAGCGCGCTCTCGCGTCGCTGGTCGGTCTTGCGCTGCGGGATGGCTTTGCGGCGCACGCCCAGACGGCCTCTGCGTTGCGAGGCGGGTTTTGCGGTTTCGGCAGGTTCGGCGGTTTCGGCGGGTCTGGCGGGTCTGGCGGGTCTGGTGGGTTCGGTCTTGGGCGAATTGGCGGTGTTTCTCGGGGTCGTCGTGTTCGTGGGGGTGATGGCGTTCCGCCGGGTGGCCGTGCCCGGGGTGGTGCCGCCCGCTGCTGAGACGCCGCGATCCAGCTCGGGCCCTGTGGATATCGCCTGATCCCGGCTGGCATCGGAACTCGGGACGGAGCCGAGTTCAGGGCAGGGGCTGAGGCCGGCATCGGTCTCGGCGGCGCGTGGGCTGGGGCGACGGAGGGACGGAGAAAGGGCCGCCTTCTTGCCCCTGCCGTTCCTCGCCTTGGCCGCCGCTGGCTCCCTGGCCGGCTCATCCTCGGCCTGGTCGCGGTTGTGGCGCCAGTTTCGTTTCCGCTGGGGGACGGACGCGCTCGGCAACTCCTCAGCCTCGCTGGCCTTGCCCCGCTTCATGTCTGCCGCTCCGCGCCAGGTGCTTCTGCACTGTTCGGCGTCGTACGGTCACGCTCTATGAAAACACGCATACGAATATATTCGGCGACACGGCGACTATTCGCCTGCTACATGGACGAAACGGGTGTTCTTGGCAGCATGGCCGCGTGACCCAAATGACCGATCGCACCCCGTCGTTGTCTTCGCGGGGCCGGGCCTCGGCTCAGCGCTCGCCCGCCGCAGGGCAGGCACTCCTGGGCGGTGTGGTGGCCGCAGGGCTTGGGCTCGGCACGCTCGCTGTCGTCGTACTGCTGCTGTGGATCACCTCGCCGTTTCCGGACAGCGGGCCTGGCAGTGCCCTGCGTATGGCCGCTGACCTGTGGCTTCTCGCCCACGGTGCGGATCTCATCCGCACCGAGACGCTGACCGGCCACGCAGTGCCTGTGGGCGTCACGCCGCTGCTGCTCGCCCTGTTGCCGTGCTGGCTGCTGTACCGGGCCGGACGGCACGCGGTCGAGGAGTCGGACATGCATCGGCGAGAGCTGGAACAGGCCTGGGCCGAGCGGTGGGAGGCGCGGAGCAACCGACCGCGACACCGGGAGCCGGAATTTGGGGAGCCAGGATTCGGCCGGTCGGTGCCCGGGGAGCCGGAACGCGCGGACCCCGATCACTCGGATCACTCCGATCGCGCTCTCCGCTCGAATGATCCTGGTTACTCCGAGCACTTTGACGATCCCGGTTACTCCGGTTACTCCGGTTACTCCAGTCACGCCGGTTACTCCGGACACTCCGATGGCTCGCGGCACGCGGATGACGCTTCGCACTCGTCGCACTCGTCGTCTTCGCCGCCTGCGCAGTTTTCGGAGGATGAGGAGGATGAGGAGTCGAGAGACGACCCCTGGGGGGATGAAGGTGAGGGTGGGAAGCCCTGGGTGGACACTGCGCGGCTCACGCCGCACGCGGCCGTCGGACTGGTGGCCGGTGGATACCTCCTGGTCAGTGCGGTCGCCATGCTCTACGCCAGCTCCGGCCCGCTGCCCGCCGACCCCCTCAGCGTTCTGCTGCGGCTGCCGGTCTTCGTCGTCGCCGCTGTCACGGCTGGAGTGTGGGCGGCGAGCGACCAGCCGCACTGGCCGTTGCCCCACCTCGCGCGCCAGGCGCTGAAACGTCTCCCCGGATTTGTACGGACCACCTTCGCGCGGCCTCGCTACTTCGCCGCGCTGGGCGTCGCCGCACGAGCCACGGCGACGCTGCTCGCCGGAGGCGCACTGCTCACGCTCATCGCGCTGGCCGCGCACGCCGGAGCCGTGCAGGACTCGTTTCCGCAGCTCACGAACGTGTGGTCAGGGCGGTTCGCGGTCTTTCTGCTCAACCTCGCCTTGTTGCCGAACGCGGTGGTGTGGGCTTCGGCGTACGCGCTCGGCCCCGGCTTCACCGTAGGTGCGGGCAGCGCGGTGGGGCCGCTCGCGGTGAGCGGCTACCCGTTGTTGCCGCACTTCCCGCTGTTCGCCGCGCTGCCGGCGGAAGGCCCCGGCGGGCCGCTCACATGGGTGGTGGCGGGGGTGGTGCCCGTCACTGCGGGAATCGTGGTGGCGCGCAGCGTCGCGACCGCCTGCGGAGCCGAGGTGCCCGGAGGCAAGTCGTCCAATGATGAGTCCTCCGAGAACAGGCTGTCCGGGCAGCAGCCGTGTGGAGACGGGCCAGCCGGAGAGGGGACCGGCGCAGACCAGACTGGCGCAGACCCTGCCGGCGCAGACCAAACCAGCGGAGACCAAACCAGCGGAGACCAGACCGGCGGGGGCAGGGGATCGGGGCCAGGCGGTCTCATTGGGCGTGCCATCAGCGAACGCGACACCAAGGAACGCGGCACTAACGGACTCGTCGCCGGGAGGCACGGTGGGCGCAGGCGTGAAGACGGCACGCTGGTGTGGGGCCGATGCCAGACCGCGCTGACGGTGCTGCTCGCCGGGGTCGGTTGTGGAGCGGCGATGACATTTCTCGCCTGGGCGGCGGGTGGACCGTTGGGTACGGGCGCGCTCGCGGACTTCGGGCCCGACCCCAGGTGGGTGGGGCTGGCCGCGCTCTGCTGGACCACATCGCTCGGCGTCCCCGGAGCGCTGGCGCTGCGTTGGTGGCGGACTCGCGCGTACGCGTCGAGGCAGCGGGCGGAGCGACGAACGCGACTGCGGCCCCAGTCGCGGCCAGGGGCCCAGTCCCCGGCGCGCGGGCGCAAGGGCTCGGCAGCTCAGGCCGAGCCGACTCCCGCTCAGACTCCCGCTCCGGCTGCCACTGTCGCTGCCACGGCTGCTGGTGCTCCTGCGTCGGCTCCTCTCTCGGAAGCGGCCACCCCCTCCACACCAGTCGGGACCTCCACACCAGCCGCACCAGCCGAGCTCTCCCCATCGATCCCGTCGACCGCCTCGGACCCATCAGCCCTGCCGACCACCTCGTCCCCACCGGCCACCCCAACCACCTCGGTCACATCAGCTGTGCCGCGCTGGCGGCGGCTGGGACGTGGCGTGCGTGGGCCGGACCGCTGGTATCACGCGCTGTCACCGTCGAAGGGTGGCTGGCGAAAGCCACGTCCCGGGGCGGAGCAGCCCGACGAGGCCGCCGGTACCGACTCATGGCACGCGACGGGGGCGCGGGAGGCGCGCTGGGCCGCGCTGAAGGAGTCCTCTGGCGGCCTGATGCCCGACTTCGAGCCGTCCCCGCCGCCGCACGAGACGTATGAGTTGTACGACCCGTACGAGACCCGAGAGCCGCATGGGAAACGTGAACCGTAGGGGCCGCATGGTCCCTGACGTCCGCTCAGCAGTGCTTCAGCGGAGGGAAGGGCGGCAGCCGATGTGCGGCTGCCGCCCTCCCTGCCCGGCTGGGCCCGCGAGCCCGTCGGCCGACCCCGGCTTCGCGGGGTCGGCGCGCCAGGCGTGTCGCCACCATGCCGGCCGTATGTGTCACGGGGTCACAGCGCTGGGCGCAGGAGCCGGAACCTCACAGCGCTGGGCGGCGGAGTGCTGTCAGTCGTCGAGAACGGCGAGGTCGAGTTGGCTGAGGCGATCCGGCTCCGCGATCACGTCGATCTCGGTGATCAGGCCATCGGTGACCGTGAAGCCGAGCACCAGGAACAGCCGTCCGCGAGGGGCCATCGCGAGTCCGACCGCGCCGTTCATCAGTATCGGGCCCGTGGACAGGGCCCGGCCTGTGGCGGCCATCGCACCCTTGGCCACCGAGTGGGCACCGCGGACGACCAGGGGTTCGGGGGTGGGGCCGACCGCGCGGTCGGCGCGTAGCACCACATCCGGATGGAGCAGCGTGACCAGCGCGTCGAAGTCCCCACCGCGGGTGGCGGCCAGGAAGGCGTCGACGACTCGGCGCATGGGCGTCCCCCCGGCCGAAGGCTGGGGGAGGGCCGGGTCGGCGGCGGGCACCGCCGTGCCTCCCTTGACCCGGCGGCGGGCGCGGCTCGCGAGCTGTCTGGCCGCGGTCGGGGAACGCTCGATCATCGGGCCGATCTCATCGAAGGGCACGGCGAACATATCGTGCAGCACGAAGGCGAGGCGCTCGGCGGGTGTCAGCCTGTCCAGGACCACCAGCAGCGCCAGCCCGACCGAGTCGGCGAGCAACGCTTCCTGCTCGGGGTCATGCCCGTCCTCATGGCCGAGGGCCGGGTCGGGTACGTATATGTCGAGGGGCTCCTCACGCCGTGACGCACGCGTGCGCAGCATGTTCAGGCACACCCGTGACACGACCGTGGTCAGCCACCCAGTGATGTTCTCCACGCCGCTGGTGTCGGCGCGGCTGAGCCGCAGCCACGTCTCCTGGACGGCGTCCTCGGCCTCGCTGACCGAGCCGAGCATCCGGTAGGCCACCGCTCGCAGGTGGGTCCGGTTCTCCTCAAAACGCTCGATGAGCCGTGCGTGTTCGTCCATCGGTCACATTCCTCGCTCGCGGGGTGTCAGAGAAGCAGACCTTGAAAACCTACTGATCCGGCTGATGGATGAACGCCCAGTCCGGACCAGACATTGGAGAAGTCATGACGTCATCAATCCTGGTCACCGGCGGCACGGGCACGCTGGGACGCCACGTCACCCCGCTCCTGCGGGATGCCGGCTGCGACCTGCGGGTGCTCAGTCGGCACAGCCGGGAATCCGGGGTGGACGGCATCGAGTACGTGACCGGTGACCTGCTCAAGGACGACGGGATCGAGGCCGCGGTGGACGGGGCCGACACCGTTTTGCACCTCGCGGGCGCCGCCAAGGGCGATGAGGAGGCGACCCGGAATCTGGTGCGGGCCGCGTCGCGAACCGGCGGGGTGCGACACCTGGTGTACATCTCCGTCATCGCGGCGGACCGGCTTCCGGTGGGCTACTTCAAGTCCAAGCTGGGTGCGGAGCGGGTCGTCGCCGACTCGGGCCTGCCCTGGACGACGCTGCGTGCCGCCCAGTTCCATGAGTTCGTCCTGAACGTGGTGCAGACGATGGCGAAGCTGCCGGTGATGCCCATGCCGCGCGGGTTCCGGTTCCAGCCGGTCGATTCCCGCGACGTGGCCACCCGGCTCGTGGATCTGACGCTCGACAAGCCGGCCGGTCTCGTGCCCGACCTGGCCGGGCCGCAGGTGTACGAGCTGGCCGAGCTGAGCCGCGGATACCTGCAAGCACGCGGCAAGCGCCGGTTGATGATGCCGGTCCCGATGCCGGGAAAGGTCGGCCGCGCGTACCGGGCGGGCGAGAACCTGTCACTTGAGGGAACGACCGTGGGGAAGCGGACCTGGGAGGACTTCCTGGCTGAGCGGGTCCGTTAGCCGCTCGCCGCTCCTCGCCGCTCCTCGCCGTTGATCACCGCGGGTCGCGGCCCGGTCCCGCTGGTCGCCGCCGGTGGTCACAGCTGACCACTCGACGGCGACCGCGACCTCATCCGCGACCTTGACCGCGACCGCGCCCTCGTCCGCGACGAGTCGGCTCTGCGGGCCTAGTCGTCCACGCTCAGGAACGGGCGAAGGCGCTCCGGAAGGAGATCTTCGCACTGCTGGTGCGAGGACTTGGTGAGTGCGTCATCCGTGCACTCGTAGTAGTCGCTGTAGACGAGTTGGAACGTGTACGTCGCGATGACGATGGCGAGGGCGATGCCGCCGGTGACCACACCGCTGATGGCCGCCGTCGAGTGCTGCTTCGAGCCGTTGCCGTTCTTCGGGGCGGGCAGCGGCGCGGTGGCGGCGTCAGGCGCGGGCGGCGGGGCGTCCAGGGGCGGGGTTTTGGGCTTCTCCGGCTGGCGCGTCTTGCCGCGCAGCGCGCTGATGCCCCAGTAGAGGGCCAGCGCGCCCAGCAGCAGGGCGATCTGCGGCAGGCTGAACAGGGCGAAGAAGAAGGCCCACATGCCGGAGAGCAGGGCATAGCGGGCACGCCGCTGGAACGGGTCCGTGGGGTCCCAGCGCATGCCGCCGCGCCCGTTCCCCTTTTGGCCGCGCTGGCCGTTTTCGCCCTGGTTGCCGTTCTGGCCGTTCGGTCCGTTCTGGCGGGTGCCCGGGCTCGCGCCGAAGCCGCCGCTGCCCCGGCTGGGCTGACGGCTGCTCCATTGGCTGCCCCAGGCCGGGGGCTGCTGGCCGCCGTCACCCTGCCCGTCGCCCTGGCCCTCGCCGCCTTCACCCTGGCCTTGGTTCTGGCCGTGCGGCTGTCCTTGGGGCTGGCCTGGAGGCTGGTTCTCAGGCTGGCCGGTGGTCGGCGAACCGTAACCCGGCCCGGCGCCCGTACCCGTGGGGCTCTGGCCGCCGGCCGGTCCCCAGCGGGTCCAGCTGTCGCGGCTGCGGCCACCGCTCTGGCGGGGGCCCTGGTCGCCTCCGCCCTGGCCGCTGCCGGTCCCGCCGGAACCGGCACCGCCGGCACCGCCATCGGCTGGGCCGTTGTCCGCCGGCCGTTGCCCCGACTGCCATGACTGCTCGGGCGGGCCCTCGGGCGGCGGCGGGAACGGGCGGCTGTCCTGGTCTCCACCGCTGGGCGAGGAGGACGAGGACGGCGGTCGCTGGTCGCGCAGCAGCGGCGTCGGGCGCGACATGCTGACGCGCCTCATCGCGACCCCCCAGTGAAAGTGGAGGGCAGTGGGAAGCGGTGAGCCGTGCGGCGGCGTCGGTCCGGCATGTGGAGTATGTCTTCCCCTTGTGTCGGCGTCCCGCACGTCGGGCCTGGTCCGGCTGTTGCCGACCGGCCTGGGCGCGGGCGGGACTGTGGTTCCCACGTCGTCAACGAATCCGGCGTTCGATCAGTTCGTTCTCCGGCCCCCTGGTTACCCCGGTCGCCCGGCGCTGTCCGGGCTCCCCGGTGGATTCTCCGGTTTCCCGGCGGATTCGCAGTCCAGACGCTACCTCCCGCGCGCGCCCCCGTCCCGTGGGGGCTGTCCGGTGTGCCGGTATCGTTGCCGACGGTCGGGCGCTTCGTAGAGTTCCCCGGATTCACAGGTTCCGCGATCTCGTACGACCATACAAAGCCAAGCGTCAGCCATGCGCGCACCCGTTGCCGCACCCGCTGCCGCACCAGTCGCGGTCCCCGTTGCCGTACCAGCACAAGAACACCGACAACGCGAACAACGCGAACAAACGCGAACGAGAACACGCGAACACGAGAAAGAGACCCGCTGTGGCCTCCCCGCCTCCCCCCGCTGCCGCCGCTCGCGGCGCCGAGCCCAGCGCCGGGCGCCCGGCCCGGCTCGTCGTACTGGTCTCCGGATCTGGTACGAACCTCCAAGCGCTGCTCGACGCCATCGCCGCCGACCCCGCCGGATACGGCGCCGAGATCGTGGCCGTGGGTGCCGACCGGGACGGAATCGCCGGGCTTCAGCGCGCCGAGCGCGCCGGGCTGCCGGTCTTCGTCTGCCGGGTGAAGGATTACGCGACGCGTGCCGAATGGGACCGGGCGCTGGCGGAGGCGACCGCCGCGTACGAGCCCGACCTTGTCGTTTCGGCGGGATTTATGAAGATCGTGGGTAGTGCGTTCCTCGCCCGCTTCGGGGGACGGTTCATCAACACGCACCCCGCGCTGCTCCCCAGTTTTCCCGGCGCTCACGGTGTGCGCGACGCGCTCGCGTACGGCGCGAAGGTGACCGGATGCACAGTCCACTTCGTCGACGACGGCGTCGACACCGGCCCGATCATCGCCCAGGGCGTGGTCGAGGTCGGGGACGAGGACTCCGAAGACGGAGGCGCCGCTCTGCACGAGCGGATCAAGGAAGTCGAGCGCAAGCTGCTCGTCGATGTCGTGGGGCGCCTGGCCCGCAACGGCTACCGCATTGAGGGACGAAAGGTAAGAATCCCGTGACCGCCGAAGGTACGAAGCGGCCCATTCGCCGCGCGCTGGTCAGCGTCTACGACAAGACAGGGCTTGAGGAGCTGGCGCGCGGGCTGCACGCGGCAGGCGTGCAGCTCGTCTCGACCGGCTCCACGGCCGGAAAGATCGCCGCAGCCGGGGTGCCGGTCACCAAGGTCGAGGAGCTGACGGGTTTCCCGGAGTGCCTCGACGGCCGCGTGAAGACCCTCCACCCGCGGGTCCACGCGGGCATCCTGGCCGACCAGCGGCTCGACGCGCACCGCGAGCAGCTGACCGAGCTGGGCGTCGAGCCGTTCGAGCTGGTCATCGTGAACCTCTACCCGTTCCGGGAGACCGTCGCCTCCGGCGCCTCCCCGGACGAGTGCGTGGAGCAGATCGACATCGGCGGACCCTCGATGGTCCGCGCCGCCGCCAAGAACCACCCGTCGGTCGCCGTCGTGGTCAACCCCGCCCGCTATGCGGACGTGCTCGCCGCCGTCGGCGACGGCGGGTTCGACCTCGCCGCGCGCAAGCGGCTCGCCTCCGAGGCGTTCCAGCACACCGCGGCGTACGACGTGGCCGTCGCGAACTGGTTCGTCGACGACTACGCGGCCACGGACGAGACGGGTTTCCCCGACTTCCTCGGCGCCACGTTCGCGCGTAAGAGCGTCCTGCGCTACGGCGAGAACCCGCACCAGGGTGCCGCGCTGTACGTGAGCGGAAGCGGCGGCCTGGCCGAGGCCGAGCAGCTGCACGGCAAGGAGATGTCGTACAACAACTTCACGGACACCGAGGCCGCGCGCCGGGCGGCGTACGACCACGTCGAGCCCTGTGTCGCGATCATCAAGCACGCCAACCCGTGCGGCATCGCCGTCGGGGCCGACGTCGCCGAGGCGCACCGCAGGGCGCACGAGTGCGACCCGCTGTCCGCCTTCGGCGGCGTGATCGCCGTGAACCAGCCGGTGTCGCTGGCCATGGCCGAGCAGGTCGCCGAGATCTTCACCGAGGTCATCGTCGCCCCGGGCTACGAGGACGGCGCGGTGGAGGTCCTGGCCCGCAAGAAGAACATCCGCGTGCTGCGCTGCCCCGACGCGCCGTCGAACGCGGTCGAGGTCAAGCCGATCGACGGCGGGGCCCTGCTCCAGGTGACCGACCGGCTGCAGGCCGACGGCGACGCCCCGGCCAACTGGACCCTCGCGACCGGTGAGGCCCTGGACTCCGGAGGCCTCGCCGAGCTGGCCTTCGCCTGGCGCGCCTGCCGGGCCGTCAAGTCCAACGCGATCCTGCTGGCCCGCGACGGCGCCACAGTCGGTGTGGGCATGGGCCAGGTCAACCGTGTGGACTCCGCGAAGCTGGCCGTGCAGCGGGCGGGTGAGGAGCGCGCACGTGGCTCCTACGCCGCCTCCGACGCGTTCTTCCCCTTCCCGGACGGCTTCGAGGTGCTGGCCGCCGCCGGGGTCAAGGCCGTCGTGCAGCCTGGTGGTTCCGTCCGCGACGAGCTGGTCATCGAGGCCGCGAAGAAGGCGGGCGTGACCATGTACTTCACCGGCACCCGGCACTTCTTCCACTGACCGGCTCCACTGACCGGCCACATCGCGGCAACGGCTGGCTGGCTGACCGGCCGACTGGCTGCCCGGCTGCCCGGTTCACGGCCGCTCCTCCACGGGGGAGCGGCCGTCGCCTCGCGGGTGCTCCGCTACGCACCGGTGAAGCCGGTGGAAAACGGGACACGGGGTGCGGCGCCGTGCCGTGCGTCGCGCGGAGGGGCCGGGCGGCGCGGGGGTCCGGGCCCCACCTGATTGGTACGAGGACGGCCGCATCCTGGAGTATGGAGTCATGACCGCCCAGATTCTCGATGGCAAGGCCACCGCAGCCGCGATCAAGACCGAGCTCGCCTCCCGTGTGGAGGCGCTGAAGGCCAAGGGCGTACAGCCCGGCCTCGGGACGCTGCTGGTGGGTGACGACCCAGGCAGCACGTGGTACGTCGCGGGCAAGCACCGCGACTGCGCCCAGGTGGGCATCGCCTCCATCCAGCGCGAACTGCCGGACACCGCGACCCAGGAAGACATCGAGGCGGTCGTACGGGAACTGAACGACGACCCGACGTGCACCGGTTACATCGTGCAACTGCCGCTTCCCAAGGGCATCGACACCAACCGGGTGCTTGAGCTGATGGACCCGGCCAAGGACGCGGACGGCCTGCACCCGATGAGCCTCGGCCGCCTCGTCCTGAACGAGCCGGGCCCGCTGCCCTGTACTCCGTACGGCATCATCCAGCTCCTCCGCCACCACGGCGTGGAGATCAAGGGCGCGCACGTCGTCGTCGTCGGCCGGGGCATCACGGTGGGCCGGTCCATCCCGCTGCTGCTCACCCGCCGCTCGGAGAACGCCACGGTCACGCAGTGCCACACCGGCACCCGCGACCTGCCCTCGATCCTCCGGCAGGCCGACATCATCGTGGCGGCGGCGGGCGTACGGCACCTGATCAAGGCGGAGGACGTCAAGCCGGGCGCCGCCGTGCTCGACGTCGGCGTCAGCCGGGACGAGAATGGCAAGATCGCCGGAGACGTGCACCCCGACGTCAGCGAGGTCGCGGGCTGGATCTCCCCGAACCCGGGCGGTGTCGGGCCCATGACCCGCGCGCAGCTGCTGGTCAACGTCGTTGAGGCCGCCGAGCGCGCGGCCGCGGGAACGCCGGCCTGAACCGGGAGCCGATGAGCCGCAGAGAGAGGCAGTCAGCCATGGGTGCGCACGCGGGCGGGGAGAGCACGGGTTCGGTCGAGGCCGCCGCCGCGTCCCAGCCGCAGTTGGGACCACGAGCCGGGGCGCATGCCCAGGACTCCGCGCCGACAGGGCGCAGATCCCGGCGCTTCCCCCTGATCACCAGGGACACGGCGCGCCCGGAGGGCGGCGGCAGGGCCGCCGGCGGCGACGCGCCCGCGCCCGCGCGGCAGTGGCCGCTGCTGACGGTCATGGGCGGGACCGGCGCCGGGCTGTTGATCGTCGCCCTCGACGCACTGCGGGCGGGCACGATCCTCATCGGCCTCGCGCTGATGGTGGGCGCGGTGCTCCGCTGGGTGCTGCCGTCGGTGGGCATGCTGGCGGTGCGGTCGCGGTTCACCGACATGGTCACGTACGGGCTGCTCGGCTTCCTGATCGTGATGCTGTCGATGATGATGCAGCCGGACCCGTGGCTGGAGCTCCCCTTCCTGGAGGACCTGGTCCACTACACGGTGCGCTGACCCGGCACCTCCCCCGTCGGACGGCTCCGCGGACGTACGCCTGTGTGCGCGTACGTCCGCGGCGTTGTGCGTCCGCGGCGTTGTGCGTGCCCTGTGGGGGCCTGTACGGGGTGGCTGTACGTGTTGGCCTGTACGCGCGGACGCTCGCGCGTGCCGGAGACCGGGCCGCAAGAGACAGGGCCGCAAGAGCCGGGCCTCCGGAGACCTTGCCGGAGACATGGACAACGGCGGCTCGTCCTCCACCCCCGTGGGAGGACGAGCCGCCGTTCGATGTGTCCCCGTGCCGACCGCCGCTGTTCCGCAGTACTACAGTGTCGCGCTGGTGACGTGGTATCACGCTGGTGTCGCGCTGGTGCACTGGCGTACTGCGTGCCGCGACGACGAGCTCTCCACGAGGACCACGGTCCCTGTCGAACGAGCTCTGTATGAGGATCACCGTCCTGCCGGGCGAGATCAAGAAAAGTCCGCAGCCTGTGGCCCGGAGGTGACCATTCCGGTGCCGCGTCGCAGTTACGCAACGGAAAGTGCCAGGCAGAGGCGGCCTTCAGCCCGGTCCTCCCGGCGTCAGGGAGGCGCCTCAGCAGCGGCGCGCCGGGCATCCCTCAGCTGACACCGTCGACGAACTGACCCGACGAACTGACCCGATGAGCTGGCCCGGCGAGCTGACACGGCGAGTTGACCCGTTCTGCCCGGTGGCAGGAGCCGTGTCCGTGATGGGAGGTGGCACGGCTCATGGGAGCCATGCACCAGGTCGCGGTATTGTCCCCAGCGCCCCAGCGCGTCCTGTGTCGCGGGACTGCCATCCTGGGACCTGCGTCCGCAGCGGCAGCCACAGCACCTCCACGCGGGCCCGGTGGGGACCGGACTGAAGCAGGTCAGAGGGTGGATTCGGGGGGGACAGGGGGAAGGCGATGCCTCGCTGGAGGGAATTGCCGGAGGAACTCGATCCGCAAGTGCGGGAGTTCATCGAGCAGCTGCGTGGACTCATCGAGCGCAGCGAGCTCGGCATGGCCGCGGTGGCGGACCGTACCGGCTACAGCAAGACGTCGTGGGAGCAGTACCTGGGTGGCAAGCTGCTGCCGCCGCGGCGTGCGGTGCGGACGCTGGCGGAGCTGACCGGTGCTCATGCGGACCACCTGTCCACGTTGTGGGAGCTCGCGGAGGGCGCCCGGAGGAAGTCGGAGATACGGCACGACATGACCATGGAGGCGATATGGGCCGCGCAAGGGCGGGCGGCGCTGGGGGAGTTCGAGGCCCCGGCCGACGAGAAGCCGGGCCACGGCGGCCGTAAAGCGAGCCAGGCGGAGCAGGAGGCCGGCGAGCAGGAGGCCGCCGAGCAAGAGGTCAGCGAGAAGAAGGCCGACTCAGGTTCCTTCGCGCCCGCGGTGCCGTCCGTGTCCCCCGTGCCCCCGCCGCCCATCGCACGCCCGGCGGGCGGCCGGCAGGAGGCCGGGAGCCCGCGAGCCGACGCGCCGCGGAGCCACTGGCTGGAGCTCGCCAGGGAGGACATCGAGGCTGACGCGGCCGACGAGGCGCCACGTAAACGGTTGCAGTGGCCCCGCAACCTCGCCGTGCCGTCGGCCACGCGGTCGGCGTCAGCGTCGGCACCACCGCTGTCCGCGTCGGCCTCACCACCACCGTCGGCGCCCTCGCCGTCAGCACCCGCGTGGCGGCGCCGCGCGGCGGCCGGGCCCGGGGCCGAGCCCCACGACGTGCGGGAGCACCCGGACGACTCGTGCGACCGCCAAGGGCCTTCGGCACCCGCCACTCTCTTGTGCGGACGGTCCTCTCCCGCCTCCACCGCCTCCGCCCCACCCACACCAGCGGAACCGTCGGAAGCGCCCGGGCCGACCGGTCCCGCCGACCCGACCGGAACCCCCGACCCGGCCGGGTCGTCCGGGTCGTCCGGCAAGGCAGGGCCGTCCGAGCCATCCGGGCCATCCGGGCGGTCTTCGTCGGGCGTGTGGCGGCGCCAGGTCGCGATGTTCGTCGCCGGCATCGTGGGCGCGTTGCTCATCATCGCCGCCGTCGTGCTGGTGTTCGACCTCCGCAAGGACGACGGTGCCCGGGCGAAGGGCCCGGCCACCCCCTCGCCGTCCGTGAGCGCCGACCTGCCCAAGGGAGTGCGGTGCACGGGCGAGGCATGCGGCGGCAAGGACCCGGAGGCCATGGGGTGCAGCGGTCGGTACGCCAAGACCACCGGTGACGCGATCGTGGGTACGGCGTATATCGAGGTCCGTTACAGCAAGGTGTGCGGCGCATCGTGGGCGCGGGTGAACCAGGCGGCGCCCGGCGACAAGGTGCGGGTGACGGCCGAGGCGGCGGACGGCAAGCGGGCGCCCGAGCAGAGCCAGACGGCCAACGCCGACGGCGACGCGTACACCTTCATGGTCACCGTCAAGCCCGGCACGCGCGCCACGGCGTGCGTCACGCTGACCACGGGCCAGCGGGGCTGCACGGGCGAGTGAGCGGCGGACGGGCCTGGCGCGGGGCCGAGCGAGCGGGGCCGGGGCGCGCGACCGCCTCGGCCGCCGACGGGTCACCAGCCGCGTCGCACCGCCCGGAACAGTGCGTTCCGCTGCCTGGTGAGGGCGAGGATCTAGCATGCGGTATGAAGATCCTCAGCCTGAACGTGGGACCGGCGAAGCCGGTGACCTATACCGATGCCGCGTCCGGAATGACGGGCATCGACAAGCAGCCGGTGAACGGGCCGGTACGCGTGGCTCCGCCCGGTCCGCCCGGGGTGGGGGCGAGCGGCGTGGCCGGGGACTCCGTCTGCGATCTCCGCTTTCACGGCGGGGACGACCGGGCCGTCTACGCGTTCGCCCGGGAGGATCTGGACATATGGGAGCGGGAGTTGGGGCGCCCGCTGGCCAACGGGGCGTTCGGGGAGAACCTCACCACCGTGGGCATCGATCTCCGGGGCGCTCTGGTGGGCGAGCGGTGGCGCGTCGGCTCCGAGGTGGTGCTTGAGGTGACGGGTGGCCGCATTCCTTGCCGCACCTTCGCCGGCTGGATCGGCGAGAAGGGCTGGGTGCGGCGGTTCACCCGGGCGGGCGCCTGTGGTGCCTTTCTCCGGGTGATCGAGCCTGGCGAGTTCCGCGCCGGCGACCCGGTCGACGTGGTGCGCCGTCCCGAGCATGACGTCACCGTTTCCCGGCTGTTCCGTGCCGTGACGACGGAACGTACGCAGCTGCCCGGCATGCTGGCCGCCGCGCCCTGGATGGAGCGCGAACAGTTGGCGGTCGCCCGCGACTACGCGGCGAAGTACGCCGGTTAGCCACCTCTCGGCATGACTCGTGCCGGGGGAATGCCGGAGGAGGGCCAGGGGAGGGTCAGGGAAGTGGCGGGGACGGTGAGGCGGGGGCGTGGCCGGGTGGCGATTCCTTGTCAGTGAGGGGGAATGGCCGCACAGAAGCTGGGCAGGCGCTCCATACCCCCCCACGGGTACGGCGATACACAGGCGGCCGTTCGCGCTCCCCCCTCCTTGCTGCGGACGGCCGCCGAGCCGGTTTCTGCCCAGGCCGGGCACCCGACGGGGAGATTCCGCTCAGGTGATTCCGGTCGGCGGGACCCCACCGGGAAGCCCCGCGCCGAGGAACGCGCGCCAAGGAGACCCGCCCAGCGGCCCGGCGCGTCCCTGACGCACCGCGACCTGCCGCGCTCTGCTGCGCTCTGCCGCGACCTGCCGCGCTCTACCGCGACCTGCCGCGACGTACTGCGGCGTCCCGCACCGCGCCCGCCGCGCTCGAGTTGGGCTGTTTTCGCCCGGTGAGCTGTCCCACAGAGGGCAGGGGCGTGGGGGGTGGCCGCGTCGGTATAGCCTGACGCCGTGTCTCTCGATACCAAGAGACCTCGGAAAATGGGCAGGGACACCCACCGCCAGCTCGCAGCAGGAGATCGCCATGACCCGCACTCCCGTCAATGTCACCGTTACCGGCGCGGCCGGCCAGATCGGCTACGCGCTGCTCTTCCGCATCGCCTCCGGTCACCTTCTCGGCGCTGACGTGCCGGTCAGGCTTCGCCTCCTGGAGATCCCGCAGGGCCTGAAGGCCGCTGAGGGCACCGCCATGGAGCTCGACGACTGCGCGTTCCCGCTGCTGCGCGGCATCGACATCTCCGACGACCCGAACGTGGCCTTCGACGGCGCCAACGTCGCCCTCCTCGTCGGCGCCCGCCCCCGCACCAAGGGCATGGAGCGCGGCGACCTGCTTGAGGCCAACGGCGGCATCTTCAAGCCGCAGGGCCAGGCCATCAACGCGCACGCCGCGGACGACATCAAGGTCCTCGTCGTCGGCAACCCGGCCAACACCAACGCGCGCATCGCGCAGGCCGCCGCCCCCGACGTACCGGCGGAGCGCTTCACCGCGATGACCCGCCTGGACCACAACCGCGCGATCTCGCAGCTCTCGCAGAAGACCGGCGTGCCGGTGAGCGAGATCCGCAAGCTCACCATCTGGGGCAACCACTCGGCGACCCAGTACCCGGACATCTTCCACGCCGAGGTCGCGGGCAAGAACGCCGCCGAGGTCGTCAACGACGAGAAGTGGCTGGCCGACACCTTCATTCCGACCGTCGCCAAGCGCGGCGCCGCGATCATCGAAGCGCGTGGCGCGTCCTCGGCCGCCTCGGCCGCCAACGCCGCCATCGACCACGTGCACACCTGGGTCAACGGCACGCCCGACGGCGACTGGACCTCCATGGGCATCCCGTCGGACGGTTCGTACGGCGTGCCGGAGGGCATCATCTCCTCCTTCCCGGTCACCACGAAGGACGGTAAGTACGAGATCGTCCAGGGCCTGGAGATCAACGACTTCTCGCGCACCCGCATCGACGCCTCGGTCAAGGAGCTGGAAGAGGAGCGCGACGCCGTGCGCGGTCTCGGCCTGATCTGAGCCACCGGCGGTAGCCGGTTCACCGGCGTTGCCGAAGCCGAAAACGGAAGGCCACACCCCTGTTTCACACGGGAGTGTGGCCTTTCGTGCAAGCGCCTGCTGGTGGAGCGTCAGTTCCCCTAACGTGGACTCATCTGACGCCAGTCCCGGGGGGCGCATGGCTCACGAGGATCACCACCAGCACGCGGCCGGACGACCGGGCTCCCGGCGGCCATCGCCCAGAGCGGCGCCGCCCAGAGCGGCGGCAGCAGCGGCGCCCGAAACCGAGCCGCCCAGAGGCGGTACACCTGGCGCCGACGCACCCGGAGCCGGGTCTCCCAGGGCCGAGTCGCGCGGTACCGAGCCGGCAGAGGCGTCCAGACCGGGCGCGCGCGAGGGGATCAGTGCGGCCGCGGCCGCACCCCGAGCGCCCTCCCCGGCCGCCGCCGCACCGCATCCCGGCCCACCAGCGTCCGGCGCGTCCGAGCCCGCCTCCGCCCCGCCGTCCCAGCCCGCGGTCGATCCGGCCGTGACCCCAGCGCCCGCCCCGGCCCCCGCCCCGGCCCCTGTCTTCACGCCCGCGCCCGCCGCTCCCGTGCCGCCGCGGGGAGAGCCCGCAGCGCGGACGCCCGCGCCCCGCGCGGCCACGCGGCCCGAACCGGCATCCCGCACGCCCGCCGCTCCCGGCTCCCCGCCCGCCCCGCCGTCCGGACGGCCGCCGTACGCCCACAGTGAGGCGACGCGGCTGCTGTGCGCGGGGGTGTACCTCGATGACGATTTCCGTGACGCCGTCATCGATGAGCTGTACGTCCATCAGGAGCGGGCGGTGGCGCCGTCACTCGGCACCGAGGTGACCCGGGTCCTGGCACACGCCCTGCGGGCCCGCAGGCTGGAGGCCGCGGCGGCCGCCGCGATCGTCGCGGTATGGGCGCTCTTCTTCGGCCTCATCCTGTGGTTCGCTGTCGCTCTGCTGATCCCCTGCATGTTGCTCGGCCTCGCGTCCTGGGCCCGTGGCAGCTCGTACGGAACGGTGGGCGCGGGCTACCCGGGCAAGGGAGCCGCCCCCGGCCGCCGTCGGATGACGGTCGTGAGCGCCTTCCTCGGTTGGGCTCTCCTCGTGGCGTACGTGCTCCTCGCCTTGTCGGTGATCCTGGCGGGCGGCGACGCGCCGGTCTCGCCCGGCAGTCTCGTGCCGCCCCTGCCCATCGACCCCGCTGACGGCTGGTTCGCCATGGTGTTCCCGCTGGTGATGGCGGGGGTGCTGGCTGCCCATCGCGGACAGGTCGCCAGGACGCTCGCTGTCGACCTGGAGCCCGCCACGTTCGCCGGGCAGGGCCCTGATGTCGCCGAGCGGTACACGGGCAGGCGTTTCCAGCGAGTGCGGGACCTCATCCGCCGCGAGCAGCACTCGCCGATGATCATGTACCACCCCCAGCATCCCTTCCTCGGCGCGGGCCGTCCGTATGAGCCGTGGACCCTGGCGGTCGAACTGCGGCCACGCGAGGGCGTGCGGCAGGTGCAGCTCGACAACCGGGTGGTGCTGGAGAAGATCCGGCCGCTGGTGGACAAGCTGCGGTTGCCCGCCGCGCAGGGCTCGCTGAGCATGCCGGTCGAGGTCAGGGACCGGCTGCGCGGCCTTCAGCTCGATGAGTGTGTGTTCCTGCCGGTCAAGGGCCTGACCCAGCGGTCGCACGCGCCGCACTCCGCGACCGACTTCGCACGCCAGCGGGAGGAGGCCGTCGAGGAGGGTGGCGAGAAGCGCAGGCACTTCCTGCGCGTCCGGGTCGGCGCGTGGCGGGAAGAAGTCGTCGTCACCGTCTTCGTCCGGGTGCACACGCAGGGCGGCATGCTGATGCTGGAGTTCGCCCCGCACGTGCTGCGTCCCATCCGCCCCGCCTTCCAGGCAGTCGACCGGATCGCGGACGCCGACCGCCGGGAGACGTCGCTGGGCAGGATGGCCTGGGTGATCGGCGAGCTGCCCAGGGCGGCGGGCCGGGCGTTGGTGTATCCGTTCCGTGCCGCACTGCGCGCGTGGCGCGCCTACGCCGGGGCGTACGACAGGGCGCTGCCGGACGGCCCGTGGGTCTCGGTGCGCGAAATGGGCAGTGACCAGGACGCCTCCCTCTTCCAGGAGATGGACGTGAGCCGCTACCTCAAGAGCGTGGAGGACCGGGTGGCGGGCGGCGTGCGGCAGGCGCTCTACGAGGCGGGCTGGCAGACCGTGGAGTTCGAGCAGAAGGTGATCAATGTCAGCGGCGGCGGCGTCTTCATCGAGTCGGCGAGGGACAGCGCCATCGGCATCGGCGACCACCACACGATCAGCAATGTGACGCGGCAGAACACTCAGACGGCAGGTCAGACGGCAGGTCAGACGGGGGGTCAGGGGGCAGGCCGGGGGGCCGCCCCTGGCGGTGCCAACGCAGGAGGAGGGGGCAGCGGTGCGACCAGCTGACGAGCACGGTGCGGACGGGAGTGACGGCGTGAGCGGGAGCGGTGGTTCCGGCGGCGGTACGGGCAGCACAGCAAGCACAGGAAGCACGGGCGGCGGTTGGCGGACCGGGGACATCCGGTTCGGCAGTGTGGAAGGCAGCGCCATCGGCATCGGCGACCACCACCACATCGAGAACGTCCGGTACGAGGGCGCCCCGCGCGACCCCGCGTACGAGCGGCTCGTCGAGGCGATGCGGCAGCTCGGCGAGGACCTGGAGCGCGTCGTGCCCAGTCCGGAGACCCAAGCGCTGGCCGGTGAACTGGCCGGTGCCCAGGACGAGATCCAGCGCACCGGTCAGGCCGCCCCTGGTCGGCTCGCCCGGCTGCGGACGCTGCTTCAGGACGCGAGCACGAGCATCGGCATGCTGGCCTCCGGTGTGGCCGTCGGCCAGGCGCTGGGCCCGCTGCTCGGTGGATGAGCGTGCGGCGCCGGGCGGCGCGGCGGCCGTGGGCGCGACGCGGTGGCGGGCCCGGCGGCTCGCGGGGAGCCGGGGCGGGCCCGCCATCGGGCGGCGGCGAGTGGAAAGGCGGTCAGGAGCGTTCGCTCAGCGCGGTCTTGGTGGTGACGCTGTGAGCGAGGCGGGCGGTGGCGGTCTCGACGTCGACGGTGTAGGCGTCGGTCTTCAGCGCACCGGCGGACACCTTGAGCACCATGAACCCGTGGCTGGAGAAGTCCTGCCAGCGCGCCGGGTGGTTCCCGTGTGCCTTGCCGTCGCCCGACTTGCCCGCCGCGCCGCACACGATCTGCCGGGTGCCCCGGGCCCGCTTCGTCGGCTCCAGGATCTGGAGGGTGTGGTCGTGCCCGGACAGGATGACGTCGGCCCGGCCGCAGACCACCTCCTCGTACAGCTCCTTCAAATGCACCCCGCTGGTGTAGTGGCCGATCTCGAACCCGTCGTACGAGCCCGCGCTGCCGTGCTTCCCGTTGTTCAGGTACGGGTGGTGGCCGATGACGATCTTCCAGGTCGCGCGGGACGCGGTGAGCGCCGAGTCGAGCCAGCGGCGCTGTTCCCGCATGTACGGGCCGTTCCACCGGAAGTACGGGTCCAGCTGTGTCACGGTCGAGGCCACCGGGTTGGTGTCGAGCGCGAAGAACTCCACGAGCGGGGCGTCCGAGCCGCGCCGCGCGGGCAGCGCGGTCGCGTAGTAGCGGGCGGGCATGTGCCAGCGCCGGGAGGTCGTCGCGTACGCCACCTCGCGGTCTCCGCGCGACGGGTCGCCGCCGCTGCCGGGTATGAGGCCCGAGCAGTCGTGGTTGCCGAGGACCATCAGCCAGGGCACGTCGATGCCCGTGTTGGGCTGCTCGAACTTGCTGGTGAACTCGTCGTCGTGGGCGGACTCGGGGCCGTTCTCGTAGAGGTTGTCGCCGAGTCCTACGGCCACGCTGACGCCCTCGGCGCGGCAGACCTTCCTGGCGGCGGCAGCCACCGCGTACTGGGCGTCGGAGCCCGTGCCGGCGTCGCCCGTGATCAGCACGGCGTACTCCCCGTTCGCCCCGGGCCGGGTGGGGAATGGGAACGGGTCGACGGGGGCCGTGCCGGAGCCCGCCGCCCGCGCCGGGGCCGCGCCCTGGGGGAGCAGCGTCAGGGCGGCGGCTCCGGCCACCGCCCCGCCCAGCACGGTGCGCCGGTTGACCAGGCCGCCGCCGGTCCCGGCGCCCGCACCGGCGGCGGGGGTGGGGGCCTGCCGTCCGGTGGTGGTGATGCTCTCGTCAAGGTCGAGCCATTGCGTCTCGGTGAGGTCGGGGCGCGGCGGGATGTATTCGTCATCGCACATGTCAGGTTTCTCGCAGGTAACTTCACCGCTCTGGTGGAGGAATCACGAACACCGCGTGAAGGTCTGAGGTGCGTCGGCCGCGCCGGGCCTCGCGACGGGACGTACCGCCGGTCGGTGCGGGGCGGGCGGCGCGTCGGCGCGCGGCGGTCACCTCCCGGCAGGCGCCGGTCCGCCCCTCACGCGGGGCAGGCAGCCGTCGCCGCCGCGCCGGGCAGGCGTTCTCGTGTCGCGCGCCAAGGGGAGGCGGGCGGATGAGTGAGCAGGCCGGCGGGCCGCACTGGGACGAGGCCGAGCAGCGCTGGGCGGGGCCGGGCACGGAGCCTTCCGGGCCGGGCGGCAGAGCGCCGGGCGCACGGATCGGCAAGGCGCTGCTCGCGGCCTTCGCCGTCACCCTGCTCGGCGGCCTCGGGGTCGGCATCTGGCAGCTGGTGGCCGACGACGGCAAGGACGAGCGGGGCAGGTCCGGTTCGAGCGCGTCGGAACCCGCGCGGGAGCCGGACCCCTTCGCGAGTGACTCGCGGCCTTCCGAGGGCACGGGCTCCACGGACTCCACCGGCTCCACTGGCGCAGAAATCGAGTCGCCCGACGCGGGCGGCGGGCCGCCGGAGGGGTACGAGAAGCAGGACGACCCCGAGGGGTTCAGCGTCTACGTCCCCGAGGGCTGGACGCGCGAGAAGCGTGACGACGGTGTTTTCTACGAGTCGCCCGACAAGACGTCCATGATCCAGATCTTCGCCCTGGACCCCACGGGGCCCTCGCTGACACCGTTCGAGTCGCTGACCGCAGCGGACAAGGGACTGAAGGCGAAGCAGCCGACCTATCAGCGACTCCGGCTGGAGCGGGTCCGCGATGAGTTCGGCGACGTGGCCGACGACTCCGACGCGGAGCTTGAGTACCGCTACGACAGCCCCGCGTTCGGCCCGCGCCGGGTTCTGGACCGCTCGTTCACCGCCGTGGATGAGGAGCAGTACGCGATCCTGATCCTGGGTCCTGAGTCGAAGTGGCCCGCGCAGCGGAAGACGCAGGACATCGTGCTGCCGTCGTTCTGCCCCAAGGACTGGGTCTGTTCCCCTGGTTGAGACGCGCCGCCTGGCGGCCCCGGCGGCCATCTGAGCCCGTCGTCCGGGTTGCTCACATCGCGGCGCTCTGCCGACGTACGCGCCCAGCTACTTGCTGACCTACGTTCGAATGTAGTACTTCTTATACATGAGCGAGCAGGTGCACAACAGGCTGGCGATGGTACGGGCGGAGCGGAAGATCTCACGGCAGCGTCTGGCCGAGGCGGTCGGCGCGCACTACCAGACGATCGGCTACATCGAGCGCGGTGACTACAACCCGAGCCTGGACCTGGCCCTGCGTATCGCGAGCCATTTCGGGCTGCCGGTAGAGGCGATCTTCTCCCTCGAACCGTTCCGGCCGCTCACCGATGAGGTGTACGGAAGGACGTCATGACCACGCGCCAGAGGGAACACACGCGCTACGACCGCTTCATGCTGAAGACGATGAACGACCCCCGGGCCGACGTGGTGCACGCCACCTCCGCCCGCCGCCGTGCCCTGGTCGGTGCGCACATCGGCCTGACCGCGCTGGCGCTCGGCTCGGGCATCGCCGCGTTCCAGGAGCAGCCGGGCTGGTGGGGCCTTGGCATCATGCTGGGCACGCTCCTGCCCTGGTGCTGGCTGACGGGGGCGCTCAACTCGGCGACGCGGGGCCTGCTCGAACTGCGGGCCGCCGTCCTCGACGAGCGGCAGCTCGCCGACCGGGGCCGGGTGTTCACCGTCGCGCACCGCGCCTTCACTGTGCTGCTCGCACTCGCCGTCGCCGGGCTCGTGGCCGTCGGCCTGGCCGAGGGCGGGGAGCTGACGGGGGCTCTGCTGCCGGTGCTCATCTCGCTGCTCGCGGCACACGCGCTGCTGCCGCTGTGGACGGCGGGCCTGCTCGCCCGTGACGCACCGCCCACGGAAGAGGAGTTCTGACCCGCCCCAGCCAGGCCGGACCCGCACGCAGCCGCGCGGCGGGTATGTCGCCGGACGCGAACGTCCCCCGAAGGCCATGGGCCTTCGGGGGACGTCTCGTATGACGGGCGCTCGCTTCTACCGCGTCCGCGTCCGCGTCCGTGTCCGCATTGACGCTCGCATCCGCACCGGCGTCCGCGTGCGAAGTGCCGTATGCGTGGCCGTGGCGCTGTGGCGCTGTGGCGCGCCGCATGCGTCAGCCGACGCGCACGCGGCGCGACTGGCGCGGTGTCAGGACTTGATGTCCTGCAACTTCTTGACGTCGACGACCTGGCTGGCGGGTGGCGGCGTCGTCACGACCGGCTTCTCGTAGTCGGTCAGCTCGATCGTGCTGTTGTCGGACCCGCCGGTCGAGACGATCTTCAGCGGGTAGGGCTTGCCCTCAGCGGCGACGTAGACGGTCTGCTTGTCGGTGTCTTCCTTCACGATGAGCGGGACGACGGGGCGGCCGTCGAGACGGGTCAGCGCGCCCTTCTTCATGGCCTTGTCGCCGGTGCTGTCGCTCTTGTCGTCCTTGCTGATGCTGCTCTGGAAGGCCTTCAGATCGCAGGTCTCGGCCATGCCCTTGAGCATCTCGTCGTCTGTGGTGCCGTAGATGTACCGGTCCTTGAACAGCTCGGCGGCTGCCGTGCCGTCCTCGCCGCCGACCTGGGACTTCCAGAACGCCTGGTCCGGCTTCATCCAGACCTTCGAGCCGGCCTTGATCAGCTCGGCCGAGCCCTGCTGGCCGCCCATGCTGATGCTGCCGTTGCAGTTGCCCTTGTTGTCCAGCGCGAGGTCGATCTTCGCGTCCTGGGGACCGTTGCCCTCGTCGAGCTTCATGCGCATCGACGTCGCGCCGAGCAGCTCGTCCATCGCCTTGTCGGAGATCTCCTTCGCGGACAGCCCTTCCAGCGCGTTGGCGGGCTTCGCCTGGCCGCTCTTTCCGTCATCCGAGCCGTTGTCGCTGCCGCAGCCGGTAACGCCTACTATCGCGACCACACACACCGCTGCTGCCAGCACGCCGTACTTCGTCGTCATGACGAGATCCCTACCCCTTGGCTTGTTTGATGCGTGTGAATTTATCAGCTCTTTACTACGCATTTCTGACTAAAGTGGCGCGTGTGTAGTGAGTCAGGCCACTTTCAATGAACGATCGCGCATACGTTTAAGCCTTCCGGGGAGGGTTCCCTGTTGCTGGCGTGACCAGCGGGGAAACATTTCGGTTCATCGGAAGGCAGAGCAGACGTGTCGGCAGTCGAGACGATTTATGTGGATGGGGTGTGGCGAGCGGCCGCATCCGGCGCGCAGCGGGAGGTGCTCGACCCCGCGGACGCGACCACCCTCGCCCTGGTGGCCGAAGGCGCCGCCGCCGACACCGATGACGCCATCGCCGCGGCGCGCCGGGCGTTCGACACCGGCCCCTGGCCCCGTACCGCCGTCTCCGAGCGCTCCGCGCTGCTGCGGCGCGTGGCCGACCTGCTCCAGCGGGACCGCGAGACGATCGCGCTGACCGAGAGCCGCGACACCGGCAAGACGCTGGAAGAGGGCCGGGTCGACGTCGATGACGTGACGAACGCCTTCCGCTACTTCGCCGACCTGGTGGCGGGCGAGGGAGCGGGCCGTGTCGTGGACGCCGGCAGCCCCGACGTACACAGCGTGGTCGTCCATGAGCCGGTGGGCGTCTGTGGCTTGATCGCGCCGTGGAACTACCCGCTGCTTCAAGCCACCTGGAAGATCGCTCCGGCGCTCGCCGCAGGCAACACCTTCGTCGTCAAGCCCAGCGAGGTGACGCCGCTGTCCACCATCTATCTGATGCGGCTGCTGGCCGAGGCCGGTCTCCCGGCCGGGGTGGCGAACCTGGTGACCGGCGCGGGCGACCCGGTCGGTGCCCGCCTGTCCGAGCACCCTGACGTGGACCTCGTCTCGTTCACCGGCGGACTCGCCAGCGGTACGAAGGTGGCCCAGGCCGCGGCGCCGACCGTGAAGAAGGTCGCTCTTGAGCTGGGCGGCAAGAACCCCAACGTCGTCTTCGCCGACGCATGCGCGACCGACGAGGACTTCGACACCGCTGTCGACCAGGCGCTGAACGCCGCGTTCATCCACAGCGGCCAGGTCTGCTCGGCGGGCGCGCGCCTGATCATCGAGGAGTCGGTGCGGGACCGTTTCGTCGCCGAGCTGGCCCGCCGCGCGGAGCGGATCAAGCTCGGCAGGGGCACCGAGGACGGGGTCGAGTGCGGCCCGCTGGTCTCCCAGCAGCAGTTGGACAAGATCAAGGGATACGTCGCTTCCGGGCTCGCCGAGGGCGCTGTGCTGCGCTGCGGCGGTGAGCAGCCGAAGCCGTCCGCCACCCGCCCGGCCTCCGGCTACTTCTTCTCGCCGACCATCCTCGACAAGTGCCACCGCGACATGCGGGTCATCCGTGAGGAGACCTTCGGGCCCATCCTCACCGTGGAGACCTTCCGCACCGAGGAAGAGGCCGTCGAGCTGGCCAACGACACCGAGTACGGGCTGGCCGGTGCCGTGTGGACCACCGACCCGGGCCGTGCCCGCCGCGTCGCCGGACGGCTGCGGCACGGCACCGTATGGATCAACGACTACCACCCCTACCTCCCGCAGGCCGAGTGGGGCGGCTTCGGCAGGTCCGGTGTGGGACGTGAGCTGGGCCCGGCCGGGCTCGCCGAATACCGCGAGGCGAAGCACATTTACCAGAACCTGGACCCGCGGCCCGTCCGCTGGTTCGCGGGCTGATCCGCCCGCCTGTTCGCGCACCACGTAACCGCACGTACCTTGCAGAAGGAGCGACCCCTCATGCCCGTATACGACTATGTCGTGGTCGGCGGTGGCACCGCAGGCTCGGTGATCGCGTCCCGGCTGACCGAGGACCCCGGCGTCACCGTCGCCGTCATCGAGGGCGGGCCCTCGGACATCGACCGCCCCGATGTGCTCACCCTGCGCCGCTGGCTCGGCCTGCTCGGCGGCGACCTGGACTATGACTACCCCACAACAGAGCAGCCACGCGGCAATTCACACATCCGGCACAGCCGCGCCAAGGTGCTCGGCGGCTGCTCCTCCCACAACACCCTGATCAGCTTCAAGCCGCTGCCGGGTGACTGGGACGAGTGGGCCGAGGCGGGTGCGGAGGGCTGGGACGCCCAGTCCATGGACCCGTACTTCGCCCGGCTGCGCAACAACATCGTGGCCGTGGACGAGAAGGACCGCAACGCCATCGCGCGCGACTTCGTCGCCGCCGCCCGGACCGCGCTCGACGTGCCGCGCGTCGAAGGCTTCAACAAGGCCCCGTTCCACGAGGGCGTCGGCTTCTTCGACCTGGCGTACCACCCGGAGAACAACAAGCGTTCCTCCGCTTCCGTCGCCTACCTCCACCCGCACATCGAGGCGGGCGACCGGCCCAACCTGACGCTGCTGCTGGAGACCTGGGCGTACCAGCTCGTCCTGGACGGCGACCAGGCGACGGGCGTGCGCGTGCGCACCAAGGACGGCGAGGAGCTGCTGATCGAGGCGGGCCGCGAGGTGCTGGTGTGCGCGGGCGCGGTGGACACCCCGCGGCTGCTCATGCACTCCGGCATCGGCCCCCGGGCGGACCTTGAGGCGCTGGGGCTGCCTGTCACGCACGACCTGCCGGGCGTCGGCGAGAACCTGCTCGACCACCCCGAGTCGGTCATCGTGTGGGAGACGGACGGGCCGATCCCGGAGAACTCGGCGATGGACTCCGACGCGGGCCTGTTCCTGCGCCGCGACCCGGAGTCGCGCGGTCCTGACCTGATGTTCCACTTCTACCAGATCCCGTTCACCGACAACCCGGAGCGACTCGGCTACGAGAAGCCCGCGCACGGCGTGTCGATGACGCCCAACATCCCCAAGCCGCGCAGCCGCGGCCGCCTCTACCTGACCAGCGCCGACCCCGAGGCCAAGCCCGCCCTCGACTTCCGGTACTTCACGGACGAGGACGACTACGACGGCCGCACGCTCGTCGACGGCATCAAGATCGCCCGCGAGGTCGCCAAGACCGAGCCGCTGGCGGGCTGGCTCAAGCGCGAGGTGTGCCCCGGGCCCGGGGTCACCTCCGACGAGGACATCAGCGAGTACGCCCGTAAGGTCGCGCATACCGTCTACCACCCGGCCGGCACCTGCCGCATGGGCGCCCCGGCTGACGAACTCGCCGTGGTCGACCCGGAGCTGCGCGTCCGCGGACTGCGCGGGCTGCGGATCGCCGACGCGTCCGTCTTCCCGACGATGCCCGCCGTGAACCCGATGATCGGAGTGCTGATGGTGGGGGAGAAGTGCGCCGAGATGCTTGCCCGAACCACGACGCCGGGAGGTGATGCGTGATGAGCGCCGCCGAATCAGCCGCTGAGTCCGCCAAGCCCACTGCCGAGACCACCGCCGAGACCACCGCCGAGTCCGCCGCGGAGACGCCCGCCGGGACCGGCGCCACGGCCGCCGACGGCGGGACCGCGTCCACCGACGGCCCGGCCGGCACCGCGGAGAGCACGGAGCCCGTGTTCCAGATCCGCAACCTGTGGAAGGTGTTCGGCCCCAAGGCCGACCGCATCCCCGGCAGCCCGGAAGCCGAGCTTCCGCCGGACGAGCTGCGGCAGCGCACCGGCTGCACCGCCGCCGTCCACGACGTGTCCTTCGATGTGCACCAGGGCGAGGTCTTCGTCGTCATGGGCCTGTCGGGGTCCGGCAAGTCCACCCTCGTCCGCTGCCTGACCCGGCTCATCGAGCCGACGAGCGGCAGCGTCGTCATAGACGGCGAGGACGTGCTGGAGATGGACCGCGCACGGCTGCGCGACCTGCGCCGCCACCGCGCGTCGATGGTCTTCCAGCACTTCGGGCTGCTCCCGCACCGCTCCGTGCTCGACAACATCGCCTACGGCCTGGAGATCCAGGGCATCAGCAAGGCCGAACGCCGCGCCAAGGCCGCCGAGATGGTGGAGAAGGTCGGCCTCACCGGCATGGAGAACCGCCGCCCCGGGCAGCTCTCCGGCGGCCAGCAGCAGCGCGTGGGCCTCGCCCGCGCCCTCGCCGTGGACCCCGAGGTCCTCCTCTTCGACGAGCCGTTCAGCGCCCTGGACCCGCTCATCCGCCGTGACATGCAGGAAGAAGTCATCCGCCTGCACCAGGACGAGGGCCGCACCATGGTCTTCATCACCCACGACCTCAGCGAGGCGCTGCGGCTCGGCACCCGGATCGCGCTGATGCGCGCCGGGAAGATCGTGCAGTTGGGATCGCCGGAGGAGATCGTCGGTTCCCCGGCGAACGACTACGTACGGGACTTCGTCCGCGACGTGCCGCGCGAGCAGGTGCTGACCGTGCGCCGCGCGATGCGCCCGGCCAGGGACGGCGAAGCCGACCAGGGCCCGGAGCTGCCGCCCGGTACGACGGTCGCCGACGCCATCGAGACCGTGGCCCGCGCGGGCGGCCCGGTCCGCGTCGTCGAGGCGGGACGCTGCCTCGGCGTCATCGACCACGCCTGCCTGCTCGACGTGGTCGCCGGTATCGAGCGGGGCGAGGCGGTGCCGGCGTGAACCGCACCACCACCAGCCGTCTCCCGGCTTTCCCCGCTTCCTGTCCCACGGCGGGCGCCGCTCGCCGTGCGGCGTGTCACGCCACCGGCCCCGTCACCAGGGGCCGCGTGTGAGCACCGCCACCCCTCCCATGACGAAGACCCCCGACGCGTCGGCCGTGAGCGGCCCGCGCGCACTGGCGCGGCGCCCGAGCGTGCGCAAGCTCGCCGTCCTCATCGTGCTCGCCGCCGTGCTGATCCCGCTCGCGCACGCGAAGTGGGCCAGCGGCACGTGGCCGTCGGACCTGACGGTCGATCTGACCGAGCCGCTGGGCGACGCCAACGACTGGATCATCGACAACCGCGACAGCCACCCGCTGTTCGTGTACTTCTTCGGCCACATCAGCAACGCCATCGTGCTGTCCGTACGCGGCGTCTACCTCGTGCTCCTCGCCCTCGGCTGGATCGGTGTGACCGCGCTGGCCACCCTCGTGGCCTGGCGCACGGCGGGGCTGAAGGTCGCGGTGACCAGCGCGCTGTCGTTCGCGGTGTGCGGGCTGCTCGGCATGTGGGTGCCGACCATGCAGACGCTCGCCCTGATGGTCGTCGCCGTCGTGCTCTCGGTCGTCATCGGCGCGCTGCTAGGCCTCGCCGGCGGCCTGTCGGACCGCACCTTCCGGGCCCTGCGGCCCGTCCTCGACACCATGCAGGTGCTGCCCGCCTTCGCGTATCTGCTGCCCGTCGTGCTGATCTTCGGCATCGGCGTGCCCGGCGCCGTCCTCGCGACGGTCATCTACGCGGCGCCGCCGATGGCCCGGCTCACCGCGCTCGGGCTGCGCGACGCCAACGTGGGCGTGCTGGAGGCCGTGGACTCCCTCGGCGCGAACCGGTGGCAGCGGCTGGTGACGGCCCGGCTGCCGCTGGCGCGCAAGGAACTCCTCCTCGGCCTCAACCAGACGATCATGATGGCGCTCTCCATGGCCGTCATCGCCTCCATGATCGGCGGCGGCGGTCTCGGTGACCGCGTCTTCCAGGCGCTGTCCTCCGTCGACGTCGGCGCGGCGCTCGCCGCGGGCATCCCGATCGTCCTGCTCGCCATCGTCCTGGACCGCACCACGGCAGCGGCGGGCGAACACGCGGGCGGCAAGCCCGCCGGGCCGCGCTGGCTGCGCGGCTGGGACGGGTGGGCCGTCGCTGTGGCCCTCGTCGCCGGCCAGCTCTCGGAGTCGCTGACCTGGCCGGAGAGCTGGACGGTCGCCATCGCCGACACCGTCAACGACGGCGTCGACTGGATGACCGAACACCTCTACTCCGGGGTGCCCGTCATCGGCGGCACCGCCGACTGGGCCGGGCACTTCACCACCTATGCCCTCGACCCGCTGCGTGACGGCCTGCAAGCCCTCCCGTGGTGGTCGGTGCTGTTCATCGTCGCCGCCCTCGCCTGGTTGATCGGCACCTGGGGCACCGCCCTGACGGCCGTGCTCGCCATGGCGGGCATCGGCGTGCTCGGGGTCTGGGACGAGTCGATGAACACCCTGTCCCAGGTGCTCGCCGCCGTCGTCGTCACGCTCATCCTCGGCTTCGCCATCGGCATCCTCGCCGCGCGCAGCGGCCGCCTTGAACGCCTGCTGCGGCCGGTCCTTGACGTCTTCCAGACGATGCCGCAGTTCGTGTACCTGATCCCGGTCGTCGCGCTGTTCGGCGTGGGCCGCGCCCCGGCGGCGGCAGCCGCCATCGTGTACGCGCTGCCCGCCGTCATCCGCATCACCACCCAGGGCCTGAACCAGGTCAACCCGGCGGCCATGGAAGCCGCCCGGTCCCTCGGTGCCACCCGGGGCCAGCAACTGCGCCAGGTGCAGCTCCCGCTCGCCCGCCCGGCCCTGCTGCTCGCCGTCAACCAGGGCGTCGTCCTGGTGCTCGCCGTGGTCATCATCGGCTCGCTCGTGGGCGGCGGCGGCCTCGGCTACCAGGTGCTGCTCGGCCTCGCGCAGGGCGACCTGGCCACCGGCCTCGTCGCCGGTGCGGCGATCGTCTGCCTGGGCCTGATGCTCGACCGCGTGACGCAGCCGACCCGGCGCCGCGCACGGAAGGGAGCCTGACATGGCAGCTCGTACGCGCAATCACACGTCTCGTACGTCTCGTACGCGCACCCGCGCGATGACACTCGGTGCCTTCAGCGCCGTCGCCGGGCTGCTGGCCCTCACCACCGGCTGCGGCAAGGCCGACATGACCAAGCAGTCGTCCCCGTACGCGAACGTCTCCGACGCCAAGACCGTCAACCTCTCCCTCCAGTCATGGGTCGGAGCCCAGGGCAATGTGGCGGTGGCGAAGTACCTCCTGGAACACGAGCTGGACTACCGCGTGGACACCGTCCAGGTCGATGAGGTGCCCGCCTGGGACGCGCTCAGCCAGGGCCGGGTCGACGCGATCATGGAGGACTGGGGCCACCCGGAGCAGGAGCAGCGGTACGTCAAGGAGAAGAAGACGATCGCGCGCGGCGGCGACCTGGGCGTGACCGGCCACATCGGCTGGTTCGTACCGAAGTACTTCGCCGACGCCCACCCGGACGTCACCAACTGGAAGAACCTCAACAAGTACGCGAGCAAGCTCCGTACGGCGGAGAGCGGCAAGAAGGGCCAGCTGCTGGACGGCTCACCGTCCTACGTCACCAACGACAAGGCGCTGGTGAGCAATCTCGACCTCGACTTCGAGGTCGTCTTCGCGGGCTCCGAGGCGGCGCAGATCACTCAGATCAAGCAGTTCGCCAAGCAGAAGAAGCCGTTCCTCACCTACTGGTACGAGCCGCAGTGGCTGTTCAACGAGGTCCCGATGGTGGAGGTGAAGCTTCCGAAGTACACGGAGGAGTGCGCCGCCAAGGGGGCCGAGGACCCTAGGACCATCGACTGCGCCTACCCGACGACCCCGCTCCAGAAGTACCTGAACGCGGACTTCGCGAAGAAGGGCGGCAAGGCGGCGCAGTTCCTGAAGAACTTCCACTGGTCGAAGGACCACCAGAACGACGTCTCCGAGATGATCGCCTCCCAGGGGCTGTCCGCCGATGAGGCGGCCAAGCGCTGGGTGAAGGCCAACCCGGACGTCTGGAAGGCGTGGATTCCGAAAGACACCGCGTAACGCGGCTGCGTAAGGCGGTTGCCGCTGTCGGCTGCGGCTGGCGTGCGCGGCGACTCGCCGTATGTCGCCGTCCGCACGGCGCCGGGGCGGGGGGGGGGGGGGGGGGGGGGGGGGGGGGGGGGGGGGGGGGGGGGGGGGGGGGGGAGGGGGGGGGGGGGGGGGGGG
>NZ_JBWLKN010000041.1:0-50045 GCF_059026195.1 Streptomyces sp. A01 | reverse complement strand
GACCTCATCAGGGACGCGGGCTTCCAGCCCGTCGAGCGCAACACCCGCTACGAGATCATCCGCGAGTACGACGGCCCCGACGCCCGCCGCCGCGAGTCCCCCCAGCCCATGCGGGTTTGACCCCGGCCGGTATCCCCCATCCCACGACGATCGGCAGGCATCAGCCATGGACACGAACACGCCCGAAGCCATGGACACGAACACGCCCGACGAAGAACTCGAAGTCTGGATCGACCAGGACCTGTGCACCGGAGACGGCATCTGCGCGCAGTACGCCCCGGACGTCTTCGAGCTGGACATCGACGGACTGGCCTACGTCAAGGACGAGAACGACGAACTGTGCCAGCAGCCCGCCGCCACGGTGATTGTTCCGCTTCCTCTGGTGAGGGACGTGGTGGACGCAACGAACGACTGCCCCGGTGACTGCATCCATGTGCGTCGCAAGAACGACCAGGTGGAGCTTTACGGGCCCGACGCAGGAGCACTGGTGTGATGACTCTGACCATGACGACGTTCGAGAAGGAACACCCCGGCGCGAAGGCGGCGCTCGACCGCGCCGCCGCTGGGGACCGCATCACTCCGGAAGAGGCGCTCGACCTCTACCGGTTCGCGCCGCTGCACGCGCTGGGCGCGGCCGCTGATGCCGTGCGCCGCCGGCGCTACGCGGGTACCGAGCACATCGCGACGTACATCATCGAGCGGAACATCAACTACACGAACGTCTGCGTGACGGCGTGCAGGTTCTGCGCCTTCTTCGCCGCGCCCAAGGACGCGGCCAAGGGCTGGACGCGGGAGCTTGATGACATTCTGCGGCGTTGCGCGGAGACCGTGGAGCTGGGCGGTACGCAGGTGATGTTCCAGGGTGGGCATCACCCGGACTTCGGGGTGGAGTACTACGAGGAGCACTTCTCGGCGATCAAGAGGGAGTTCCCGCAGCTGGTGATCCACTCGCTGGGGGCTTCCGAGATCGAGCACATGTCCCGGATCTCCGGCGTCAGCGCCGAGGAGGCCATCCGCCGGATTCACGCGGCCGGGCTCGACTCGTTCGCGGGTGCGGGCGCCGAGCTGCTGCCCGCCCGGCCGCGTAAGGCGATCGCGCCGCTCAAGGAGTCCGGTGAGCGGTGGCTGGAGATCATGGAGATCGCGCACGGGCTCGGCGTCGAGTCCACCTCCACGATGCTGATGGGCACCGGCGAGACCAACGCGGAGCGGATCGAGCACATCCGGATGATCCGCGACGTGCAGGACCGTACGGGCGGCTTCCGCGCCTTCATCCCGTACACCTACCAGCCCGAGAACAACCACCTGAAGGGCCAGACGCAGGCGACGATCTTCGAGTACCTGCGGATGCTCGCGGTCGCCCGGCTGTTCCTCGACAACGTCGCCCATATCCAGGGCTCGTGGCTGACCGTCGGCAAGGAGGCGGGCCAGCTGTCGCTGCACTACGGCGCGGACGACCTCGGCTCGGTCATGCTGGAGGAGAACGTGGTCTCCTCGGCCGGCGCCAAGCACCGCTCGAACCGCATGGAACTCATCGACCTGATCCGCAAGGCGGGCCGCGTCCCGGCACAGCGCGCCACCACGTACGAGCACCTGCTCGTGCACGTCGACCCGGCCAACGACCCGGTCGACGACCGCGTCGTCTCGCACATCTCGTCGACGGCGATCGAGGGCGGCACCGCCCACCCCGAGCTCAAGCTCATCGCGTCCACCTGACCCTCCCGACAAACCGGGCCACCGACACCGTCGGGCTCCGGGGAAAGGCGCTTCGATGCCCGAGAAGAAAGCCGCACCGGGGATTCGCCCGGAGGCGCTGTCCATCGCCTACTCGCCCTGCCCCAACGACACCTTCGTCTTCCACGCCTGGACGCACGGGCTGGTCCCCGGTGCCCCCGCCCTCGATGTGCGCCTCGCGGACATCGACATCACCAACGGTCTCGCGAAGGAAGGGGCGTTGGATATCCTGAAGATCTCCTACGCCTCGCTCCCCCACGTCCTGGCCGAGTACGCGCTCCTGCCCTGCGGCGGCGCCCTCGGCCGGGGCTGCGGGCCGCTGGTGGTGGTCCGTGCCGGAGTCGAGTCCCCGTCGCTGGTGGGCCGACGCGTCGCCGTGCCCGGCACCGGTTCGACGGCGTACCTGCTGTTCCGGCTCTGGGCGGCCACGGCGGTGTCCGACGCCCCCATCGGAGCCGAGAGCGGCATCGGTGAGATCGTCGTCCTCCCCTTCGACGAGATCATGCCCGCGGTACGCGACGGCGTCGTGGACGCGGGCCTTGTCATCCACGAGGCGCGCTTCACCTACGCCTCGTACGGGCTGCGCAGCCTCGCCGACATGGGCGAGGAATGGGAGAAGGAGACCTCGCTGCCCGTCCCGCTCGGAGCCATCGTGGCCAGGCGCAGCCTGGGCGCCGGGCGTCTGAACGCACTCGCCGAGGCGGCCCGCGCATCAGTACGCCACGCCTGGGCCGACCGGGACGCCTCCCGCTCCTACGTCCTCCGACACGCCCAGGAGATGACCTCGGACGTGGTCGACCAGCACATCGACCTCTATGTGAACGAGTACACCGAGGACATCGGCGCCGAGGGCTACGAGGCGGTACGAACCCTCCTGACCCGCGCCGCCGCCATGGGCCTCGTCCCCCCGGTCGCCCCCGACGCCCTGACGCTTCCCGGCACCGACTGAAGGGCGGCGGCGGGGGCCGGACGACGAGAGGGAGGAGGAAGGAGGAAGGAGGAAGGAGGAAGGAGGCGTCGACCGGGTCCCGGCCGACGGGGCGCACCTGGTGCGCCGTCGTCACGTGGCGGAACGCTGACCAACGGACGGTCGCTCCGGTCACCCGCTTGGACCTCTGCCCACGAATGCCAGCCACGAAGGCGGACGCGTCGAGCGAGTAGGCGCACGTGTACCGGAACGTCCGGCCGCTCCCACCGGGAGGGGGTCAGAAGCCAGGCAGGGACCGCACCGGGCAGATAGGGCCACGGCTGTCAGCCCGGCAGCCGGCTGTCCATACCGACAGCGCTCACGAACTGCCGCGGGCCCGCAGCCGCAGTGAGCAATACGGCACTGACAAAGGCTGCCCCACGCGCCCGCGATGCCGTTACGGCAGGCGCTGAGATGGACGATTTCATTCCGCTCTTGGTCCCTATCTGTTGTCCCCTGCTGCCCGGCAACATGGTGCACGGGTGCGGACCCGGCCAGGCGCCCGACTTGGTCAGGGGGCGGAACGCGCGGAAGACTCCCGAGTCTTCAGGTGGGCCCAGCTGCCCTCGATTGGCTGAGGTCGGAGTCACCCGCTGGAATACCACCCCATGCATTCTCGCCGCACGTCGGCGCTCCGGAATGCCAACCTCCCCACAGATACCCGCTCACGTCGGTTTTGCGGATGGTACGTTGGCCGAAGAATGGGGATTTTCGCGTGGAATCCAGCAGGGAGACAGAGGGCTGTAGTTCGTGCGTATTACTTTCCTCTTACACAACGCGTATGCCATCGGTGGAACGAACAAGACGACGTTCAATCTGGTCGCGTCACTGGCCGAGCGGCATGAAGTCCGTATCGTCTCCGTATGCAGAAACCGGGCGAAGCCGCTGCTCACGCTGTCGCCGGGAATGCCTGTCACGGCCTTGGTCGACCGGCGCGAGTCGGCCCCTGACCAAGCCGAGCGATTAGCCAAGGAGCCGGGCCGTTACCTTCCTGGAGGAGACAGCCGCTCCTCCCGATACCATCGCCTCGCCGAGCAGCGGATCATCGACTCGTTCGCCGGGGTCGACGCCGACGCCGTCATCAGTACCCGAACGGGGCTCAACGTCCTCCTCGCCCGCTTCGGCCCGCGCGAGACCTTGCGGATCGGCCAGGAACACCTCACGCACGACACCCACCCTCACGGGCTGCGTCGAAAACTTCAGCACTGGTACCCGCAACTTGATGCTCTGGTGACGATGACGCGGGCCGACACTCGGGCGCACCGTGAAGGACTCCAGCTCTCCGGAACCCTGATCGAACGTGTTCCCAACAGCGTCCCCGCCCCGCAGGTGACCCTGTCTGACGTAAGCAACTGTCCCCACGGCCCACGCGAGATCATCCGGGAGGGCGTCGACGGCCGTCTTGTGCACCGCGACGACGTGCGGGCCTACAGCGCCGCACTGTCGCAGCTCATGGAAGACGAGGAACCGCGTGCCCGGATGGGCGGGGCCGCGCGAGCACGCGCCGAAGAGGAGTTCGCCCCGGAAAGCATTGCCCACCGGTACGAGGAGTTGCTCACCGGGCTTGCCCGGCGGACCGAGCACGGCGCGCCGGGCAAGCCCGAGCGGGCGACGCGGCCCCAGTGCGCCTCGGGAAGACGCCGGACGGTCGCCCTGTACCGGGCCACCGGCACGATCCTCGGGCGCGGAGCACTGCGCCGTATGCGCCGCACGTTACGACAGGTCGCCAGGCCATGACGCCGACTGTCCCGGGCATCGGCCCCCGGCCCGGCCCGGCGAGTCGGGAAGCGTTCGCCGACGAGCAACCCTTGGCCCTCCGGCGTCGGGCGCACCGGGGGCTGGCCGTCGTCTGCGTTCTCTTCGCTCTTCTCCCGTTGGCCTTCCTCCCCTTGTCGATGCCACTCGGCTGGGACGAGATCGTCTACGCCAGCCGCTTCGGCGCGTATGCGCACGGCCTGGACGTTCCGTTCGAAGCGCCACGAACCCGGGGCGTGCCCACGCTGATCGCCCCCGTGGCGGCCTGGTCCGACTCCGTCGTGCTGCTGCGCGGCTGGCTCAGTGTGCTGGCCGGCGCCGCGATGTACGCCGGATTCCTGCCCTGGATCAAGGTGTTCCGCTCGCGCCCGTCCGTCGCCCCGCTCGCTGCCGCTGGATACGGCAGCCTCTGGTTCGCACTCTTCTACGCCCCCTCGGCGATGCCCAACCACTACACGGCGATGGGCGCGATGGCAGCCGTGGGTTGCCTCCTCCGCTACGTGGAAGGCGAACACGACCGAAGGCTGCTGTATGGGCTCGCTTTGGGCCTGGGGCTGGCCACCACGATGCGCCCGAACGACGCGGTATGGATCGCAGGCCCCCTTGTGCTGGCCCTCCTGCTTCACCGCCCCTGGCGTGCGGTCGCGCCGGTCGCGCCGGTCGCGGCGATCGCGGTGGGCGTGGTGGTGGCGGCGATGCCGTGGGCGATCGAGTCCGAGAGGCGCTTCGGGGGCATCAGCGAGCGACTCGCCCTGGCGAGCGACCAGCAAGGGGGAGCGGGACTCCGGTTCAACCTGCCCGCCGTGGTCACCGCGCTCGACGGGCCTCTACTGTGCCGACCGTGCACCTCTGACAGTGTGCCGTGGCCGAAGGCTCTGTGGTGGTTCGCTCTGCTGACCCTGGCGGGCGTTGGTCTGGTGCTGGCCCGGCGCTCGCGGCCGGGACACCCGGCAGTGGCCCTCTGGCTCCCGGCAGCGGTCGCCGCATCCGCGGCGCTCACCTACGTCTTCCTGATCGATTACGCGGCCGCCCGCTTCCTGCTCACCTCGTACGCGCTCCTGATGATCCCGGCGGCGCTGACTCTGCACACCGTGTGGACGGCGGCCCGCACGCGCGGCCGCATGACGGCCACCGCACTGCTCCTGGTTCTTGTCGGACACCTGTCGCTCCAACTGGAGCTGCTGCACGCGCACGCGGCTATCCAGACTGATGCCCGTCGGGACTGGACGCGCATCACCGCGGCACTGCGCGCGGCTGGCGTCCAGCGGAACTGCGTCCTTGACGGGAACAGTTCGGTCATCCCGGTCGCGTATACGGCCGGCTGCCATCCCTCCAAACAGCGGCCCGGACGTCCCCCGGACGCACTGATCCTCCGCAACGCCAACCTGCCCCGTGCCCAGCGGGACTGGTGGCTGATCGCTGTTCCCCATACCTACAACAAGGGGTGGCGGATCGCGGTACCGCCCCGGAAGGGCGCTTCCAGGGGCGGAGCTCCCATCCGGCCCGGTTGACGTGTAAGGGCCGGATCACGGCCGCCACAGTGGAGGCGGGTCTTGGGGCCGGGGGTGGGGGATATCGCGTGTCTCGGGAGTGCAGGACGCCTGGTGGGAGACGCTGCCGGAGCGTACGCGGCTGTTACCCGCCGAACTTGCCCTGGTCGACGCGCTCTTGGGTGACGAGCGATTCATCGCTTTGTGGCGGGCGGTGTTCGCTGAGCGGCTGGGGCGGCCGTCCGTGCCGGTGGAGACGCCGCTGCGCCTGCTGTATCTCAAGCACCGCTACCAGCTGGGTTACGAGACTCTGTGCCGTGAGGTCGCGGACTCGTTGAGCTGGCGCCGGTTCTGCCGCATCCCGCTGGCCTCGCCGGTGCCGCACCCGACCACGCTGATCAAGCTGGTGCGCGCCTGCCGGAGTGCCCGTGATCGACCGCTGCTCACCGCCCGATCTGGTGCGCATGTGGTGCGGGCCGCTTTGTCCGGCTCGTGGACCTGCCCTTCACCGACGGCGCCCGCTCGTATCTCTGCGCGGCCGGCGGCATGACATGCCTGGACACCAGGCTGTCCGCGGCCCGCGAGATCACCGTTGTCGCGTTCCCCACCCCGAACACCGGGCCTGGGGAGCGCGGCCACAGCAGCAGCGTGCTTCGCGTACTGCTCACGCACCTTGACTCTTGTCGACTCCGTCGGCCTCCACCGGGTCCGTACCCTTCGGGATCGGTACCCGGTAGACGCCCGTGATCTCGTCCTGGACGTCCCAGGTGCTGAACTTGACGACTTCGCGCTTATTCGGAGCGTGAATGATCTTCTTGCCCGCCGAGTCCCAGACCAGACCCACGTGTCCAGAGCGGCCATTTCCCTCCGGCCGGAAGAAAATCACGTCACCGGGCTGCGCCTCGGACAGCTTCACCTCGTGCGCCTTGAGATTGGGCTGTTGGTCGTAGGTCGTGCTGCCGATATTGATCTTTCCACCGCTGGCCATGTAGTACGCCCACTGGGTGAAACTCGAACAGTCGAAGCTCGTGGGGTTCTGACCCTGCAGTCGCGGGGCGCCCAGGACGTACTTGGTGCCCAGACCGCGCTGAGCCCAGCGGAGCACCTGCCGGATGATCGGGTCGTCCGCCTTGGGCAGCACGCCGGTGCTGCCGGCGCCGTCCGGGTCGACGTTCGGGCCGCCCGCCTTCTCGGCGCACCTGGAGTACTGGCTGTCCTTGCTCTCGCCCTTCTCGCCGTCGTCCTCCGGCGTGGTGCCGTAGTCGGGATTGGCGACGACCTTGCCGTCCATCCACGCCTTGGGGTCCACCATGCCGGGACCCTCGTCCTGGCCGGGGTTGAACGGGTCGTCGACTCCGGGCTTGCGCACCTCCCAGTGCAGGTGTGGCCCGGTGACGTTGCCGGTCGAGCCTATGGTGCCGATCTGCTGGCCGCGCTTCACCTTGTCGCCGACGGATACGAGGATCTTCGTCTGGTGGGCGTAGAGGGTGATGACTCCGCCCGCGTGCTCGATGTTCGTCTCGTTGCCGTACGCGCCGCCGGAACCTGCCTTCTTGACGGTGCCATCAGCGGGGGCGTAAATCGGAGTTCCGCTGCTGGCCTCGAAGTCCAGCCCGGTGTGGTAGCCGAGGCTCCAGTAGGGGCCTTCCTTGTGGTACGGCGTACCGCTCTGGTACGTGCCCTCCTTCATCGGCCACTGCCAGTCCTTCCCGGCGTTGCCGCTGTCATCCGGCTTCGGAGCCTGCGGCCGGGCCAGGGGCTGCGCGAACGCGGCAGGGGCCATGGCGGGTGCCGGTCCGGAGCCCTGACGCGGGATCGTGAAGGCGGCCTGCACAGTCGACGGCTTCGACGACTGGCTCCCGCCCTCGTCCAGCGGCGGGGTCGACCACTTGCGCGGCTCGGCCGGTTTGATGCTTCCGGCCTGCGATATCTGCACGTCGTTGCCGACCGGCTCGGGGATGTCGGACTGCTCGCCCAGGGTGGGGAAGTCGGGGTTCTTCTTGATGGTGGCGGTGAGGTGGTCGTACCAGCGCTTGATGCGGTCCTTGTCGTTGGTGAAAGCGCCCCGGTAGCGGGATGCCTGGCTGAGCACCACGCGCATGTAGATGGTGTTCGACGTGGACGAGCCGGAATAGACGCGCAGTGCCTCGGCCGCCTGCGTCTCGGCGTCCTCGGCGTGCAGATAGTTGGCTGCCGCGAAGGCCGCGTCGTCGACGTTGTAGAGGTCCTTCTTCCCGTCGTCGTTGCCGTCCGCGCCGTAGTCCGTCCAGGCTGGATCACCGAACTGGAGAATGCCCTTGTAGCCAGCGCTGTTGGCGCCCCCCGGCGCCGCGGACGGGTCCTGACCGTACTTCGTCTCCTGGTACATCTGGCCGACTATCAGCGTCCAGTCCAGTCCCTCGTACCTGGCCGCGGCCCGCATGGCAGCCATAATCATCCGCGGCGGTATCTCGTTGCGCGCGGCCTCGCTGGGCGTGTACATGCCCTTACCCGGCATGATGGGGTTGGTCGCCGCCTCCGGCCCTGTGTTGCCGCCGTTGGCGGCCTCCTTGTAGTCGTTGCAGGCGGCGGCGGAGGCGGTACCGCCGGCCCCGCCTCCGAAGAGCATCGTCATCATCATGACGATGGCCAGTGCCCCGACGGCGAAGAACAGGCAGCCACACCCGCAACCACCACCGCAGCCCAGACCACCCTTCTTCTTTTCCTGCGCCTTGCCCATCACTGAGGCGGCCAGCTTCCTGGCCGCCATGCCGCCCAGCTTCTTGAGCGCTATGGCTACTGGAACTGCCATCTACGCCTCGCTACCCGGCCTGCTCGGAAGCGCCGGCATCGCCGAGCCCGAAGAGGTTGAAACCGGAGACCTTCCAGTCCGATTCCCCCGGGTTCTCCGCGGTCACCAGCCAGAGGTTGGTCTCGGTGGTCTTCTTGCCCTTCGCGGTGTGCGTGGTCTGGAGCTGGACCACGGTGGAGATCTGCTGTCCGCTGCCCTTGGCCAGGTCGTCCGATACGAGCGCGTCGCGCATGATGGTCGCCTTGGCCTGCGACGAGCACCGTTCGGCTTTGCAGCGATCCCACTCCTTGCCTGTGGGCAGCGAGGTCTCGCTCCGAATCGACGGCTCACTGGCGATGAGCTCAGACAGTGGACGTCGCCATTCGTTCGACTTGCTTGTGTAGTCGTACGTGCTGACGCCAGCCATGTAGGTCGCCATGACCTCGTGCGCCTCGGCCACTTCCGCGAGCGGGACGACAGGCTCAGGGTCGGGCAGCTTGCCGGTCTCACCGCCGGGTTCCGAGCCGTTGCCCCCGGACTCCTGACCGCCGCCCGGTGGCGCGCCGGTCTCGTCACCCGGCTCCTTCGAAGCGGTCGCTTGAGAGCTCTGGGCCCCCGTACCCCCGTCTTCTTCCTCGTCGAAGAAGGTGAAGACCGCCAGCACAGCGATGAAAAGGAAGCCCAGTACACCCAGCGCCAGGTATCCCTTGCGCTTCTGGTTCGGATCCAACTCCATCGCTGCGGATCTCCCTTGTCAGCTGCCGGTCCGGCCTCAGGAGTGAGGTGACCGCGCCACGGTAGGAGGCGCGTGTAGCAGGAGTTCGGTGGTCTTTCCTCATGGGGAGACGGATGAGGAAAGCGCGCGTCCCTGTCGCACGTCGGAAGAGGCCTGGGTCGTCCAGCCGCTCAGGTGAGGATGACACCGAGGAGCAGGAGAGCGGCGACCCCGGCGAACATGATGATTCTCGCCGTGGGGTCCTCTCTCTCCCAGAGGTCATGCACCGTCGCCCAGCCCGACAGGCGCGTCCACCGGTTGCCTTCCTTGCTGGTCGGGTTGTTGGCCGCGGCTGGCTCGCGCACGTCGTCGGCTTCGTCGGCCTCATCGCCAGGGCCGAGATCCACTCCCAACTGCTCCTGTGCGACCTGCATGAGCTCGTCCAGCAGGTCGGGGAGTGTGTTGGGAGTCAACGGGAAGGTCATGATGCCTTGCGGCGACTGGAGGCACAGGGCGGCCTGCCAGGGGTCGCCGGGCTTGTATCCCGCTACCCAGGCGCGCTCGGCCTGGGACATCTGCGGCAGCGACTGATGAGCCGTGGCCATCATCGGGGCCTGAACGACCGGCTGCGGCATCCCAGGCTGGCCTGGTGGCTGATAACTGTCCTGCGGTGGCCCGTAGGCCGGTTGAGGCTGTGGCGCGAAACCCTGCTGGGGTACCTGTGGCTGTGCGGCTGGATATTGCTGCGCAGCGGGCTGCGGGACGGCGTAATGCTGGGCCGGAGGCTGCTGGGCGGCTGGAGCCGCGTCCGGCACCTCCACTTGTCCCTGAGGCGGGGCCTGGTACGCCGGGGGTGCGGTCGTGTGAGGCCCCGTGCCCCCATGAGCACGCGGATCTTGGGGGGAGGGGGGCGCGTGCTGCTCGCTCAACGCTTGTCCTTCGGCGTGGTCGGATGGTCAGGCGGGCCGCGGCCCGTCCACATGGTCGCCGATGCGTGTATCAGCCGACCAGTGCACCACAGTCATGCGCGCTTCGCGGTTTCCTCACCCCTTTCCTCAAAGACCATATGCAGCCCCTCGTTTGAGGAAAGTCAAGCCGTCGCTGCGCCAACTCTTTGTCAGACTGCCGATGGCACCTGGCGGATGGTCCGGGGCCCGCGGTAGGCGGCAGACAGAGACCGTTGGAGACACCGACTCGATGACAGACCACAACAGCGATGCTGGCGGGGTCGGCGGAGGCCAGGCGCCAGGGCACCCCGCATCCTTCGGTGCGCCCCCGGCAGCTCCCCATCAAGCCGGAGCGTCACAGGGCGGCCCGCATGGCCAGGGCACCACAAACGGTTCTGCCTCGCAGGCGCAGCAGTACGCGGGCTACCCGCAGCAGACACCCTCCGACGCGGCGCGGGCGCAGGTCGCCGCAGCGTGGGTACGTAGCGCTCCCCAGGCCGCTGCCCCACCGGGTCAGGCAGCCGTACCCACCCTGCCGCCCCGGGGCGCGGGCAACGCCGCCGAGGACAAGAAGGCGAAGCGCGAGCGCGCCAGGCGCGAGCGGAAAGCCGAGCTGGACCGGAAGCGGGCAGCCCGCAAGGAGCAGGCGGCTGCCAAGAAGGCTGCCACCAAGAAGGGTTTCACCAAGAAGAGTTCCACCAAGAAGGGCGAAGCCGCTCCCGCGAGCGGCCCGGCACAGCCGGGGCCGACAGCCTCGGCACCGGTCGAGCAGGAGACGCCACCCGCCAAGGCCGGGAAGCCGGGCAAGTCGTTCGACGTGCCGGCGCCGGGGGGACGTATACCGGCCGGCGGTCGACGCACTCATATCGCGCTGCGGGCCGCTGTGCTGGCCACCACGTGCCTGTTCGCACTCGGTTCCTGCACGGTCATGGGCTTGGTGATCGGTAAGTCCGGCAACACCCGGACCGCCGCTCTGTCCAAGGACGACGTCGCGCGCTACAAGCTGACCGACTTCCCCCTTGACGCGGCGGCCGCCTTCGCAGAGCGATACTCCCTGCTGTGTATGACGTTCTCCGAGAAGGAGCAAGAGAAGCGCAAGGCGGCGCTGTCTCGATTCATCTCCTCGGGAGTCGACGCCGGTTGTGGTTGGACAGGTGAGGGCTCCCAAACGGCGGTCTCCGCCGATTGGGACGGCAGTGCCGAACCCATTCCCGAATTCGGGAACCACGGTCGGTACATGGGCGTCCAGGTTCGCATGAGCACCGGACTCGTCACGTCACTCGTCGTTCCGGTGTATGCGCAGGACCTGAAGACCGGTCAGGGCCTGCGGGTGGTGGGAGACGTCGGAACCATGCCGCTGGCTCCCGGAGGAAAAGTTCCTGAGCTCGGTGACGCAGTCGTCGACGAAGCGCTGTCCTCTCAATTGGAGAGCCGGGTCCTGCCTGGTTTCTTCAGGGCATGGGGTGCTTCGGACAGTACCGCGCTGGCACGCTTCACCACACCCGGTGCCACGGTTCGGGCAAAGGGCGGCCTGCATGACGCGTGGCAGAAGCCGGTCGTCTCCTCCGTTGAGGCACTGGCTCCTGCCGGTACGGATGCCGGGGATGCCGTCAGATACGAACCTGGACAACTGGTGAGGGCACAGGTGTCGGTGCAATGGGCCGATGCTGACGGAGCTCATATGCTCCGCTCCTATCGGGTGATCTTGGAGAACACAGCTCAAGGGTGGTTCATCAAGGACATCAGCGGAGCCGTTCCCGACCGTGAGGGTGGGGCGGCAGAGGTCGCCGAACCCGACTCCGAAGACGGTAACGCCAGTTCCCCACCGGCATCGCCGGGGACGTTGTCGGGCGATGACGAAGCGGCGAAGAAGGATTCCAAAAAGAGCTAGCTAGCGCTTGGAGCTCTGCGAAACGACGGGGGGAATAGTCGTCCCCCAGGGCTCATCTCCATGCAGTCGAAAGGGAAAAAATGCAGCAGGGAAATGTGCGAGTGCTCGCGGCAGAGGATGTCGACGGCCTCACCCAGAACATCATGAACGTCATTCAGCCGATCAGTATCACGCTGGTCACGCTCGCGCTGACGTTCCTCGGAATTCGCCTCCTGATGTCAGTGAAGAATGGCGATGGAATGCGTGAGGCATTCCAGGGTGTCGGTCTGATTGCCGTGGCAACTCTGCTCATCGCGGGTGCCGCCGGTCTTGCCGATGTGCTGTTCGACCTCGGTAAGGATGTCGGCGGCAATGGGCCTGAATCCGGCGGCGTCGAGAATGGGAACATTGACAATCCGTAATTGACAGGCGCGGGGTGGCCACGCTTTTGATGGCTGCCTCTGCCCGTCGACCGAAGCGGTTCGCGTCAGTACGTATCGAAAGTGGGGAGGTTCCCAATGGCGGAAGACGTTCCTGAGCCTCTGGTCGCGTATGACCATACCGACCTGCTGACGCGCCCGAAACGCATCTGGAACTGGGGAAACATTCCCCTTCCTGGTCTGCTGCTGCCGGCATTGGGTGCCACCTTCGCCTTCGGGGTCGGCTGGTTCGTCCTTCTCACCATGCTGTCTGCCGCCGTGCCGTTCCTCGGCCTGTCGATGCTGACCTCTCTGCTCTACTTCGGCCCCCCGATCGCTGTGTATTTCGTATGGGGGAAACCTTTGCCTTCGGCCCTGACCCTGAGTCAGGAAGTCGTCGTCTGGGCTGATTACTGGTTGCAGCCCAAGAGGTTGCAGGGCCTGAGCGCGGATCAGGAGCCGGAGGAGATTCGCTGGCAGGTCATTCTCTGGACACCTGGTTCGCGCTGGCAGCAGCGGCACGCCGCAGCACGGGCGGCTGTCGCACAACAGGGCACTTCATTCTCCGCAGGCATCGCCGACCACGTGTCGAAAAGCCTGCCCGATACACCTCCTCAGGGATGAGTCCTCCATGCTGTTGATCATTCCGGCTGCGGCAGTGGTGTTCTTCGTTGTTGCTCTCATCACCGTGTCCACATCGTCCAAAAAGGCGAAAAACGGCCAGGGTAAGGGCGGCAAGGGGCAGGCGCGGAGCACCGGTTCGTCGTCCAACGCTGCTCATTCGCGACGCGAAGACCTGCGCCTGCCCTACCGCTATGCCGATGACGTGATCTTCATTCATGGGGACTCAGTATGGACCGGACTGGTACTGCCGACTTCCATCGACGAGTACCTGAGTGTCACCGAGCTGCAAACCATGGCGGAGAGCCCGGCCCGTGCGTTGCTCAGCCTGGCGCGCAGTCAGCGGAATGTGGAGTGCCATTACCGCAAGGTCTACCAGCCGATCACCGCGCTCACATGGGCGGAGGACCTCAACGCGGTTGCCTGGGACCCGACCGACAACTACAAGGCGTACAACTACCGCAAGGCCGAGTACCAGGAGCGCATTGGTGCGATGCGTGAACGAAACGTGCTGCTGGTGAAATTGGGCAGCTTCAAGCGCGGCAGCAGCGGCGTGCTGGAGGAGGACGACGAGCCTCACCAGGACGCCGGTCTGCTGCGCAGCGTGAACGGTGCGGCTGACAAGGCGGCGTCCGTGGCGAGCGGAGTGGCCGACGAGTACCTGAGCCCGTCCGTGCTCGCCCACTGGACACAGGTCGCCGTCGAGGTCCACGAGAGCCTGGAAGGCCTTGGAGGAAGCCCGCTGTCGCGCGAGGAACTGGTCTGGCTGATCCGCAAGCCGCTGTTCGGTGATCTCCCCGTGCCGCCGGAGCCCGTCCTCGGAAGCCGGTCGTGGGGGCCGGACCAGTTCGACCTGGTGGTGGATTTCTCCGGCGAGAACAAGAAGACGCACATCGTGCTGCACCAGTACCACGAGGAGACGGGAGAGCGGCAGACCAGCTACACCACCACTCTCGTCGCGGCGAACTGGCCGGCTGAGACCCGCTTCCGGCAGAGCACCGCATGGGCGAGGTACGCGGCGCAGAACGTGGAGTTCCCCGTCGAGATCGACATGCGCTTCACGTTGATCCCCTTTATGCGGTTCAAGGACCGCGCGGACAAGATCCGCGGGAACCTCGTCGACGAGATGAACGACATGGTCAACGGCGGGCGCAATCCGGACGCGAAACTCGCCTCGCAGGTAAACCGTGCCAAGACACTCTGCGAGGACATCGACGAGCACAAGATGCCCGGGATGGAGGCGCAGATCCGCTTCACGATCTCCGCGCCGGACGTCAGGGAGCTGGAACGTCGCCGCCGCGTGCTGGAGCTCCAGTTCAAGCAGGACCTGAAGGTCACGCTCCTGCGGCCGAGCCGGCAGCAGTGGCGCCTTCTTCAGTCTCAATTGCCTGGTGACGCGCCGAAGCTTCCCATCGCGCCCTATCTGCGGCTCCAGGAGGTGGAGCAAATGGGGGCCGGTCTGCCGACCGCCGGGACCGAGATCGGGGACAATCCCGAGTTCCGGTCGGGCAAGCGGCTGGGCTGGGTGGGCAATCTCGTCGGCTGGGCGGGCAAGATGCCCGTGCACTATTCCCTCCACGTCGGCCCTGCCCGGAATGACGGCGGTGGCGTGGCGATCGTGGGCGCGTCCGGTGGTGGTAAGTCGTCGCTGGCGCTGCAGAAGTTCTACGAGGAGTCCGAGTCCGGCGTCCGCTGTCTCGTCATCGACCCCAAGACCGACTTCGCCCAGATGTGCTACTACCTGGCCTTCGGTTCCCAGGTCAACGACTCGGACTTCTCGGCGGACGCGGACGCGGGCATTCTCGGGACCCCGCAGAGTCGCTTTCAGCCTGTGAGCAAGGAGTTCTGGGACGAGACCGAGGTCGTCGACATGCTCAAGGGCCAGGCTGGTGTGCTCGACCCCTGGGTCATCGCGCGGGACGTTCCGTCGGGACGGCTGCTGGCGGAGAGCATGCTGCGCGGATTCCTCGGTGATGAGGACTACCAGCGGGTGCGGCTGCCCGTCATTGAGGCCATGGCCACGGTGGTCGGGGAGTACAACTCCGCGGTGAGGCAGGCCGTGGAAGAGGGCTACTCCGGGCGCGACGCCGAATCGAAGGTGCAGCGTCCTACCCTTTGGCAGGTCGTGGACGAGGTCTTGCGGGCGTACGACCGGGCAGTGGCTGAAGGGGACCGGGAGGCCGTCAAGGAGCTCAAATTGGCGCAGATGCTCCTGACCGAACTACGCACCCTGCCCTACGCCCGTCTGGCCTTCGCCGAGAAGCCGATGCCGCTGTCGAGTGTTCGTAAGCGCCGCACGGTCATCACCCTTCGCGGTTACCAGTCGCCGGCGGCCACGGACCCGAAAAACTGGAATCCCGCCGAACGGCTGGCGGCCACCGCGCTGATGGCTGTGGTGGAACTGGGCAGTCAGATGCTGGACGTCGGCTACGAGGCCAATCCGGTGACCGGCGAGGTGGGGCTGCGTCCCAAGGCGCTGTTCGTCGATGAGGCGTACGTCGTCACCGCGACGGACAGCGGCCGTGACCTGATGCGGCGTGCCCTCAAGCAGGGCCGTTCCTATCTGGCGGTGACGGTGCTGATCACTCAGCAGGCCATCGACCTGGTGCAGATCGAGGACTCCGAGGCACGGAGCGGCGGCGCCAACCAGATTCACACGGTGTTCGCCTTCAAACAGAAGTCCTCTCAGGAGGCGGCTCTGGTGGCACCCCTGCTCGGCCGCGCCGAGACCGACGCCAAGGTCGTCAACGCCCTGCAGGAGCTGCGCACCGGTGTGTGCCTCCAGCGGGATGTCGACAAGCGCGTGGGCACGGTCGCGGTGGACCTGGTCTTCAAGGAGATCCTCGCCGCCACGGACACCAACGGCACCACGCGCCCTGGCCGCCAGGGCATCGACCCCCCGCTCAGCGTGTGGGAGTGGACCTACATCCAGGAGGCAGCCGCCGACGCGGCTCTCTCGGGTACGGCTTCCGAGCCTGCTGCCGCGGGGTCGGCAACGGCCGATTCCGCAGCGTCTTCCTAAGGATTGCTCATGTCGAAGCGACGGTCCTTGAAGACCGCACGCAAAGTAGTCACCAAAACCGGGGTGGTCATACGCGCCGGGCTCTTCCTGGTACTGACGCTTGTCGCCCTCGGAATGGGTGTGCCGAATCAGAACGCGCAGGCGCTCTTCGATTCCTGCGACTTCACCGAGGACAGTCACAACCAACACGCTGACTTTCCCGGCACGGGTTCAGAGGCCATGGTTCCCGCCATGAAGCAGTGGGAGGGGGACAGCAGCAATAAAGGTGGTGACTGGGACAACTTCTTCACTGGCGGACCTGAACTCCCGGGTGACGCTCAGAAGTACACCATTTACGAGCTTGCCGGCATGCGCGGGCTCAACTGGTCGATGACGCAGCGCGACCTAAACGAAGCCAAGGACGAGGAGAAGGGCGATGGTGGCATCCTGGGAGACAGCCACGACGGCGAGAGCTGCAGCTGGACCAATGAGATCCAGAACGACATCGCCCAGTTCATGTTTGAGGGCACGAAGCTCTTCTCGCGTGTCTCGATCAGCATCAAGGAATATGCTTCCGCAACGAGTCCCCTGTCCCCGCTTTACAACGGCACGGTCGAACCCTACAAGCCCGTAACGGAGGACGAGGCGGCCCAGATGAAAGAGGCGGGCATCGAACCGTCTCAGAAGGTCGAGCAATCGACTGCTGTTCAGCGCTTGAATTACGGTGTATTCCGTAAGATCGTGCCAATCATGATCATCCTTACCGGGATCTGGGCCCTCGCCAAGCTGCGCAGGGGTGATATGCGCGCGGTGTGGGCCGGAGTGTCCTGGGCCGCGGTGGTGGTCATCGGCGTGACCGCCTTTCTGGTCGATCAGAATCACACCAAGTTCGTCGCGGCTGCGGACAAGTATGTCGCGCAGGGTAACGCGGCGCTCATGGAAGTGGTTCTGGGCAGCGCCACTGGTTCGCCAGCCCCTCCGTGCGACGTCGGGGACGTGAAGAACCGGGGCGTCCGCGTGTCGAGTTGCGCCATGTACGACACGATGGTGTTCCGGCCTTGGGCCATAGGCCAGTTCGGCGGCACCGGTAAAGAGCGGATCGACTACAAGGGCGACGAGAAGTGCTATTTCGGAGACGAGGGGAAAAAGGAAGGGCGGTGTAATGATCTGCGTGTCCGCCAGCTGATTGCGCAGTCCATTACGAATCAGGACATTAATGGCCCAAATTTCCAAGGTCATGACAAGGATGACCTGAATTGCAAGTTCACGGATATACCACCGGACGTCGATCCTGAAATGTTTATCTGGTTCGATATGGGTGCTTCCACCCCGGAAGGGAGACTGGACAGGTGGAAGGAATGCCAGTGGGTCGACCTCCGCGTCCTGGTGGCCGAGGAATACCCCACATTTTTTGACCAATGGCGTGGGGCAAAGCCAGCATCTCGGCTCAGCATCGCGACGTACTCCATCATCGCTGCCCTGCTCGTTGGCATCATGGTTATCATGCTCAGCTTCATCACTTTGCTGTGGCATGCGGTAACCCTGATTCTCGTGGTCCTGCTTCCATTGGTCGCGACCATCGCCATGCATCCCACTCAGCAGAAACTGCTGAAGGGCTGGCTGGAGACCTTCGCGCACTCCTTTGTGTTGCGTGCTGGATTCGGCGTCATCCTCACCATTCAGTTGTTCTTCTACCAGATCATCCTGACGACGGGCGCTCCGCTGCTCATGCAGCTGCTGATGCTCATCCTCGTCACGATGGCGATCGTCAAGATGCTGAAGAACCTGATCGCCGGAAAGTTCAGTCCCAAGATCGAGGGGGCAGACGACGCGCTGGGCGTGAAGGAAACCGGTACGGCATTGAGCAACAGCGTGGTGAACAAGGGTGAGAAGGCGATAGGCGCCGTGGCCTCCAAGACAGGACGCGTCGGGGGTGGTATCGCGCAGGGCGCTGCGACGAAGACCGTGGGCGCTGTCACGACGACCGTCAAACACGGGGCCCAGTACGGTCTGTCCAAGACCCCCGTGGGCCACGACTACACGAACCCCGTGAAGGAGAAGTTGACGGGGAGGTGGAAGGAGATCAAGGACAGGTCGGCCAAGCTCAAGAGGGACAAGGCGCACGCCGACGCTCTCAAGGACAACGCGGGATTCGACCGCGACCAGCAGGCGGACCAGGAAGATCGCGAGAGGGTGCGGTTGGCGCCGCAGGAGGCACCTGCCCCGTCCGCGGATGCCTGGTGGGACGCTCTGCAAGAGCGAGGGCAGATACGGCCGATCGAGTGGCCGCCGAACTCGGGCGCATCCGGCCAGTCGGGAGGCCAGGGTCAGACACAGGCCCACGGTGCCCCAGGCCGTCAGTCTGACCGCCCGGAGCGGCCGCCTGACGGCCCGGAGCGGTCGCCTGACCGCCCGGAGCAGTCGCCTGACCGCCCGGAGCGGTCGCGAGGCAGGCGGGTCTCGGCCCGTCAGGGAGAAGACGAAGGCGGGGGCGCTGGATGGGCCCCCCGCCGAACTGAGGGCGAAGGCGGGGGCTCCGGCCAGTAGTCACCGCACCGCCCGGCCGCCGGGGCGCGCAGCGCGCCGGTGGCCGGGCCCGCGTCGTAAGAGCAGAGGAACTGAGAGATGACCACAGACGGAAAGCAGACGGACGGAAGGAAGAGCGGCATACGCGGGCGCCTCGCCGGGCTTCCGCAGCTGGTCCGCAGGGTGATCCGCCAGGATCGCGGTGACGACTTCGCCCGCCGTCTGCTGCCCAGGGTCGTCTTCGGCCTGGCCGGGGTCTACACGCTCGTCCAGTTCGCGGGGTCCAGCGACAGCGCGTTCCTCGTCACCTGCGTGATCATCGTGCTTGGCCTGGTGGCCTGGTGGTTGCGCAAGCGTAAGCAGCTCGTTCTGGCGCTGGTCTCCACGGTGGTCACCGTCGCCTGTACGGGCGTGCTGTCGCAGGGGCTGGACATGGCCCGGCGCGTGCCCGAGGAGGCCGCGGGTTCGCAGGCGGTCTTCGGCTTCTGGGCGTTGGCGGGGATGGCACTGCTCGGCGCCTGGATTCCCAAGCAGCAGTCGGGGGGCCGCGGCGTGACTGTGGCGGTCGCCGACGTCTTCCTGTTGGCGGCGGCGTTCGCCGGCGCGTGGCTGCCCGAGGTAGTCGTCTGGTGCGGCTTCATCGCGGTGGTCCTCGTTCTGCTGATCCGCAGTCGGCCTGAACGGACCAATCTCCTTCTCGCGAAACGCGTCCTCGGGTGGATGCGCCTGTCCCGAGGCGTCATGAGCATCGGCAAGTCACGGGGATAATGGGACGTGGTGACAAGGTCTCAGTTGTGTATCGACGGTTCCCGGTTGCGTACCAAAGGCCCTGAACGGAGGAGAACCCTTCGCCGGTCGATTCGGCCCTGGCTTACAGTGCCTCCGGATGCAAGAACGCAACGGGGGCTCAGTATCATGCTTACAGTTCGTCCTCCCATGGTGTACGCAGGGACAGAAGAAGACGCCGTAACTCTTCCGTGCCAACAGCGTGCGGACTTGTTTCAGCACCCACTTATGGAGAATTCCCGTACGCGGGCGGAGAGTTCGCCAACCGAGTGGGGCGAGTTCGTGTCACTCACTGCGGCCGCGCGGAAAATCTGCGCGTCCTGCCCGTTGTGGGCGGAGTGCCTGCAAGATGCGGTGCTGTATGCCGATCCGTATGGGTACGCCGCCGCCACGACCCCGGCGGACCGCCGCTGGATCCGGCGTCGACTTGATGTTGGAGAACGGGACGGCACCCTGAACGCCCCGGACAGTGATCACTCCGCGCTGAATGAGGTCTTGGCGGAGCGCCGTCGCTCTCCCGATGCCAGCCAGCGCGAGATGGCCGTCCGTCTGGGGTGCAGTCGGAGCACGGTGGCCCGGCGGCTCGCCAGTGCGCGCGACCAGGCGGACGAGGTGGCGAGGGAAGGGAACGCCGACGGTCCCGAGCCCGGTCTGGATGCCGTTCTGGACGCGTTCGACGCGCTGCAGGACCGGCTGGCGAGTGATGGCGGCATCGCCGTCGGTATCGGTATCGGTGCCGGTTCCGACGTTCGTCAGCCGAAGTCTCAGACCTGCGGGCGGCCCACGCGCGTCCCCAGGACCACCTCTACGCAGCCACTCAGCGGTACGGTCCACAAAGGTATGCCCATGGCGAAGGAGTCAGCCGAGGCCATCTCGGTATCCCTCAATGACCCGGCCCTGGCGGTCCGGAAGGCCATACTGTGGCCGCTCATCGGCTCGGCGGAACCTGCCCTGGCTGGGGCGGAGCAGTTGGCGTTGATGCTTGCCGCCGCCCCGGAGAGCACGATGACTCCGGAGGCGGTGCGGCACATTTCCCGAGCGCGTCACGTCCTGCGGCGCATGGTGCCCTCGGGGGTGGCTCGGCCATCCATGGAGCTCGACCTCATGGGCACGGTCTCCGTGGAAGCCGCGAAGGCTGATCCGGTCAGTGCCCTCCAGCAAGCGTTTCTCAGGCCGCTCGTGGCCGACCTCGTCGCCGTACTGGCCAATATTGAGACTGTCATGACCATGCTTTCCATGGTGTCCGTACCCGGCGCCTCGGAAGCGGACATCGAGACGGTCAAAGAGGCACGGAACGTTCTTGAGGCCCAGCTGTCCCTGGCCCAAGGACGTCGCGCTTCCTCCGGCGCGTCAGTGGCCGCGGGCGGCGCGGCCGACAGGTCCGAGCAGCCGACCGCCCTGGCGTCCCGGGCCAGCGTCCGGATCGCCGTCGAGGAAGCCGTCCGCACCTTTCCGGAACCCTTCACGGTCAAGGACGTGCTGAAAGCACTGGTCGACAGGCTCGGATACTCCCCTGTGCTTTATCGGGACCTGGGGAAGTCGGTGAGCAATGTACTGTCCAACATGGTCAGGGCGGGCAAGGTGACCCGCGTCGCCCGCGGTACCTACCTCCGCGCGGAGGGACCTTCTGCTGAATCGATTTGCCTGGAAGGGGCGCCGAGCCATGAGTGAGCCGATCCAGCACCCGGGCCCTCAGCACGGGGTGGCTCAGGTGCGCGTCTTCTCGCTGCACGCCGGCCTCGTGGACGGCGTACCGATCACGGCGCCCCCCTTCGTGGACATCCAGGACGTGGTCATCTCCATCCTCCAGCAGCGCGCCCAGCAGTTCGGCCGACCGGCGATGGCTCATGTCCAGGACGAGCGGTATGGCAGCGAGATCCGCCTCCTCATCCATCCGGATGGGTCCACCGAGCCGATCGACTAGCCAGTCCTCCGGGCGTTCACCTGACTGGTCAGGCTGATGCTGGTGTAGATGACTGGCCGACCAGAGCTGCTGGGTCTGGCAGTTCTGACCCCCTCGGCCGGGAAGCCGAGGGATGAGCGAACCTGTCGCCTCGCCGCAAGGCTGCGGGCCCCCAGAAAGCCGTCGTCCCGCGCGTGGGCCGGCGCGGATGCGAGCAGGGCCTGATCCACGGTGTGGATCAGGCCCTGGCCTGGTGTTTCAGCCGTCGTAGCGGCAGTCCCTCATGCGGCACAGCCGGGGAGCGGGGCTGTCACGACAGCTCCACCTCGACCGTCAGCTCGGCGTCGTCACCGGCCCGCAGCACGAGTTCGGTCACATTGCCGGCCGCCTTGATGTCCGCGCTCACCAGCCCGATGTCGTCCAGCGCGTCGGCCGGAGCCCGCACCAGTACCCGGGCGACCTCCGCGCGCATCGAGACCTTGGCGGTGGACTTGGCCTTGCGGATGGCGGCGATGGCCGAAGAGGCGACCTCGGCCAGCTCCGGACGCCCACCCGTGGCGCCGGCCGAGAGCTCCTCGACCGTCGGCCATGCGGCGAGATGCACTGTGGACTCGTGCGTCCACGACCACGTCTCCTCGGCGGTGTAGGGGAGTACAGGCGCGAGCAGGCGCGTGACGACGTCGAGTGCGCGCCGGAGCGTGGCACGAGCCGAGTCGGCGCCCCCCGTGCCGCCCTTGCCGTAGGCGCGCTCCTTGACCAGCTCGACGTAGTTGTCGCAGAAGAACCAGAAGAACCGCTCGATGGCGTCCAGCGCCGAGGTGTAGTCGAAGCCTTCGAGCGCGGTCGTCGCATCGTGCACTGTCGTGGTCAACTTCGACAGCAGCGCCTTGTCCAGCGGGTCCGTCGTCTCGGCCTCGGCACTGGGGGCGGGCAGCGAGAGCACGAACTTGCTCGCGTTGAGCAGCTTCACTGCGAGCCGTCGGCCGATCTTCATCTGCTGCGGGTCGAAGGCGGTGTCCGTCCCCGGGCGGCCGCTGGCCGCCCAGTAGCGGACCGCGTCCGCGCCGTACTCGTCCAGCAGGTGGCCCGGGGTGACGACATTCCCCTGGGACTTGGACATCTTCTTGCGGTCCGGGTCGAGGATCCAGCCGGAGAGCGCGGCGTGCTTCCACGGGGTGGTGCCGGCCTCCAGATGGGACCGGACGACAGTCGTGAACAGCCAGGTGCGGATGATGTCGTGCCCCTGGGGGCGCAGATCCATCGGGTAGACCTGCTCGAACAGCTCCGGGTCGGAGAGCCAGCCGCAGGCGAGCTGGGGGCTCAGCGAGGAGGTCGCCCAGGTGTCCATGACGTCTGGCTCGCCCATGAAGCCGTTCGGCTTGTTCCGCTGGTCCTCGGTGAAGCCGGGCGGGCAGTCGGCGGACGGGTCGACGGGAAGCATCGACTCGTCGGGAACGATGGGTTCCCGGTAGTGCGGCTGGCCCTCGGCGTCCAGCGCGTACCAGACCGGGAAGGGCACTCCGAAGAAGCGCTGCCGGCTGATCAGCCAGTCGATGTTGAGCCCCTGGACCCAGTCGTTGTAACGCGACTGCATGTGCGGCGGGTGCCACTGGATCTCGTTGCCACGGGCGAGGAGCTCTTCGCGGTGCTCGACGGTCTTGATGAACCACTGGCGGCTGCTGACGATCTCCAGGGGCTTGTCGCCCTTCTCGAAGAACTTCACCGCGCGTGTCGTCGCCCGGGGGTCACCGATGAGGCTGCCGTCGTTACGCAGCTCCGCGACCACGATCTCCCGGGCGGTGTGCACCGTCTTGCCCACGATCTTGTCGTAGACGCCCTGGGCGCGCTCGGCGTCCTCACTGGGCAGCGCCTGGAAGTCCACCGCCAGCAGTCGGCCATTGCGGCCGATGACCGTGCGGGTCGGCAGCTGGAGCTCGCGCCACCACATCACGTCGGTCATGTCGCCGAAGGTGCAGATCATGGCGATGCCGCTGCCCTTCTCCGGGTCGGCCGCCTTGTGGGCGACTACAGGCACCCGGACACCGAACAGCGGAGAGACGACCTCCTTGCCGACGAGCGGCTGGTACCGCTCGTCGTCGGGGTGCGCCACAAGGGCCACACAGGCGGGGAGCAGCTCGGGTCGGGTCGTCTCGATGAAGACGTCCTCGGACCCGTTCTTGAACGCCACACGGTGGTACGCGCCCGACGCTTCCTTCTCGATGACCTCGGCGTTGGCGACCGCGGTCTGGAACGAGACATCCCACATCGTGGGCGCCTCGGACTGGTACGCCTCACCTCGGCCCAAGAGGTGCAGGAAGGCGGCCTGGGAAACCCGCTGGGCCTCCTTGCCGATGGTCGTGTATGTCATCGACCAGTCGACCGAAAGCCCCAGCTTGCGCCAGAGCTCCTCGAAAACCCGCTCGTCCTCGATGGTGAGCTTCTCGCACAGTTCGATGAAGTTCTGCCGCGAGACACTGAGCGCGGGTGCCTTCTTGTCCTTGCCGGTACGCTCGGAAACCGGCGTCGGCGCCACGAAGTCCGGGTCGTACGGCAGCGACGGGTCGCAGCGCACCCCGTAGAAGTTTTGTACCCGGCGCTCGGTCGGCAGACCGTTGTCGTCCCACCCCATGGGGTAGAAGACATGCTTGCCGCGCATCCGTTGAAAACGGGCGACGACGTCGGTGTGGGTGTAGCTGAAGACATGGCCTACATGGAGTGAGCCGCTGACGGTGGGCGGCGGCGTGTCGATAGAGAATACGGCGTCGCGGCTGCCCGGCCGACCGAAGCGGTATACCTCGGCCTCGCTCCAGAACCTCGACCACTTCGTTTCCAGCCCGTCGAGCGAGGGCTTCTCCGGAAGCGGAGACCCATAGCGCGTCACGCGACACACCCTTCCCAGTCAGTCCTACACGTTGGGGCAGCAAGCATTACGGACCCCGCCGATTGCAGCCATTTCGTGCGGAGTCCTCAGCGATACCAAATGAGTCATGACTCGCCCCCGTCCTTTAGTGTAGATAGCTCGGACGCGGGCCCCTGCCCGACTTCGCCCGGAAGATCGCCGGGGGGAGTCAGAGGTCGGAAGCTTCATTGCGAGACCAGGAAGAAGCGGGGACTTGGCCGGGCAAGGCGCCAGGTGTGCCCCGCCGCGGACTGGCCAACGAGCTCCGGATGGCCTGTGACGGCCGGGGCCTGCCCCGCCTTCACCATCACAGCGGGGCACCAGGCCGTTCGGACACGGCTGATCTGCCCCAACTGACCTGGTTCTCCTATGCGTCGGCTTGGCGATGACGATCCAGGACGCGGCGCTCGGCCTGATCCACGTCGAGCCGCGCGGCCGGGGCGCCGTTCCGTGCCCGTACGGCCCCCCGGACCAGCGCCAGATAGAACAGCGCTGGGGCGGACGGGGCCCACAGCGGGGTCTCGTGGATGAAGTTCAATACGGATTCCGGGTCGTTCGGGACGAAGGTGAACCGGTCGTGCTCCCACTTGTCTTCGATACCGCGGCTCCACCGTGTGCGCAGTTCTTCTTCGCTGAGATCGTCGAGGACGGCGCGGAAAAACACCGACCACTGGTTGTTGAGCAGGTCCAGGCCGAAGGAAAGCAGCTCCAGATCGACGCTGTCGTACTCCTGTACCGCCAGTTCCTCGCGCAGTGCCCGATGAGCGACCCGGTGCAGGCTCACTTCACCTGAGGGGGACAGGTCGTGCTTGGCCGACAGCCCGTCGTTGGCTGAGGAATTCCAGCGGGAAGCGTTCGGGCCGCCCACCGTTGCGCTGCGGTGAGAGATCAGCATTTTGCCGTCCCTACCCGTCTCCACCGCCACATTTACACCGAAACTACAGGACATCCAGAGGGGCGCGTCCAGCGGGTCGGCGTCCTCCAGGTACTGCTTGCGCAGCGTCGACCCGTTTTTGAGTGTGCGGTCGAGATTGAGGGAAGTGGTGAGAAAGTCGTAGTAGTCGGCATCGATGAGGGACAGGGTGACCTGCGGCTCCTCGCCGGTGTGGGTGCGGCCGACCACCAGGCTCTCAACTGCGAAGCGCGGGTTGTTCCATCGGTACGGTTCTCCGGCCGCCTGTTTGCGGGCCTCCTCGTCCTCGATCTCACGCCGCCACGGCACTAGCTCGTCGGGAAGCCGAACCCTCCGGTTCTCGTAGCGGACACGGACGTTTTCCTCTCTGATCGGACGGGTCCCGTCACCTTCGTGAATGTGGCAGTCGGTTGCCCTTCCCACAAGGGAAAATCTGTCCCGGTAAGTCATCAAGTCTCCTTCATTGGCCGCGGGTTGAGTCAGAATAGTGGCCGGGCACGGCGGGGCTGTCGCGTGGAACCGGGGATCACCGGTCCGAGGGGCGCCCCTCCCGCCGAAGGTCTGTCTCCTGAGCCCGGCGGGTGGCTGTCCCACGGACGGGTCTGAATTTGGCGCGGTGTCTTGGGTAGTCGCTCAGGTGGCGTCCGCCGAGCCCGTCGGCGACTGCCACGTACAGCGGCGTGCGACGGGGAACAGCGAGTTCTGCGGATTTTCGGTCACGGTGCCGCGCAGGTCCATGATCCGACAACGAGGCTGTGCTCGTTGTGATCGTGCATCAGCCCGGCATGATGCAGGGCCGTGACGGGCGGTTTCCGCCGCCAAGTGGTGCACAAGTGGTGCGCGAGCCCAGAAGAGGTCTAGACAGGCAACAAGGCCCAGGTCACTGACCTGGGCCTCGGTATGGAGCGGGTGACGAGAATCGAACTCGCGCTCTGAGCCTGGGAATCACCCCCACTTTGACCGGTGAACGGCCCCCTGACCTGCTGCGATAGCTAATTCCGGCACTTTGCTCGCGGTCCTGGCGGACCCCCTGGTGACCGCTGTTTACCGTCCCTACTGGCATGTTGTGGCACGGTCTCTTGGTCGCCTGGTCAGACTGGCGCGAGGAGGTCCTTGGCGACGCATGAGGCGCACGGCCTTCGTGCGTGCCAGCTTCAAGTGGGGGATCACGGTGCCCGCCGGCATCCGGAGAGTCCGCGTCGCCGCTTCCCGCAGCCTGAAGATCTCATAGAGGTCCGCGACCTTCGGGATGTATTGGGTGCGGCACGTGTTCTCCCGGGGGGCGTACGTGTAGACCGCCTCCGAGTCCCTCAGGACCGCGAGGCTTTCTCGCAGGCGGCCCGGGGCTCATTCGAGGGACGAGTAGCCGTACCGCACCGGGCGAGTCGGCGGTCACCCGCGGGCACACCGGATTACCCGGGAGAGTTCCTGCGGCTCTCGTTCGGTATGCCGGATGGGGTGGGCGCGGGATCTGGGAGGAGGGCGATGAGAGCTTGGCCGGTGTTCTTGCCGGTGCTCAGGCTCTGGAGGGCCAGGTAGGCGTTTTCGATGCCGTGGGTGATGGTGGTGGGGCAGGTCAGAGCTCCGGTGGTGAGCCAGGTGGTCATTTCGGTGCTGAACTCCGGGAAGCGTGTGGCGTAGTCAAAAACTTGCACGCCGGTGAGGCGCAGGGCTTTGCCGATGACGAGGGGGAAGTTGTCGGGCCAGCGGATGTGTTCTTGGGTGTATTGGGATTGCATGCCGCACAGCAGGACGCGTCCGTGGGGGTTGAGGGCGTTGAGGGCGGCGGCGAGGTGGTCGCCGCCGACGTTGTCGAAATAGACGTCGATGCCGTCGGGGGCGGCGGCTTGGAGCTGGTCGGCGAGGCTGCCGTGCCGGTAGTGGATGACGCCGTCGAAGCCGAGAGTGTCGGTGAGAGTGCGAGCCTTGTGGGGGCTGCCGGTGCTGCCGATGATGCGGGTGGCACCTTGGAGGCGGGCGATTTGCCCGGCGATAGCGCCGACCGCGCCGGCCGCGGCGGAGATGAACACGGTGTCGCCGTCGGTGATGTTCCCGCCGTCTTTGAGGGCGCCGTAGGCGGTCAGGCCGTTCAGGCCCAGCGGGCCGAGGTAGACGGTCGGGTCCAGTCCGGTGTCGGCGAGTTTTTCCACGGCAGTGGCGTCGGCGACGGTGTGGGTGCGCCAGGCCAGGTCGTGGCGGACCAGGTCGCCGGGGGCGAGGTCCGCGGCGCGGGAGGCGAGGACTGTGCCGATGGCAGGCCCGGTCATGGCCTCCCCGACGCCATAGGGCAGGTAGGGGGAGGTGAGGTTGAGGGGACCGCGGACGCCGCAGTACTGGGCGGCGGGGGTGGGCAGCATGCGCCCGAGCATGGAGGTGTGTACGGACATGCAGGTGTTGCGGATCAGCACCTGTCCCTCGGTGAGGTGCGGCAGCGGGCGCTCTTCCAGCCGGACATGTCCGTCGTCCAGGAGGTCGCCCGGGCGGTGGTCGAGGACCCAGACGCTGGTGTGGTCCGGCAGACCGGTTCGCTGGGCGGGTTGGCCGTGCGCGGAGGCTGCGTGAGGTGTCGGAGGCTGTCCTGACCGGGCGGTGCGGGCGTGTGGCGGGGCTCCCTTCGCGGCGGGGTGGGGTGCGCGGTGAGGCTGCGGGGCGGGTGTCGGTTCCGCGCTGGTGCGGGGGTGGTGGGGCAGGTGGTCGTTGAGGTGATCGGTTAGTGCGGTGATGGTCGCTCGGGTGTGCAGGACGGTGCGGGGCAGCGGGATTCCCAGGGTCTCCTGGAGGCGGTTGCGCAGCCGGACGGTGATGAGGGAGTCCATGCCCAGGGCGGGCAGGGGGATGTGCGCGTCGATGCGGTCGGGCGGGCAGCCCAGGAGTGCGGCGGCCTGATCAGTCAGGAGGTCTTGCAGCAGCTGGCGGCGTCGGCCGGGCGGGGCCTGCAGTAGTGCCTGGAGCGGCGCCTCACGGCCGGTGGGGTGGTCGGCCTGGCGGGTGGGCGCCGCGGCGGGCAGGAGGGGGGTGAGGTAGGGGGAGGCGGCGACGGCGGGGTAGGGCTTGAGCCAGCGGGGGAGGTCGAGGGCGACGAAGCCGGTGTTGGAGCGGGCATGGGTGAGCAGGAGTTCGAGTCCGGCCAGGGCGTCTTTGAGGGGGATGGCGGCAAAGCCGCGGGCGCCCAGGGTGCGGGCGCCGATGCCGGCCTCGGCCCAGGCGCCCCAGTTGATGCCGGTGGCAGGCAGGCTGGCGGCCGCGCGGTGGGTGATGAGGGCGTCGAGCCAGGCGGAGGCGGCGGCGTACGCGGTCTGGCCGGGGGAGCCGAGGAGCGGGACGAAGGAGGAGAAGCCCACCCACCAGTCCAGGTCGAATGCTTCGCTGGCCTGGTGCAGCAGCCACGCTCCTTGGGCCTTGGGGCGCCAGACCCGCTCCAGCAGGTCCTCGGTGAGGCCGGCGGCGGTGGCGTCGTCGACCACGGCCGCGGCGTGGATGATGCCGCGCAGGGTGTGGCCGTGGCGTTCGGCGGTGCGCAGCACTTCTTCGGCGGTGCCGGGCTCGGCCAGGTCGGCGCAGACCACTTCGATCCGCGTGCCGGTGCGGCGCAGTTCGTTCAGGAGTGTGTGGGTGTGCTTGTCGGGTTGGGAGCGGCTGTTGAGGACGATGGTTCCCGCGCCCTTGTCGGCCAGCCAGCGGGTCAGCACCATGCCCAGGCCGCCGAGCCCGCCGGTGATCGCGTAGGCGCCGTCGTGGCGGACGAGGGGGACGCGGTCGGGCGGCAGGCAAACGGTGACGGTGCCGGTGGGCCACCGGTAGGCCGCGGACCTGAGCGAGGGGGTTTCGCGAGCCAGGTGCTCCAGGGGCAGCTGGGTGACGGGTAGCAGCGGTAATGCCTCTTGGGCAAGGGCGTCGGCGACGTCCCGTAGCAGGTCTGCGGCCGCACCGGGCGTCGCGCTCAGCAGCGCCGCGATGTCCACCACGCGTGCTGTGATGCTCCCCGAGTCGGGTTCTGCCCCACGGGAGGTGGTGGCCAGGAGCTGGCCTGCCGGTGCCAGGAGGCGCCGGGCGTGCGGGTCGGGCTCGGCGCTGGTGTCGACGATGATGTCCCATAGGCCGCTGCCGTCGGCGGCCGAGGCGATGGTGTGCACCTGGGCCTGGGCGGCGGTGGCGGTGTGCCGGGCAGCCACGGCCAGGGGCTCGGAGCCGAGGATCAGGACGCGGTCGCCGGGCCGGATGCGAGCCAGGTGGTGCAGGCCGTAGCGGGCGGTGAGGTAGGGCAGCAGCGAGCCGGCCAGCGTAGCGGCGTCCAGGTGGTTGGGCACCGGTATGCACCAACGGTCTTCGACGGTCAGATGGCTGACCGGGTCTGGGTCGACGACTACGGCGGCCACCTGCTGCCCAACGGCCAGGGTCGCCTGGGGTCCTGTTGCCGTCACGGCGCCGGCGCAGGCGTACAGCGGTGGCGCGCCGGGGCCGGCATCGGGGCGGCAGGTGGTGTGTACGGCGACACTCACCTGGTGCTCTGCCGGCTCGGGAGGCGGTTCGGTGGCGGTCAAGGTCACAGTGGCGCCGTCAGGCTCGGCGCGTACCGGCACCTGGCCGATCCGGCAGACGGTGGTGCGACGCTCGGCCGGACTCAAGGGGGCAGGGGACAGGCGGGCGACGTGGCGCCGACCGTCTCGCCAGGCCACCTCGTCCTCAGGGTCGTCGGCGAGCAGCTGGGCGGCGATGGCTTCGGCGGGGGTGAGGGTGTCGGTGTCGCAGAGGGCGGGGCGCAGTTCGGGGTGCTCGTACAGGAGGGTGCGCAGCGCCCCGCGCAGCCCGGCGTGGCCCAGCGCGACGGGGTCGCCCTCGCCGAGGGTCTGGCCGTGGTGGCTGAGGACGTGCAGGCGGGCGGGCGGGTGGCAGTCTGTCAGGGCCCGCACGGTGGTGATGAGGCGGGCCGTGCGCCGCCGTGCCCGCTCCACGGCGCCGATGTCGGCGCCAGTATCCGGTTCCAGGACAAGAACGGCGTCGGTGAACGGTTCCCGGGCCTGCTGCAGGGCCGTAGCGAGGACCTGCCGGGCCTGGTCTTCTTCGTCTTCAAGGAGCAGGGCGAGCCGCGTGAGGGTGAACGGGGGTCGGCCGAGGGCGGCTTCGAGGTCTCGGTGCCAGGGGTGGAGGTCCGCGGTTTCGGTGATCATCAGCCAGGTGGCGTGCTGCCGGCTGCGGGAGGTGGTCAACGGCTGGGGCTGCCAGCGGTGCTGGATGATGTAGTGCTGCAGGCGGGCGGCGCCCGGGTCCTTCGGAGAGTGGGCGAAGCGGATGTTCTCGGCGCGGCCGACCACCTTCCCGGCGGAGTCCAGCAGCCGCAGCGAGCCGGTGACGGTGTGCTCATCGAGTTCGTCGGCGCGGACGTGGCAGTACACGCCGGTGGCCGTATCCCCGTGTACCCGCAGCTCGCCGATGCCCTGGGGGTAGGCGATGCCCTCCGGCAGGTCGATGCGGCTGGTCCACAGAGCCAAAAGCGTCTGCAGACACCCGTCCAGCAGCACGGGATGCCAGGCGAAGCTGTCGGTGTGCGGACGGGCCGCGTCGGGGACGGCCAGGCGGGCCAGGGCTTCGGGCCGGCTGGCATCCGGTGACAGGTGCAGGCTCTGGAAGGTGCGGAAGGCCGGCCCGTAGGCCACGGCGCAGGTGGCAGCCCAGCTTTCCCGCAGGTGGGCGATGTCCGTTTCGAGGGGGCAGGAGCGTTGGAGTTCTTCTACCGGTACGCGCGCGGGGCCGGTGTCGTCGGCGGCGGGCGCGAGGGTGGCGCCTGCGTGCGGCTCGAAGCCGTCACTGGCGCGCGCCATCACCGTCCACGCGGCCGTGCCGCCTTTGTCCTGGGCACTGGAGACCAGATGCACCGGGTCCTCGCTGAGGAGAAGGAAGGCGTCGAAGGACACCTGTCGCACGGACACCTTCTGCACCGGCTTGCCGAAGGTGTGGGCGGCGGCGGTCAGAGCCATTTCGCACCAGGCTGCCCCAGCCATCGCCGGCTCCCCGGAGGCCTGGTGGTCCTTCAGCCAGCCCTCGCGCTGAGGGTCGACGGTGGCCTGCCACAGGTGCCGCCGGTGATGGGCTGGGTCGAGGATGTGCACGCCCAGCAGCGGATGTACTTCCCGGACACTGCTGTTGGCGGCGGGCAGGCCCAGGCTCAGCTCCGACGGTTCGATCCAGTGGTGCCGCTCCTCCCAGCAGGTGCCCGGGACATCCACCAGCCGCCCCCTGACATGCGTGCTCCAGGGCACGGGGAAGCCGGCGCAGTGCACGGTGGCCAGGTGGGCGGCGAAGTCGCGCATCTCGTCCCCGTCCCGCCGCAGGGTGGGAACGACCACCGCCTCCCCGGCACTGCGGGCCGTCAGGGTCTCGGTGATCGCACCTGCGAGCAGCGGGTGGACGTTGACTTCGACGAACAGCCGGTGGCCCGCAGCGTGCGCGGCCTCCACGGCCGCGGCGAACCGCACCCGGTGGCGCTGGTTGGCCGCCCAGTACCCGGCATCCAGCCTGACCGGCGCACGCGGATCTTCGGTGACGGTGCTGTAGAAGGCCAGGGACGGACAGCGCGGCTGCAGGTCGGCGAGCCGGTCGCGCAGTGTGGCAAGAATGGGGTCCATCTGCGCCGAGTGGGAGGCCACCTCCACGGCCACCCGGGCGGCCTCCACCACCCCTCCTTCTTCCCACTGGTGCAGCAGCCGTTCGATCTGGCCCGCGTCCCCAGAGATCGCCGTGCTGCCCGGAGAAGCGACGACCGCCACCTCCACCTGGTCGCAGCTGTGCTCCACCAACGTCCTGGCCACCTCGTCAGCGGGCAGCCGGACCACGGCCATCGCCCCGCCACGGACCTGGGTGAGCAGCCGGGAGCGGCGGCAGATCACCTTCACGCCGTCGGGCAGACTCAGGGCCCCGCAGGCCACCGCGGCGGCGACCTCGCCCATCGAGTGCCCGATGACGGCCGTTGGCACCACCCCCCGGGCACGCCACATGGCCGTTAGCGCCACCTGCAGGGCGAACAGTGTCGGCTGGACCCGCTCCACCCCGCTCACTACCGTGTCGGCGGCTAGGACCTCGCGCAGCGAAAAGCCGCTTTCCGCCTGCGCCAGCGGCTCCAACTCCTCCAGGGCGGCGGTGAACGCCGCATCCCGGGCGAACAGCCCCTGGCCCATGCGGGCCCATTGCGAGCCGTGGCCGGAGTAGACGAACACCACCCCACGCTCCTGTGGCCCGGCCCGGCCCACGGTGACGGTGGCCGCCGGTTGACCGGCCGCCAGCCGCCCAAGCCCCTCGGTCAGCTCGCTCCGGTCGCCGACCACCACAGCGGCCCGGTGCGCCCCGTGCGAGCGCCGCACCCCCAGCGTGTAGGCCACATCCCGCAGCGGCTCCCCGGCACCGTCCCCCTCCAGCCAGCCCGCCAGCCGCGCCGCGGTCTTGCGCAACGCCCCCGACGAAGCGGAACTGATCAGAAACGTCCGGGTCCGTGCAGGGGACTTGCCGTCCGGATCGGGCAACTGCTGCGCCGGTACGGTAGGGGCTTCCTCGACGACGACGTGCGCGTTCGTGCCGCCGACCCCGTAGGAGGAGACCGCCGCCAGCCGGGGCCGGCCGGGCAGCGGCCACTCGGCCGCCTGTGTGGGTACGAACAAGCGGCATCCGTCGGCATCGATTTCGGGGTGCCACCGGGTGAAGTGCAAGCTGGCCGGCACCTGGCCCCGCTGCAGGCAGACGACGGCCTTCAGCAGTCCCACCACACCGGAGGCGGGCTCGGTGTGGCCGATGTTCGTCTTCACCGACCCGATCGCACACCGCCCAGGCCCCGTCCCGTAGACCTCCTTCAGCGCGGCGAACTCCCGCGGGTCACCCACCGGTGTGCCCGTGCCGTGAGCCTCAACCATCCCCACTCGCCCGGCCTCCACTCCGGCGCGGCGCAGTGCCTCGCTGAACACCGCGACCTGTGCTCGCGAGGAGGGCACGGTCAACTGGCCGGAGTGGCCGTCCTGGTTGACGGCCGAGCCCCGCAGCACCGCCAGGACCCGGTCCCCATCGCGCTGTGCGGCGGCCAGCAGCTTGAGGACGACCACGCCGCAGCCCTCGGCCCGCAGGTAGCCGTCGGCCCCCTCGTCGAAGGCTCGGCACCGGCCAGTGGGTGAGTACATTTGCCACCGTGCCGAGGCCGCGCTGATCTCCGGCCCCAACGCGGCCGAGACACCGCCCGTCACCGCAAGCGAACACTCGCCGGACCGCAGCGCCTGACACGCCAGGTGCACGGCCACCAGGGACGAGGAGCAGGCGGTATCGACCGCCAGGCTCGGACCGTGCAGATCCAGCAGATACGACAGCCGTCCTGCCCCCACCCCGTGCACGGCGCCGGAGAACCAGTACGCATCCGCCTCCTGCGGACGGCGGTGCCCGCGCAGCAGGTTGTCCATCGAATACATCCCCGTGAACACCCCCGTCCGCGAGCCGCGCAGCGTCTCCAGCGGGATTCCGGCGTTCTCCAGCGCCTCCCACGCGACCATCAGCAGCAGCCGGTGCTGCGGATCCAGCCAGGCCGCCTCCTGCCCTGACATCCCGAACGCCTGAGGATCGAACGCCCCGATATCCCCCGTAAGCCACCCACCGACCCGCGTCAACGCCGCCACCTGCTCCGGCAGGACCCGCCCCAGCGCCTGAGCGTCCCACCGGTCCTTCGGCACCGGACCGACGGTCTCCCGCCCTTCTTCCAGCAACCGCCACAACGCGCCCAGCGAGTCCACGCCACCCGGCAGACGACACGAAGCCCCGACCATGGCAACCGGCTCGGCCGGCCCCCTGAACGAGCTGTCACAGCATTCGAGCATCATTCCCCCGGGTGGCGCGAACTGACTCTCACACAGGCCGGCGGACACCCACGCGTTTCCTCCGGTCTCGACAGGCACGTAACCTGCTCATGCTGGCAGGCGACGCTGACGGCCTAACCCTCGCCGCTCACACAGCATCTGCACTCTCACTCACCGAAAAGCAGCGCACCGGGACCGCCGGGAAATCGGGCTGACGAGATTCTGCCGCGCGCAGCATCCGCTACTCAGGAAAACGCCGCCACACGTGTTTCACCGTTTCGTTGTCGATCATTTCCGCCACGGCGAGCAGTGAGGTTCCGTTCAGGTCACGGAACTTCCCGGTGGTGCTGCGCGCGTGCAGAACGCCCTCGAAGCGCACCGAACCCCCGCGCACGTCCCCAGAGGCGCTGCCCGTCAGGACCAGCTGGTCACCGCCCTGCACCGCCTGCAACACGATCGTCACCGTCGCCGTCTCGGTCCCGTCGGCCAACCGCACCGACTCGTGGGTCGCGATGTCGGTTACCTGGTGGCCGTCCACCTCGCCCCCACCGGCGGCCGAATACTCCAACCGCACCGTGTCGTTTTCCACATCCGTAACACGAGTCGCATTGACCTTGTTGGTGATACGGCCTATCACGTCACTGGACACGCCCCGCCCCTCCCTCTAAAGGTCGGTTTTATAGGCACGGTAAGGACGGGCAGTAAAAACCACCAGTCCGCATCCGGCCACCTTCCAAGATTCAGAGGGATCTTTCAGCTTTTATAGCGCACCTCCCTGTAGTGGGTGATTTGCGATGAAGCTGAGACGGGCAGGGAGTCCGAAGGAAAGTGCGAAGCGAGGTGGAATTCGGCATCGAGGTCACCGTGCCATGCCAGTGCTGCAATGGCGCCTCCACAATGACGACTGAGAGGTTGTTATCGAATAGTTTGCAGTAACTCATGCTATTCAGTGCCGGGTTAGCTGGGTCTGTGAGTGTTTTCCACCCTCACTCTGAGCTAGCCAACCGGGCACGGATGCTGCGCTCGGGGCGCGATGAGGCGGCGAGTAGGGCTCGCCCCGGTCGAGCTCCGCCAGGCCGCGCGCACCCAGTCGATTTCGTTGAGCCCTGCTGTCGCACAGGCGCGGTGCGCTGCCCAGCGGGCGAGCGCGCGCTGTTCCTCGGGACCTGCGGCGTCGATCGCATGCACGAGTGCGGCATCGAGGCCGACGAGACCCTCGGGACAGCCCTTGAACCCCCGGAGCCTGCCCCGGACATCCCGCAGTCGGTCGCTGGGCAGGCGCCCGCTCCACGCGTCCATCTCCTTTCGAAGCTCGGCGTGTTCCTCCTCCTCGCGGGCCTGGCGCTCTGCCTCGGCCCGCTCCTCTGGGGTAGGGCCTGGGGGCTGCTCGCGCGCGAACTCGTGCCAACAGGCAGCGGTTCGGCTGGTTTCCTCGACCACGCGGTCCGGGGCCGGCGGGCTCGGCCAGAATCGCAGCAGCTACTCATCCAGCACGGGTTCGCCCGCGTCGCGTACCGCGTTGTGCGTCTCGTCCATACCTCGGCAGTGGTAACGGACCCGGTACGAGGTCTCGGAGAGGGGGAGCGGATACCGGGGGTAGCCCCATTCCACGAGATAGGTCTTGTCCGATACGGCTCGGAACGACACCTCGACGATGTCCTCCCAGGCGTCGGCGTCCAGGGAGGTACGCGGAGAAGGGGCCGGACGGATTGCTGTTTGTGTGTGTGTGTGTGGGGGGGGGGGGGGGGGGGAGGGCAAACCGTTCCGGCGCTCCACCTTCGGGCGAAAATGGCGCAAGGCCCGTACGCTGCGTCGGCATGCCGGACGGCTTCCGCTTCTACGATCTTCGTCACACTGGCCACACGCTCTCCACGCGCTCCGGCGCCACTCTGAAGGACACCATGGTCCGGGCCGGGCAATCGTCAGAGAAGGCCGCGCTCATCTATCAGCACTCAGACCGCGAGCGTCAGAAGGAAGTGGCGCGGCGGCTGGGCAATCTGGTGCGGGCCGAGCGTCAGAAGGGGCGCGCTGACCAGCCGAAACAGGAGGCAGGTGGTGCGAAGGTGGTGCGCGACGCCTGAATCGGTCTAGACAAGGCGATGGCCCAGGTCGGGGATCATATCCCTGGCCTGGGCCTTAGCTGTTGGAGCGGGTGACGAGAATCGAACTCGCGCTCTGAGCTTGGGAAGCTCATGTTCTACCATTAAACTACACCCGCGTAAGCCGCCCCCGTGAGGGCGTCGCATCGTCGCATACTCTACCCCATTGATGACCCCCGGTGCATTGACCGTGGGGTCTTCGTGCTGTTGGGGAGTGGGTGGCTGGAGGGTGGGACCGGGAGTGGGGAAGCGGGAGTTGGGGCGTACGGTGGTGATCGGAGTGCCGGGTGGGGTGGCGCCTGACTCATCCCCTAATGTGGCTTTTGTCGTTCACGCCCACTGGGGAAGGGGATCAATGAAGCGCACCGTCGTCCGTTGTGCCGAAGGGCATGTGTTCAGCACCGCTTCGTTCCCGATGCGGAACCTCACCGCCGACCGCCTCGGCCCCGGACGGCTGTTGCGCTGTCCGCGGTGTGCCCGGCTTCGGCACGCGGTGCCTGTGGTGCTGGAGCAGCGCTAGTCGCGATGGCGTGTGGGGCCCGGCCCGGTTGGGTCGGGCCCTTGGCGTCTGTTCGGCCGCGTATCCTCGTGGCGTGCTTCTCTCAGACAAGGACATCCGGGCCGAGATCGATTCCGGGCGTGTGCGGATTGATCCGTACGACGCCCACATGGTGCAGCCGTCGAGCATCGATGTGCGGCTGGACCGCTACTTCCGGGTGTTCGAGAACCACCGGTACCCGCACATCGATCCGGCCGTCGAGCAGCTGGATCTGACGCGCGAGGTCGTGCCGGAGGGGGATGAGGCGTTCATCCTGCACCCCGGTGAGTTCGTACTGGCCTCCACGTACGAGGTCGTCAGCCTGCCCGACGATCTCGCGTCGCGGTTGGAGGGCAAGTCGAGTCTGGGGCGGCTCGGGCTGCTGACGCATTCGACGGCCGGGTTCATCGACCCCGGGTTCTCCGGGCACGTGACGCTGGAGCTGTCGAATGTGGCGACGCTGCCGATAAAGCTCTGGCCGGGGATGAAGATCGGGCAGCTGTGCCTGTTCCGGCTGACGTCGCCCGCCGAGCACCCGTACGGCTCCGCCAAGTACGGCTCGCGGTACCAGGGCCAGCGCGGGCCCACGCCCTCGCGGTCCTTCATGAACTTCCATCGGACGCAGGTCTGAGCGAGCCATGGATGGGGGCGCCGGGTCTGGACGGAGGACCGGCGCCGTATGACGTTGCTCTGGGCGAGACGCGGTGGAGCAGAAAGACGCGGAGTGAGATGAGTGCGGTGCGGGAGAACCTGACCTACGACATTTTCGGGCGGTCGATTCGCGAGCTTGCGCAGACAATCGCTGATGACGGCTACGAGCCGGACATAGTGCTCTCCATCGCACGCGGTGGCGTCTTCGTCGCCGGCGGGCTCGCCTACGCGCTCGACTGCAAGAACATCCACCTGGTGAATGTGGAGTTCTATACGGGCGTGGGGACGACGCTGGAAATGCCGGTGATGCTCGCGCCGGTGCCCAACGCGATCGACTTCTCTGACAAGAAGGTCCTCATCGCGGACGATGTCGCCGACACCGGCAAGACGCTGAAACTGGTGCACGACTTCTGCCTCGGCTCGGTCGCCGAGGTGCGCAGTGCGGTGATCTATGAGAAGACGCAGTCGCTGGTGAAGTGCGAGTACGTATGGAAGCGCACGGACGAGTGGATCAACTTCCCGTGGTCGGTGGAGCCGCCTGTGGTGCGGCGCGAGGGGCAGATCCTCGACGCGTAGCGGGTGCTCGCGGCAGTAGGCGGTAGGCAGTGGCTGAGAGGGCCCCGGAATCCTGTGGAGCGGATTCCGGGGCCCTTTGCCATTGGCGTGTGCACGGGATGTGTCGGGTCGCCGCGCTCAGGGAGATCGGGCTCTGCTCCGTCCGCAGCGGATAGGCCTGATGAGAGCTTGCAAGAAAAGCCAAGCGATTCCGCAAAAGCGGGTCATCGCATACTTGCGGCCAAGACGGCTGATAGGAAACAAAGCGTGGCACGCCGAGTTAACCGCCTATTGTTCGCAATTTGTTGAGTGGGAGATGCGGGTGTGTTGTCGGGGCTTTTCGGTTGGGTAATGGAAAGGTATTGCGCGGGTTAGGGGGTGATCCAGGTTCAGGGCGGGCGGGCCTGGACCAGAGGCATGGTCGGCTCGTACCGAACGGGAAAAAGACCCATGGGGGAAACATGCGAGTCAAGACAAAGGCGGCGGCCGTTATCGCTGCCGCCGGTGCCGTGATCTTCTTCACCTCGACTGCGGCGTCGGCGGCGTCCTGGGGCGGCTCCATCAACGGTCCCGGCGGAGGTGCGGCCGGTGACGTCAGCGTCGCACTGCGTGGGACCAGCAAAATCGATATGAAAGTGATCGACACGAAGTCCGACGGCTATTGCGCGCAGACGCGCCGCATTGCCGACCTCCCGGTCTACAACGACCGCGAGTACGACAGCCCGAAGGCCTGCGGCCACCAGACGGCCAAGAACTGGGGCAAGGAGATCTACGAGAGCGGGACCATCCGCGGGGCGAAGCTCCAGATGTGCCGGGTCCACTCGGACGGCTCCGGTCGGCACTGCGAGACCAAGCACTACGTCAAGGCCGGCTGATTCAGGTCCTCCCCTCGGCGTCGTACATTCAGCGCCTTGGTCACTCTCCATCGAGACATGCACGCTCCGCTGAAAAGGCCCCTGGAATCCGGGTGGATTCCAGGGGCCTTTCGCCGTGTCCGGGGCCGCGTGACCGCGGCGGCGCGGCGTCGTGCGGCTGGTTACAGCGTGCCGAGCTTGATGATCGACAGCAGGGCGATGAGCTGGATCGCCGACGCGCCGAGCGCCTTCGGCCATGGCAGGTCATGCGACTTGCTGATCATCGACGTGAACAGCGCGCCCGCGGCGAGCCACGTCGCCCAGCCGATGAGCTGGACGAGGGAGCTGTCGCCGCCCAGGAACATCGCGAGCAACAGGCGCGGCGCGTCCGTGATCGACATGATCAGCATCGACAGGCCGATGGTCGGTGCCCACGCGCCGTCGCCGCCGAGCTGGCGGGCGAGGGTGTGCGTGACCGCGCCCAGGACCAGGCCGCTGAGCAGCACGGCGACACCGGTGCTGAGCATCGCCGGGATGCTGTTCGACATCGACGCGTTCAGTACGTCCTCGCGCGCCTTGTCGAAGCCGAACACCGCGAGCAGCCCGTAGATGAAGGTCACGGTGAGCGCGGTGGGCCACATCGTGTAGTCGCGCATCTGCCAGAAGGTCGCGCCGGGGCGCAGCACGATGCCGCGCAGCAGGTCCTTCCAGCGCAGCCGCGGGCCCACGGGCGGCGCGGGGGCCTGACCGGCGCGGTAGGTGTTGACGTAGCCGTCGTCGTGTCCGTCGCCGTAGCCGTCACCCTGCGGGGCGTAACCCGGGTCCTCGCCGAGGCTGAACTGCTGGGTGTGGCCCGGGCTGTTGTCCGCGGCATACGGGCTCCGGCCGCCGTGGCCGTCCTGTCCGTAGTACGGGGCCTGGTCGCCGTCGCCGAAGTACTCCGGCTCGTCGTCGGGCTGCCCCGGCTGTGGCCACTGCTGCTGGCCGTACGGCTGCGGGCCCTGGCCCGGGCCGGGGCCGTAGGGCTGTCCCTGCTGGCCGTACGGCTGCGGGCCGCCCGGCTGCCCGTACGGCGGGGGCGCTTGTCGCGGACTGGGTTGCCCGGGGTGTCCCGGGTGCCCGGGGTGCTGCCCGTGCTGCCCTTGTTGTCCCCGCTGCCCCGAGCGGGAATCCCGTCCGCGTCCCATCCTGAATCCAGCCACGAATCGAACGTACCTGGTCCCGGGAACCTCGGTGCCGGGCCTTGGGGAACAGGCCGGGCATTGCGGCCGAGCTGTGACATCCCTTAGGGGAACCCTGGGGGGCTGGCCACCCCTGTTGACCTTGACGTTTGATCCACCGCCGGCTGCCGCGCGAGGCGCGCGCACCCACCCCGTTGATGATCAAGATTTTGGCTTCGCGGTGCGCTTCTCCGCCGCCTGCCCGCTCGCCGCCCGGTCCGCCCCCGCAGGCCGTCGAGATGAGCGCCCCCGCTCCCCGGCTCCCGGGCTCCCGGGTGAGGGAGCCAGGGGGCGGGGGCCCCGGATCTCAGTCCTTCAGCACTGAGCCGAACTCGTCGTTCTCCGCCTTCCGGCGGGTGAACTCGACGCCCGCCGGGCCGCCCGTGTAGCAGGCCAGCCAGCTGTCGTCGGACGCGTCGGCGTCCTTGGAGCCGTACGCGACCAGGCTGTTGCTGCCGTGGTTGCCGAAGTCCCCGGCGACCAGGCCGCGCGGCGCGACATCGCCCTTGCCGAAGCCGTCGGTGACCGCTGTCGCGTGGGACGGCTTGCTGCGGCTGGAGCCGTCGCCGTACACCCACAGCCGGGAGCCGGTGAGGATGACGAGGTTCTGGCCGCCCTCGTCGCCGTCCACGTCCGTGACGACGGCGTGAAGTGCGCGGCTGGGCAGGCCGGGTCAGCCGGGCTGCGAACTCCTCGCGCTTGTCTTACAGCGCTTCTCGTCCTGTGCCTCGCGCTCGAAAGCCGCTGGCCCCTCCCGGTGGTGGGAGGGGCCAGCGGCGCATGAGCGCGGGCGGGGGCTGCCAGGACTGCCCGGCGCCGGATGCCTCAGCTTTCGACGAAGCGGGTCCTGCGGTACAGGGTGATCCCGGCCAGCATCGCGGCTCCCGCGATCGGCAGAGTGCCCATCATGGCGAGGCCGTCGCCGCCCGTTTCGGCCAGCTGGCCGCGCTCCGGGTCGGCCACCTGGCGGCGGTCGGCCTGCGGCCTGTGGTCGGGGCCCTGCTCCGCGCGCGGTTCGGCGGCCGTACGACCGTCGGCGGCCGGACGACCTTCAGTGACCGTGCGACCGTCCGCGGTCGGGCGCGCGTCGGTGGCCTTGTGCGGGTGGGCGCCCTTGTGGTGGCTGGCCTTGTGCGGGTCGGCAGCCGACGGGTGGTCACCCGCGGGCCGGTCCTTGACCTGCGGCTTGCTGGCCGACGGGTCTTCCCTGGGCGCGCTGTGGTGCGGTGTGGCCTCCTTCAGGCGCTGGGTGGCCGACGAGTGCTCCCCGTGGTGCTGCGGGGCCGGCTGGTGCTTCCTGGAGTGGTGGGGGGCCGGCTGGTGCTTCCTGGAGTGCTGGGTGACCAGCGGGTGCTCCTTGGGGGCCTGGGCGGCCGGCGGCTTCTGGCCCTGCTTCGGGTCCTTGGCGCACTTGTCGTCCTTGGTCGAGCCGATGAGGCCGATGGTGGACGTCGCTTCGCTGCACGCCTTGGCCGGGTCGCCGACGGGCACCTGGCTGCCGTTGATGGAGGGCGCGCCAGGCGGCCTGGCGGTCAGTCCCTTGGTGAGCGCTCCCCGCAGACGACCGATCGGCCCCTCCGTGACCGAGCGCTCCGCAAGCGACCCCGCCAGACGATCGATCGGCCCCTTCGAGACCGAGCTCCCCTGCAGAGGCGAGCTTCCCTTCGCGGCCGGCTTCTCGGCACGCGGCGTCTCGGTGTTGGCGCACAGGGCGCCTTTGACCGGATTGAGCAGCCCGACCATATTCACTGTGTTGCCGCACAGGTTGGCGGGGATGTGGAACGGCGTCTGAGCCTGGTTTCCCGAGGCCGTGCCCTGGGAACGGGCGGTGGCCCCCTGCGCCCCTGAGTCGGCGTGCGCCGCGGTCGCACCGGACAGCACGGCACTTCCGGCGACCACGAGTTGCGCCAGAACTCTGTATTTCCTGGATTCCATGAGTCGTCCTTGAATTGAGATCAGGCAACAGTTCTGAGGACGTTGAGCACCTGATCGACTGTCTCTCGGAACGGTGAGCGGGGCCTCAAAGGAATCCGTGGCGGGGATTTTCTGCTCGAAAGGATGAACCTATGCGTTCGGTAGGAGGCATGCCGGATCGCTCGGCGGCGCACTGCGCACAAATGAACTGGTGGGGCGTACACGTGAACTGGCGGCGATACATGGTTGGATGCGCCGGGCCCACGAGGAGTTGGCCGCCAATTGGGTGAAACGGCCCGCCTGGAATGGGCTCCCGAGAGCGGGAACTCGTTGCCGTACACCTTTCCGGGTCTCCGGCAGGTTTTCGCATGCGCCCGGCGTTGCCGTTCCGCCCAGCGGCGGAGCACCCAGCGGCGGAAGCCGGGCCCGCCCACCGCCACCTGTGTCCACCGCCGGCTGTGCCCACCGACAGCTGCGGCTACCGGCGGCGGGCACCCGTACCCGTACTCGTACCCGCGGACGACCTACTCGTCGATGGTCGCGCCGAACGCCGCGTCCTGACTCGGCGCGTTCAGCGAGCCACCGCCGTACGTCCATGAGCCCGCCGACGTCAGGCCGCCCGCTCCGGCGGAGAAGACCCACACCACACCGTCGCCGGTGTTCTCGCCGGGCGCCGAGGCCAGCAGCCCGAACTTCCCGTCCTTGTTCGGGTCGACCAGCCGGACCTGGCCGCCGAAGGCGTCTGCCTGCTCGGCGTCACCGGGGACGTTCGCGCTGTTCTGGTCGTACGAGAGGGCCTTGTCGGTGGTGATTCCCTTCGCCGATCCGCGCAGCAGCCAGGCCGCTCCGGCGTCCCGCACCGTGCCGATGTCCTCACCGGACGCGCCGATGGCGAGGTCCGCGTAACCGTCGCCGTCGGTGTCGCCGAGTGAGAGGTCGGTGCCCCAGCCGTCGCCCTGCTCCGCCACACCGGCCACGCCGGGCGAGTCCTGGGTCCACCACTGGGGCGGGCTGCCGACGGTGCCGTCCTCGCCGACCGGGCCGTGCTCGCCGCCGAGGTAGACGCCGACCAGGCCGCCGGTCATCGTCTCTCCGCCGTCGTCGGGGCTGTGCGGCTCCGCGGTCACCAGGTCGTCGTACGAGTCGCCGTTGATGTCACCTGAGCTGGCGACCGGGCCGCCGCGCAGGTCACGCTGGTAGACGAGGCCGTCAGCCTGACCGGCGAGCAGCGCGGACCAGCCGTGGCCCGGCTCCTCGCCCGTGCTGACGCCGGATATGACGAGGTCGGCGTAGCCGTTGCCGTCGTAGTCGCCGGTGGTGAGGGGCGCCGGGAGGATGTCCCGTCCCTGGCCTGCGAACGCGGACTTCTCCAGGCTGCGCGGGGTGGCGGCCCGCTTCAGCGCGCCGGAGTCCTACCAGGAGATCTCCAGGTCGTCCCGGTCGAGGATGGCGAGCACGTCGCCCGGCGTCTCGCTGGTGAATCTCGCGGCGGCGATGCCGACGCCGTACATCTCCTTCGCCGTCGGTTCCGACGACTCACGCCAGGTGGAATCCCGACCGGTCAGACCTTCGCGCGAGCCCCACAGCACGGTGACGCCGCCCGCGTCGGCCACGGTGCCGATGTCCTCGTTGGGGATGCCGATGATGGCGTCGTCGTAGCCGTCCGCGTCCAGGTCGCCGGTGGCGATGGCCTTGCCGAACGCGTCGCCGGGCTCCGGAGTGCCGGGCACGCCCGCCGTCGACTGGTTGATGACCGAGCGGTTCGAGGTGTTGATGCCTCGGCTGGAGCCGTACTGCACGGCGACGTAACCCGCGCCCTTGTCGCCACCTACGGTCGCCTTCGGGGCGCCGAGCACGACGTCTTCATAGCCGTCGCCGTTGAAGTCGCAGTTGCGGTCGTTGGCAAGGGTGCCGCCGGGCGTACCGGCGTGGGCGGCGGGGGCGACGGTGATCGCGGCGCCCGTCATGAGGAGGAATGAGGCCGCTACGGCGGCTGCGGAACGGTTTTTACGCACAGTACGGCTCCTAGCGCGAGGAAATCCTGACGAGTGCGGGGGTGTACCGGAAGACGGGCCCGTCCCTTGCCGATGCCTGTATGACGACGGATGGGACAGAAGGGTTGTACGGAGTGCCGAGTGCGGAACGTGGAATGCGGAGTGCGGAGTGCGGAGTAGTGCGGAACGGCGACGGGCCTGCGCCCGTCTGCCGCCGTCCGTCGCCGTTCCGTTTCCCGAGTCCGCGTTCCTTCGCCGTTCCGGCGTCGCCGTCGTGTCCGGCGGATCGTGCTGGGGGAGCTCCTGTCCGTGCCCCTGCCCCGCCCGTGTGTCGCGGACCGCGGGTGCGTCGTGGCTGGTCGCGCAGTTCCCCGCGCCCCTGACGGGGCACACTGTGCGTCGTCCGATGCCGGGAACGCATGGGCCGCCGGACGCCCCTAGAACTCGTCCACCGTGTGCGGCGCATGGGCCGTGCGCAGTGCCGCGTCGAAGGACGCCGCCGCCCCCGCGGTGTGCTCGGTGGCCAGTCCGGCGCGGACGGTGGCGCTCACCGTCGTACCGCCCAAGTAGCAGGCGGCAAGGTCGCGTACGTCGATCGTGAGGTCGGTGGGCCGCGCCGCGCCGGTCGGCTCGTAGGCGCAGCCGTCCGGGGACGCGGTGAGGTGGTGACGGCCCGCGTTGGCGGGGATGTGGGCGTCGGTCACGTCGATGACCAGGTCGACGGCGGCGGCCCACGCGCGCCGCTCCAGTGCCGTACGGACATCGACCAGGCGCACCCGCAGCGCGGGGAACTCGCCGGTGACCCGGACCTGGTCGCGGTCGGCCGCGAAGAGCAGCAGCGGGTCGTCGGCCGGGCGTCCCCACGCGGTGATCTTGTTGGTCAGGTCGATCGACGCGAGGTAGCGCCACAGGGACGCCGCCACGGCGGGTGTGTCGGCCTCCAGCTCGTCGAGCCGGACCAGGCCGGGGGAGCCGTCGCCGCTCTTCGTGCGGTAGATCGCGTACCCGGCGAGCGGCGCGCCGAGCGCCACGACCCGGGGCGGGCTCAGGTCGTCGTCCTCCTCGTCCTTCTCGACCAGCCACTCCTCGCGCCACCAGGCCTCGGTACGGGCGAGGCGTCCGGCGCGGGTGGCGCGGGTGCGCTCGTAGTACGGGCCGACGAGGTCGGGCACGTCCGCCAGGTCGACCAGGCGCAGCGGCCGCTCGTCGGGGTCGATCCGCAGCCGCAGCGGCGCCCTGGAGTCGACCTCGACCGTCACGCCGTGCGTCGCGGGACCGAAGCCGAACCGGCCGTAGATGGCGTCCTCGGACGCCCAGAGGCAGGCGAGTGGCCATCCCTCGGCGGCGCACCGGCGGTACAGCTCGGCGATCATCCCGGAGAGCACGCCCCGGCGGCGGTGGGTCGGGGCGACGGACACGAACGAGGTCCCCGGGCAGGGGAGTTCACCACCCGGTACGGACAGCGAGAAGGAGAGCGTGGCGAGGAATCCGACGAGGTCGTCCCCGTCGTAGGCGCCGATGCGCAGGCACTCGCGCAGCAGGTCGTGGTGGTGCTTGCGCTTGTCGTCCTCGGGGCTCTCGTGGAAGACGAGATACGCGAGGGCGAGTGCGCGGTCGATCTGTGTCTCGGGGACTTCACGGAACTGGATGGAGGGGTGGTGTGATCCCATATTCCGGACAGTAGTTCTGGAAAGTCGTACAGGCATCCGCATTTCACGCCGGGTCCGGCCCGGCCGCACCATGCCCACGCCCACGCCCGCGGCTGCCCGCGTGGCGGCGGCTCCCCGCCGCGTGCTGGTCCGGTGCCGAGCCGGTGGCCGCGGCGTAGCGGCGGGCGAGTTCGTCGCACGCGGCGGTGAGTTCCGGGGGGCCGATGACCTCGATGTCGGCGGCGAACGTCCCGATCAGCGCGGCGACGCCCACCCATGACCAGGCGCCGAGGGTGAGACGGCAGCGGGTCGGGGAGACCTCCTCCACGATGGCGCCGCCGGGGGCCCAGCGGGCGACGACGGCGGCGGGAGCGTCGAGGATCACTTCGCCGCGGCACTGCCAGTGGTCGGTGGTGTCACCGCGGTCGAACTGGCTGGTGATGAACGTCGTGACGTCGGCGCCGGGCAGCTCGCGTGGCGTGAAGCGGAGGCGGGTGGGGGCGTGCGGGGTGATGCGGTCGACGCGGAAGGTGCGCCAGCCGGAGCGCTCCAGGTCCCACGCGACGAGATACCAGCGGCCCGACCAGACGACGAGGTGGTGCGGCTCCACGCGGTGCGCGGTCGCCCCTCCCGCCTCGTCTTGCGTGCTGCGGGGTGCGGGTGACGCCGCGTCGACCGCCGGGTGCGCTTCCGTGCCGGAGGCCGGGGGTGCCTCCGCGTCCGGAGACCGGTGCGTTTGCGTGCCGGGAGGCGCGGGTGACGCGCCGGGGGGCGGCATCGCTTCCGCGCCGGGCGGCGGGTGCGCCGGGCTCGCGTAGTCGAAGCCCAGCACCTCCCGGTTGCGTACGGCGGTGCCCAGGGCGAGGAGTACCCGGGAGTCGACCTGGGGGGCCGCCAGGTCCCAGTCGTTGCCGATCGAGGTGACCTGCACGGCGTCGATGCGCTGCCGCAGCCGCGCGGGCATGACCTGTTGGACGGTGGCCAGCGCCCGTTCCGCTGCCTCCCCGAGTCCCGCCACCGTCGAGGGGGCGGTCTGCAACGCGACAGCGACGGCGATGGCCTGATCGTCGTCGAACAGCAGGGGCGGCAGCTTCAATCCGGCGTCCAGGCGATAGGCGCCCCCCGGGCCCTTGGTGACCCGTACGGGATAGCCGAGCTCCCGGAGCCGGTCGACGTCCCGGCGCAGGGTCCGCGGGCTGACGTCCAGCCGCTCCGCCAGCATCGCGCCCGTCCACTCGCGTCTCGACTGGAACAGGGAGAGAAGGAGCAGCAGGCGTGCCGAGGTTTCAGCCATGACCCGGACTCTGCCAGGAGTAGCGGTCACTATGTGGCCACTACTCTTGCCACGCTGCTGGCATGACCAAACTTCCCGCCGAGAGCGGCGAGGCCGGTGCCACCCCGGCCTGCCCGCAGGAGCCAGCCACCGTTTCCGGACCCTCAGCAGTGATCGCCCTCATCGTGGTGCTCGTCGCCGCGTTCATGGAACTCCTCGACGCCACCATCGTGAACGTCGCGGCCCCGGCGATAGCCGAAGACCTCGGAGCGAGCGAGGCCGCGATCCAGTGGACGGTCGCCGGGTACACCCTCGCCCTGGGCGCGGGGCTGATCACCGGGGGCCGGGTCGGCGACCAGTTCGGACGGCGACGCGTCTTCCTGATCGGGCTGGCGGGCTTCGCGGTCGCGTCCTCGGCCTGTGCCCTCGCCCCGAGCCCGGCGTTCCTCATCGCCACCCGGGTCTGCCAGGGGCTCGCCGGTGGCCTGATGGTGCCGCAGGTGTTCGGCATCATCCGCTCGACCTTCGCGCCGGCGGCGCGCGCGAAGGCGTTCGGTGCCTACGGCGCGGTCCTCGGGCTCGCCTCCGTCGCTGGTCCGCTGCTCGGCGGCCTGCTCGTCGACGCGGACGTACTCGGCCTGGGCTGGCGGACGATCTTCTGGGTCAACATCCCCGTCGCGATCGTCGGGCTCGTGCTGGGCGCGCGGGTCCTGCCCGAGTCCAGCTCCGCGCGACGTACGCGACTGGACCTGCCCGGTGCGGCCCTCGCCGCCGCCATCTCGGTGTTCATCCTCCTGCCGCTGGTGCAGGGCCGCGACTGGGGCTGGCCCTGGTGGGGCTTCGCCCTCCTGGCCCTGTCCGTGCCGGCCGCGGCGCTCTTCCTCCGGCTGGAACGACGCCTGGTCGCACGCGGTGACCAGCCCATCCTTGACCCCGCACTGCTGCGCGTGCGCGCGTTCAGCGGCGGTCTGGCCGCCTCCGCGCTGTTCTTCGGGGCGATCAGCTCGTTCTTCCTGCTGCTGTCCCTCTACCTCCAGCTCGGCACCGGACGGTCGGCCTGGGAGACCGGGCTGATCATCCTCCCGTACGCGATCGGCTCGACGACCACCTCCGGTATCGGCGTCCAGCTGGCCGCCCGCGCCGGGCGCGCGCTGCTCATCACCGGTTCGCTCGTACTCGCCGCGTCGCAGCTCTTCCTGCTGCTCATCGTGCGCGACGGGGCTGACCCCTCGTACTGGGAACTGGCATGGCCGATGTTCATCGGCGGGCTCGGCCTGGGACTGACCGCGCCCTCACTCGTCAACGTCATCCTCACCGGAGTCCACGCGAAGGACGCCGGGGCCGCCGGCGGGGTCCTCACCACCGTCAACCAGATCGGAAGCTCCATCGGCGTGGCCGCTCTGGGTGTGCTGTTCTTCGACGAGCTCGACGCCGCCTCCGTGAACGGTGCCGGCCCGTCAGCCGTCTACGGCGACGCCTTCTCCGCGGTCCTCCCCTGGCAGATCGCGCTCTATGTCGCGGCGGCGGCACTCATGTTGCTGCTCCCCAAGCGCGCGGAACCACCCGCGGAGTTCGCCACGGACCCCGCCACGGACCCCGCTGCGGAAACCTCCACGCAGACCTCCACGCAGACCTCCACGCAGACCTCCACGCAGTCCTCCACGGGCCCTCTCGCGGGATCGGGTACGGAGCCCGGCACGGACATCGGCGCGCACGACCGGACCTCGCCGCGGCTCGGTGCGTGATCGGTTCCGGTCACAACACGGTCGGTACCCGGTCCGCGAGCGCATCAGTGGCCCGGGGCGGGGTAGGGGTCGGGCAGCGCCGCACAGTGTTCGCGCGGCGCGGTCGTACGTACTACGAGCAATGGAGGAGCTATGCCGGGCATCTTGAGCCGGATCAAGGCGTTTGCCCGTAGTCGAAAGGGACGCCAGCTGATGGACGCGGGGAAGCGAGCCGCCTCCGACCCCAGGAAGCGGGCGCAGGCCAAGCAGGCCCTCAGCAGGTTGCGCAAGCGCCGCTGACGGAAACCGCCAGGTGCCGTCAGAGACCGCCACCAGGACTGCCGACAGCAGACAGCCGGCAGTCGGCAGCCGTCAGTGGACTGCCGCCTGCCGCCTGCCGCCTGCCGCCAGAAGACATCGGAGATCGCCAGGAGCCAGGAGCCAGCGCCGGTTATCCGTGGTTGTCCACGGCTAGCCAGGGTTCGCACGAGTGGATCTCACGAGCGGGTCTCACCGCGGGTCGTACGAGCGGGACGAAAGACGTATCTCGCCCGATGGCTCCACACTGCCAGTTCTCAGTGGCATGATCCGCCAGGATCACGCTACGAAGAGGAACTTGAGCCGGTGAGCCGCGCCGCGAAGCGTGGCCGATGCGCAGAGATGCGAGTGACGAGGCGGACATGACGGAACATGCGAACTCCACCCCCAAGCCGACCGCGAGTGGTGAGATCGAGGTGACGGCGTCGCCGGAGCGGGTGTACGAGCTGGTCACCGATCTTCGGGTGCTGTCCGAGCTGGGTGAGGAAGTGCACGAGCACAGCTGGGTGGGCGGGGCGACCTCGGCCGTGGTCGGGGCCCGGTTCAAGGGGGCCAACAAGCGGGGGGCCCGGCGCTGGAGCACGACGGCGCGGGTGACCGCGGCCGACCCCGGGCGGCGCTTCGCGTTCGAGGTGACCAGCGGGCCCATCGCGGTCGCGATGTGGCAGTACGACATCGAGTCCACCGAGACCGGGGCACGCGTCGTGGAGAGCACGTGGGACCGGCGGTCGGGATGGTTCAAGGCGGTCGGCGGGCTGGCCACCGGGGTACGGGACCGGGACGCGGAGAACGCGCGCAACATCGCGACCACGCTCCGTCGGCTGAAGGAGCGCGTGGAGGCGGGGCAGCCGACCACGTGAGCTGACGGTGTGCCGGGGTCTGCGGGGCGTGGCTGACCCTGGTGCCGGCTGGGAGAGCGAAGAACGCGTGTGGGCGCGGACCGGTACCGGTCCGCGCCCACACGCGTTCGCGGAGGTGTCCCTCCGCCTGTGCCGCTTCCGCCGGTTACTTCACGGGTTCCGGCTCCGGCGCCTCGGCCGTCTCGCCGTCGCCTTCCGGTCCGGCGGGGATCTTGACGGAGTCGAGGAGGAGCTGGGCGACGTCGACGACCTGGAGGG
>NZ_JBWLKN010000040.1:0-55679 GCF_059026195.1 Streptomyces sp. A01 | reverse complement strand
CGCGAAACCGTCATCGTCGAGGTCGGCGGCAAACGCCTGGAAGTCTCCCTCCCCGCCTCCCTCGGATTCGCCACCGCACCCAGTGCGGCGAGCGCCAAGAAGCCCAAGCGCAAGGCCACCAAGAAGAGCGGCTCCGCCGCCTCGGGTGACGCGCTGGCTTCCCCGATGCAGGGCACCATCGTCAAGGTCGCCGTGGAGGAGGGCCAGGTCGTCGAGGAGGGCGAGCTGGTCGTCGTCCTGGAGGCCATGAAGATGGAGCAGCCGCTCAACGCCCACCGCGCGGGCACGGTCAAGGACCTCGCGGCCGAGGTCGGCGGCTCCGTCTCGGCGGGCGCGGTCATCTGCGAGATCAAGGACTGAGGCCGCACCCTCAGCGAGCGCGGGGCCCTGGCCGGGACGACCGGCCGGGGCCCCGCGCTTTTCCGTGACCCGACATGGTCCCGGACGTCGGGTCCGGACGGGGGACCCGGGCGCGCGATGCGCCACCACCCAGTCGGCCCAATGGGAACCCACTCGTCCGGGTGACGTCCGGACGAGCTAAGAACAACCAAGAACAAGCAGGAGGAACCGAGAGGAACCACGACCATTCCGGCCGTCGGTCGTACGCCCCGCCAATGGGATGCTGGAGGTATGAGGGCACGACCCGGCTCCATGGGAGGGCGATGATGGCGAGCGGTACAGCAGGGATCGCCGCAGGGCGGCCGATGCGTGCTGACGCGCGCCGCAACTACGAACGGCTGCTGGCCGAGGCCCGTACGGCCTTCACCGAACGCGGCACCGACGCCTCACTGGAGGACATCGCGCGCAGGGCGGGCGTCGGCATCGGCACGCTCTACCGCCACTTCCCGCACCGCACCGCACTGATGAGCGCGGTCTTCCAGGGCGAGGTGGACGCGCTTCTCGCCCGCTCGCGCGAGCTGCTGGCCGCGCCGCAGCCGTGCACCGCGCTGGTGGAGTGGCTGCGGGCCATCATCGCCCACGCGAGCACCTACCGCGGGCTGTCCCGGGCCCTGATGGCCGCCCAGAGCGACGACGGCTCCGCCCTGTCGCGGTGCAGCATGCCGATGCGCGAGGCGGGCTCCGGCCTGCTCAGCCGCGCTCAGCGGGCCGGTGCCGTACGCGACGATGTGGACATCGCCGACCTGATGCAGCTGACCAACGCCATCGCGCTGGCCGTGGAGCAGTCACCGGACGACCCGGAGCTGGCCGACCGGCTGCTGGCGCTCACCCTCACCGGCCTCAAGCCGACGCCCGGCGAGCCCTGCGCGTAACCGACGTATCCCCCCGTCGGCCCCTTCCTGGCCCACGGGCCACGCCCCGAGTCCGGAGCGACTTTTCCGGCCGGGAGCGGTTGCCCCTGGCCCGTAAGACGCCGACCCGGCCTGGCCGCCTCACGCGGGCGTACCCGCGCGAGGCGACGGCACCGCGCGCCCACCCGGTGCGTCCGGTGTGGTCGGCCAGTCCGGGCCGCCCGGTGCGTCAACGCCGACGCGGAGCGAGGTCGGCGACCCGGCCGCCGCTGCCGAGCTGCTGTTCCGTGAGGGGGACGGGGCCGCGCAGCTGACCGCCGCCCGACGACGGTGGATGCGTACGGCGCTGCCCCGGCAGGGGCATGTCCCGGCGGGGCTGCCGCCCCGGGGGGACGTCACCCCTACCGGACGCGGGGCCCCCGCCGTGGCCAGGGGAGGCCCCGCCCGCCCCGGCGATCGCGATCTGCACACCCTGGTCTGCCAGGGCCTGGAGTTCGGTCGCCGAGCGGTCGTCCTGCATGGGAGGCTCGTCCGTCACCAGCCGGGTGATCACATCGGTGGGCACGGTCTGGAACATGGTGTCGGTGCCCAGCTTCGAGTGGTCGGCGAGCACGACCACCTCAGCCGCTGCCTGGACGAGCGCCCGGTCGACGCTCGCTGACAGCATGTTGGATGTGGACAGGCCGCGCTCGGCGGTGAGCCCACTGCCGGAAAGGAAGGCACGGGAGACCCGTAGCCCCTGGAGGGACTGCTCGGCTCCGCTGCCCACCAGGGCGTAGTTGGAGCCGCGTAAGGTGCCGCCGGTCATGACGACCTCGACCCGGTTGGCATGGGCCAGTGCCTGGGCGACGAGCAGGGAGTTGGTGACCACAGTCAGACCGGGGACGCGCGCGAGCCGACGGGCCAGCTCTTGCGTGGTCGTTCCCGCGCCGACCACCACGGCCTCGCCCTCTTCGACGAAGCTGGCGGCGAGGTCGGCGATGGCCGTCTTCTCCGCGGTCGCTAGGTGGGATTTTTGCGGAAAGCCGGACTCCCTGGTGAAGCCACCCGGCAATACCGCACCGCCATGCCGACGGTCGAGCAGTCCTTCCGCCTCCAGCGCCCGCACGTCCCGCCGTACGGTCACTTCGGAGGTCTGGACGACACGGGCGAGCTCCCGGAGCGAGACCGCTCCGTTCGCGCGCACCATTTCAAGGATCAATTGGCGACGTTCTGCAGCGAACACGAAACTGACAGTAACGCCAACGACCGTCTAGTTTCAGCCGGTTGCGGCAATTAGCGGAAGTTGTTCACTCCTGGGCCGCGCAAGTGGTATATGGGGTTCTAGAGCTCGTTCTGGGTCTTACGTGTCTGCAGCTGCCGCGCCACCTCGGCGATGGAACCGGACAGCGAGGGGTAGACCGTGAACGTGTTCGCGATCTGCGCGACCGTCAGATTGTTGTCGACCGCGACGGCGATGGGATGGATCAGCTCACTGGCGCGCGGGGCGACGACCACGCCGCCGACCACGATGCCCGTGCCGGGGCGGCAGAACAGCTTCACGAAGCCGTCCCTGATGCCCTGCATCTTCGCCCGCGCGTTGCGCAGCAGCGGCAGCTTCACGACCCGCGCGTCGATCTTCCCACTGTCCACGTCCGCCTGTGTGTAACCGACGGTGGCGATCTCCGGGTCGGTGAACACGTTCGCCGACACCGCCTTCAGGTTCAGCGGGGCGACCGCGTCACCCAGGAAGTGGTACATCGCGATGCGGCCCTGCATCGCGGCGACCGAGGCCAGGGCGAGCACCCCGGTGCAGTCGCCCGCCGCGTAGACGCCGGGCACGCTCGTACGGGAGACCCTGTCGGTCCAGATGTGGCCCGACTCCTTGAGCCTGATCCCGGCCTCCTCCAGACCCATCCGCTGGGTGTTGGGGATCGAGCCGACCGCCATCAGGCAGTGCGTGCCGGAGATGACACGCCCGTCGGCGAGCGTCACCTCGACCCGGTCGCCCACCCTCTTGGCGGAAGCGGCCCGCGAGCGGGCCATGACGTTCATGCCACGGCGGCGGAAGACGTCCTCAAGGACGGCGGCCGCGTCCGGGTCCTCGCCCGGCAGCACCCGCTCGCGGGAGGACACCAGCGTGACCTTCGAGCCGAGCGCCTGGTACGCCCCGGCGAACTCCGCGCCGGTCACACCGGAGCCGACCACGATCAGCTCTTCCGGCAGCTCGTCCAGGTCGTACACCTGGGTCCAGTTCAGGATGCGCTCGCCGTCCGGCAGCGCGTCCGGGATCTCCCTGGGGTGCGCGCCCGTCGTGACCAGGACCGCGTCGGCGACCAACGTCTCCTCGGTGCCGTCGGCCGCCTGCACTGTCACCTTCCGCGACCCGTCCGGCGCCCGCGCGGGCTCGATGCGGCCCCGGCCGCGCATCACCCGCGCGCCCGCGCGGGTGACGGACGCGGTGATGTCGTGGGACTGGGCGAGCGCGAGCCGCTTCACCCGGCGGTTGACCTTGCCGAGATCGACACCGACCACCCGGGCGGCCTGTTCGATGTGCGGGGTGTCGTCGGCGACGATGATCCCCAGCTCCTCGTACGAGGAGTCGAAGGTCGTCATCACCTCGGCCGTCGCGATCAGGGTCTTCGACGGCACGCAGTCGGTGAGCACCGACGCCCCGCCCAGACCATCGCAGTCGACGACGGTCACCTCCGCGCCGAGCTGCGCTGCGACGAGTGCCGCCTCGTAGCCGCCAGGTCCGCCACCGATGATCACGATCCGGGTCACTGAAGTTCGCCTCGCGTTGTCGTTCCGATCGGCCCCGGGATGCCTGCCCGTGCCGCCGGGGCAGCCGGTTTCACCTGTCGGCCGGGCCCGGGGGTCGCCCCCCGGGAGGAGTGCAGTACATGCCCCATTGTCCCGCACGCATCAAGATGACTCCGCTTGGGGCCCTCCGAACGGGCCCGCCGCCCCAAATGCCGTCTCGCCCCACTCCCGTACCCTCGGAGCCATGTCGCTCTACGCCGCGTACGCCGGCAACCTCGACGCGCGGCTGATGTCCCGCCGCGCCCCTCACTCACCGCTGCGCGGCACCGGCTGGCTCTCCGGCTGGCGCCTGACGTTCGGAGGCGAGCAGATGGGATGGGAGGGTGCCCTGGCCACGCTGGTGGAGGCCCCCCGGTCTCAGGTGTTCGTCGCCCTCTACGACATCGCTCCGATGGACGAGGAGTCGATGGACCGCTGGGAGGGGGTGGGCCTGGACATATACCGCCGAATGCGGGTGCGGGTGCACACCCTGGACGGCGACGAGGCCACCTGGTTGTACGTGCTCAACGGCTACGAGGGCGGTCTGCCCTCCGCCCGCTATCTGGGAGAGATCGCCGATGCGGCGGAGTCGGCCGGGGCGCCGCACGACTATGTGATGGAGCTGCGTAAGCGGCCCTGCTGAGGCACTGGCGCTGGGCTGGGCCGGGCCGGGCCGGGGCACTGGTCGCTGGGCCGGGTTTGGCTGGGGCACTGGTCGCTGGGTTGGGCGTGGCGTGGCACGGCTGGGGCGGGTGGGTGCCGGGGCCTTGGGCCTCCGGGGCAGGGTCCTGGACCGTATATTTACGGCGCCTTAGGCCCTTTTGTGTGGTTGGCCTCTTGTTGCGCCACAAATACACGTAAGCGTCCAGGACCTTGCCCCTCCGACCCCGGCCCCTCCCGTTGTCTCTCGGCTGCCGGTCGGCTTCGTCCTCCGTCCGTCCTTCTGCCCTCGTCTGTCCTCGTGACCTCCGACCCCGGCCCCTCCCGTTGTCTCTCGGCTGCCGGTCGGCTTCGTCCTCCGTCCGTCCTTGTGTCCTCGTCTGTCCTTGCGGCCTCCGTCCCCGTCTTCCGGGTGCCGTCCTTTTCGTGACCGCCGTGTGCCGTGCGCCGTTGCTATGCGCCGTCTGGCGGTTGCCGGGGGGGTCGAGGCTGTGGGGGCGTCGTGTGAGCGTTCTGAAGGCAACGATCCGGGCACCTGTCCTCGACAGGTCTACGCGCGTAGGGCAATAACGGTTACCCTCGTGCGCGTGAACGCATCAGCTTCTTCGGACATCCAGGGCGGCCCCTCCCCCGCCGCCGGCGGCCAGACCCCCTTCGCCGCTGCCGACGGCGCGGCCGCGCGCCTGCGCGAGCTCACCGGCGCTGAGACCCACGACGTGGCACTCGTCATGGGCTCCGGCTGGGTTCCCGCGACCGACGCGCTCGGCACGCCAGAACACGAGTTCCCGGTCACTGAGCTGCCCGGCTTCCCGCCGCCCGCCGTCGCGGGCCACGCGGGCACGGTCCGCTCGTACCGCATCAACGACAAGCGGGCGCTGGTCTTCCTCGGCCGGACGCACTACTACGAGAGCCGGGACGTCACCGCTGTCGCGCACGGCGTGCGTACCGCCGTCGCCGCCGGGTGCAAGACGGTCGTCCTCACCAACGGCTGCGGCGGCCTGCGGGTGGGCATGCGGCCCGGTCAGCCGGTGCTGATCAGTGACCACATCAACCTCACCGCCACCTCGCCGATCGTCGGCGCGAACTTCGTCGACCTCACCGACCTCTACTCGCCCCGGCTGCGCGCGCTGTGCCAGCAGGTCGACCCCTCGCTGGAAGAAGGGGTCTACGCACAGTTCCCCGGCCCGCACTACGAGACGCCGGCCGAGATCGCCATGATCCGCACCCTCGGCGCCGACCTGGTCGGTATGTCCACCACGCTGGAGGCCATCGCGGCCCGCGAGGCGGGCGCCGAGGTGCTCGGCATCTCCCTGGTGACCAACCTCGCCGCGGGCATGACCGGCGAGCCTCTCAACCACGAAGAGGTGCTCCAGGCCGGACGCGACTCGGCCGCGCGGATGGGCAGCCTGCTGGCCAAGGTCCTCGACCGGCTGTAGAGAAGCACCCGCGCGGGAAGGGTACGGACAGGCGCGCCGGACGGCGCCCGGGGGCCGGATGGGCGCCTGTCCGGATCGCCGGCGGCGGCCGGCCGGTGTGCCGCCCGCTTCCGCACGTCGGATGGTGCCGGGTGCCGTCACGTACACAGCCGTACGTCATGTGGGTCGCGTACGGCGCGTGGGTCCCTACCGCGGCGCTCGACACACGGTGCCCGGCGCGCGACGTCTCGTGGCGGGCGGGCGAGACTGGCCGCCTGCCGTACGGGGCGGGGCTGCCCCACCCCGGAGGGCGGACCGCTGCCGCGCGACCATGGGCTGGGGCCTCCCGTTCGACGGAGCGGTCCCTTCCGGCACTGCCCGGCCGCTTTCCCGGGGCCGAGGCCCCACTCACTCCTGTCCACACCATCAGCGACCTCCGGAGGAGCCCCCGTGGTGCTCGACCTCATCGCCCAAGCCGAAGCCTGGCTCGCCGAGGACCCCGATCCCGATACGCGGGAAGAGTTGCGCAAGCTTCTTGAGGCCGAGGACCTCGACGTGCTCGGCGAGCGGTTCTCCGGCACCCTCCAGTTCGGCACCGCCGGACTGCGCGGCGAACTGGGCGCGGGCCCGATGCGGATGAACCGCTCGGTCGTCATCCGCGCCGCCGCCGGGCTCGCCGCCTACCTGACGAAGCAGGCAGCCGCCAAGCCGACGGACGGCAGCGCGCCGGACGCGCCCGGCCTCGTTGTCATCGGCTACGACGCGCGTTACAAGAGCGCCGACTTCGCCCGCGACACCGCCGCCGTGATGACCGGCGCCGGGCTGCGCGCCGTGCTCCTGCCGCGCCCGCTGCCCACGCCCGTGCTGGCCTTCGCCGTCCGCCACCTCGGCGCCGCCGCCGGAGTCGAGGTCACCGCCAGCCACAACCCGCCCCGCGACAACGGCTACAAGGTCTATCTGGGCGGGCCGAGCGGAGGATCGCAGATCGTGCCGCCCGCCGACGCTGAGATCGCCGCCGAGATCGCCGCCATCGCGAGCTTGAACGACGTCCCCCGGCCGGACGCGGGCTGGAGCACGCTCGGCGACGACATCGTCGAGGCCTACCTCGCCCGCGCCCGGACCGTCCTCACCCCGGGCACCTCGCGCGACGTGCGCGTCGTCTACACCCCGCTGCACGGCGTCGGGCGGGACACCCTCACCGCCGCCTTCACCGGCGCGGGCTTCCCCGCCCCCACGGTGGTGCCCGAGCAGGCCGAGCCCGACCCGGACTTCCCCACCGTCGCGTTCCCCAACCCGGAGGAGCCGGGCGCGATGGACCTGGCGTTCGCGACAGCTCGTACGGCGAACCCGGACGTCATCATCGCCAACGACCCGGACGCGGACCGCTGCGCCGTGGCCGTCCCCGACTCCGGCAGCGAGTCCGGCTGGCGGATGCTGCGCGGCGACGAGGTCGGCGCGCTGCTCGCCGCGCACCTGGTGCGTCAGGGGCAGCTCAGCCAGGGGGAGAACAGCACCTTCGCGACCACGATCGTCTCCTCCTCCCTGCTCTCCCGGATCGCGGCGACCTCGGGCGCCCCGTACGGGGAGACGCTGACCGGCTTCAAGTGGCTCGCGCGCGTGGACGGCCTGCGCTACGCCTACGAGGAGGCGCTCGGCTACTGCGTGGACCCGCAGGGCGTCCGCGACAAGGACGGCATCACCGCGGCGCTGCTGGTGGCCGAGCTGACCGCCGAGCTGAAGGCGTCCGGCCGGTCCCTCACGGACCTGCTGGACGAGCTGGCGCTCACCCACGGCCTGCACGCCACCGACCAGCTGTCGGTCCGCGTGGAGGACCTCTCGCTCATCGCCACGGCGATGAAGCGGCTGCGCGAACAGCCGCCCGCAGCCCTCGCCGGGCTGCCGGTGACCTCGGCGCAGGACCTGGCGCAGGGCTCCGAGGCGCTGCCGCCGACCGACGGGCTGCGCTACCACCTCGCGGGCGACTCGGGGTCAGGCGTCGAGACGGCCCGGGTGATCGTGCGGCCCAGCGGCACGGAGCCGAAGCTCAAGTGCTACCTGGAGGCCGTGCTCCCGGTCGCCTCGGCCGAGGCCCTGCCCGCCGCGCGCGCCCTCGCGGCCGAGATCCTCGACGGCATCAAGCGGGACCTGGCCACCGCCGCGGGCATCTGACCCGCCTCCCGTGCCACGACTACGGTTCCGGCCTCCCTCTGCGGGCGGCCGGAACCGTAGTCGTGTACCTGCGTCACCACTCTTTGCCGCGCGGCTCGGCCTGCCGGGACCGGATGCCCCGGCGTCCAGGCGGCGTACGTTGGCGCGATGGCTCAGCCGGTGCTCGCCAGGACGATGAGCAGCGCGATGCCCACCGCCGCCGGGGCGATCACCTCGTACGCCCAGCGCACCTGCGGGGCGCCTTGCGCGCTCTCCCGGGAAGCGTGACGTTCCGCCAGTTCGCGGATGTCGTCGATGGCCTGGTCCGAGGGGGCGCGGCCCTCGCTCATGACCGTGTTGCCCGGGGGCCGGGTGGAGACGCGGCCCTGCACGTCCTCCGCCGCCGCGCGCGTCTGCTGACGGGCGGCGCGCTTGCGCTGCCGCAGGGAGACCGGGATCGCCCAGAGCTGGTACTTGCCGCCGCCCGCGAGGACCTCGCTGCTGTATCCGGCGCGGGCGCCGTCGACGCAGGCCCACGGCAGCGTGATCGTACGGAACGGGTTGCGCACCAGGAGGCGGTCGGCGCCCGCGAACACCGCGGGCCGCAGCGTGAACGCCACCACCAGCGGGACCCCGCCCAGCAGCCCCGCCAGGGACAGCCACGGTGTCCTGCCCTCGCCCCGGATCAGCGCGTCGCCGCCGAGCCAGGTGGCGAGGGCGAGCAGCAGCACGCCACCTGCCATGGCGCCGGTGGAGCGGTAGACGCGATCGTCGTAGACCTCGGGGTCGTCCGCCCCGGACGGCTCGCTCGGCTGGGTGGGGCGCTCGGGCCCGCCGGTCCGCTGGGCCGCGGTCCGCGTCCGCCGCTGGGGCCGCTCAGCCTGCTCGGGCCGCTCAGGCCGCTCCGGCTTCGCTTGGGGGGAGGAGGGGTCCGGACTCGTCATGCGCCCGATTCTGCCCGACACTCCGCATTGCGGACGTTGCGTTACGGCATCGATAAACAGTCTCGGGTTCAGGGGGTGACAGGCCGCTACGCGCGTAGATATGCTCGGCTGGTGACCATGCCCACCACAGTTCCCGCATATGGCGATGAGGCCGCGGAGCGACTGGCGTCGCTGGCGGACGTGACCGCCGGTGACGGCGCGCTGCGCCGCTTCCTGCACGGCCTGCCCGGAGTCGACGCGGTCGGCCTCCAGGCCCGCGCAGCGACCCTCGGCACCCGCTCCATCAAGACGTCGGCGAAGGCGTACGCCATCGACCTGGCGATCTCGATGATCGACCTGACGACGCTCGAAGGCGCGGATACCCCGGGCAAGGTCCGGGCGCTGTGCGCCAAGGGCGTCAGTCCCGACCCCACCGACCGCACCACTCCCCGGGTGGCCGCGATCTGCGTCTACCCCGACATGGTGGCCACCGCGAAGGAAGCCCTGACCGGTTCGGGCGTCCACGTCGCCTCCGTGGCCACCGGCTTCCCGGCCGGCCGGGTCGCCCAGCCGGTCAAGCTGGCCGACACCAGGGACGCGGTCGCGGCCGGCGCCGACGAGATCGACATGGTGATCGACCGCGGCGCCTTCCTCTCCGGCCGCTACATGGAGGTCTACGAGGAGATCAAGGCCGTCAAGGAGGCGTGCCGCCGCCCTTCCGGCCCGGCCGCGCACCTCAAGGTGATCTTCGAGACCGGCGAGCTCCAGACGTACGACAACGTCCGCCGCGCGTCCTGGCTGGCGATGCTCGCCGGGGCCGACTTCATCAAGACCTCCACGGGCAAGGTCGCCGTGAACGCCACTCCCCCGGTGACCCTCCTGATGCTGGAGGCCGTGCGCGACTTCCGCGCCACCACCGGGGTACAGGTCGGGGTGAAGCCCGCGGGCGGCATCCGTACGACCAAGGACGCCATCAAGTACCTGGTGATGGTCAACGAGACCCTGGGGGACGAGTGGCTGTCCCCGGACTGGTTCCGCTTCGGCGCCTCCAGCCTCCTCAATGACCTGCTGATGCAGCGCCAGAAGCTGAGTACCGGGCGCTACTCCGGCCCCGACTACGTGACGGTGGACTGAGACAACGATGGTTTTCACATACGCACCCGCACCCGAGTCCCGCGCGGTCGTCGACATCGCGCCGTCCTACGGTCTCTTCATCGACGGCGAGTTCCGTGAGGCCGCCGACGGCAAGGTCTTCAAGACTCTCTCGCCCTCCTCCGAGGAGGTGCTGTCCGAGGTCGCCCAGGCCGGCGCCAGCGACGTCGACAGCGCGGTCAAGGCGGCCCGTAAGGCGTTCGAGAAGTGGTCGGCGCTGCCTGGTGCCGAGCGCGCGAAGTACCTGTTCCGGATCGCCCGCATCATCCAGGAGCGCTCGCGCGAACTGGCCGTGCTGGAGACCCTGGACAACGGCAAGCCGATCCGCGAGTCGCGGGACGCCGATCTGCCGCTGGTCGCCGCGCACTTCTTCTACTACGCGGGCTGGGCCGACAAGCTCGACCACGCGGGCTACGGGACGAACCCGCGCGCCCTCGGTGTCGCGGGCCAGGTCATCCCCTGGAACTTCCCGCTGCTGATGCTGGCGTGGAAGATCGCCCCGGCGCTCGCCACAGGCAACACGGTCGTCCTCAAGCCCGCCGAGACCACCCCGCTCTCCGCCCTGTTCTTCGCGGACATCTGCCGCCAGGCCGGTCTGCCGAAGGGCGTCGTCAACATCCTCACGGGTGACGGCTCCACGGGCGCCGCGCTGGTCGCGCACCCGGACGTCAACAAGGTCGCCTTCACCGGCTCCACCGAGGTCGGCAAGGCCATCGCCCGCACGGTCGCGGGGACGGACAAGAGGCTGACGCTGGAGCTGGGCGGCAAGGCCGCCAACATCGTCTTCGACGACGCCCCCATCGACCAGGCCGTCGAGGGCGTCGTGAACGGCATCTTCTTCAACCAGGGCCACGTCTGCTGCGCGGGCTCCCGGCTCCTGGTCCAGGAGTCGGTCGCCGACGAGCTGCTCGACGCGCTCAAGCGCCGCATGACGACCCTGCGCATCGGCGACCCGCTCGACAAGAACACCGACATCGGCGCGATCAACTCCGCCGAGCAGCTGGCCCGGATCACGGAGCTGGCCGACGCGGGCGAGACCGAGGGCGCCGACCGCTGGGCACCCTCCTGCGAGCTGCCCACCTCGGGGTACTGGTTCAGGCCGACCCTGTTCACGGGCGTCACCCAGGCGCACCGCATCGCCCGGGAGGAGATTTTCGGCCCGGTGCTCTCGGTGCTGACCTTCCGCACCCCGGCGGAGGCCGTGGAGAAGGCGAACAACACTCCGTACGGGCTGTCGGCGGGCATCTGGACCGAGAAGGGCAGCCGCATCCTGTGGATGGCGAGCCAGCTGCGCGCGGGCATCGTCTGGTCCAACACGTTCAACAAGTTCGACCCCGCCTCGCCCTTCGGTGGCTACAAGGAGTCGGGTTTCGGCCGCGAGGGCGGCCGGCACGGTCTTGAGGCGTACCTCGCCGCAGCGGCCAAGCCGTCGAACGAGCCCGGCAAGGGAGAGGGTGAGGGCGACCGATGAAGGTATCCGACACGTCCGCAGGCGGCGTCGCCGCGCGGCGGCTGAGCGTGTTCAAGACCTACAAGCTGTTCGTCGGGGGCAAGTTCCCACGGTCCGAGAGCGGGCGGGTGTACGAGGTGACCGACAGCAAGGGCGCATGGCTGGCCAACGCCCCGCTCTCGTCCCGTAAGGACGCCAGGGACGCGGTGGTCGCGGCCCGGAAGGCGTTCGGTGGCTGGTCGGCGGCGACCGCGTACAACCGGGGCCAGATCCTCTACCGCGTCGCCGAGATGCTGGAGGGCCGCCGCGAGCAGTTCGCCGCCGAGGTCGCCGCCGCCGAGGGGCTGTCGAAGTCCAAGGCCGCGGCCCAGGTGGACGCCGCGATCGACCGCTGGGTCTGGTACGCGGGGTGGTCCGACAAGGTCGCCCAGATCGCCGGTTCGTCGAACCCGGTCGCCGGGCCGTTCTTCAACGTGTCCAGCCCCGAGCCGACGGGCGTGGTCACCGTGCTCGCCCCGCAGGACTCCTCGTTCCTCGGACTGGTCTCCGTCATCGCGCCGGTGATCGTCACGGGCAACACGGTCATCGTGGTCGCCTCCGAGAAGTCGCCGCTGCCCGCCCTGTCGCTGGGCGAGGTGCTGGCCACCTCCGACCTGCCGGGCGGGGTCGTCAACATCCTGTCGGGCAAGACCGCCGAGATCGCCACGCCGCTCGCCGCGCACCAGGACGTGAACGCCATCGACCTGGCCGGTGCGGACCGGGAGCTGGCGGTCGCCCTGGAGACGGCGGCGGCCGACAACCTCAAGCGCGTTCTCCGTCCACAGCCTGGGGACAGTGCCGCGGCCGCGAAGGGGACCGACTGGTCCGTCGACCCGGGGACGGCGCGCATGCTCGCCTTCCTGGAAACGAAGACCGTCTGGCACCCGATGGGCATCTGACCGGGCGCGCCTGACCGGATAGGACCGCGCGGACCCGGCGCTTCGGCGCCCGGGACCCAGCGCACGGCAATGCGGGACCGGGGCACACGCCCCGGCCCCGCACGCGTCTGTGCGTGTGTGTGCGTGTGTGTGTGCGCGAAAGAGCTTGCCGTTTGTCTGTACGTGAGGCCATGGCCGGCTGCCGGAGCCCGGGAAGGCAGACGTAACCGGCGAACCACGCGGCGTGGCGGCCGGGCCCCGAAGCAACCACGCGCCTGCCCAGGGGGTCCCTCATCCAGCCCGATGCCTCACACTGGTGTCCCGTGACCCCGTCTTCCTCGCACGCTCGCGTGATTTTGCTGACCGGCCCCTCGGGTTCGGGAAAGTCGTCCCTCGCCGCCCGCAGCGGGCTGCCTGTGCTGAACCTCGACGACTTCTACAAAGAAGGCACGGACCCCACGTTGCCGGTCCATCCCGATGACGGGGGCACGGACTGGGACTCCCCGCTGTCGTGGGACGGGGAAGCGGCGGTGTCGGCCATCGCCGCGCTCTGCCACACGGGACGCAGTGACGTGCCGGTGTACGACATCGCCAGCAGCTCCCGGACCGGCTCCGGCACCCTCCGCATCGGCAGCGCTCCGCTGTTCGTCGCCGAGGGCATCTTCGCCGCGGACATCATCGGCCGGTGCCGTGAACTCGGGCTGCTCGCCGACGCGCTCTGCCTGAGCGGCCGCCCCGTCACGACCTTCCGCCGCCGGCTGCTGCGCGACCTGCGCGAGGGCCGCAAGCCCGCCGGTTACCTGCTGCGCCGCGGCCTGCGCCTGCTGCGCGCCGAGCGCGGGATCGTCGCCCGGCAGACCGCGCTCGGCGCGTACGGGTGCGGCGGCGAGGCGGCACTGGCCCGGATCGCCGCGGCGTCCGCCGTACGCCCCGCGCGTGTCGGCGCCTGACCCGCACCCGCACCCGCACCCGCGCATACGAAACGGTGCGGTGACTGAACGCCGTCACCGCACCGCAGGAGAGCGGGTCGAGTGCGGCGCATCCCCCGCGCGCCGCTCCCGCCCCGCTGTTTTCCCCCGTGTTACCCGGAACCCCCCGGTTCCCCGGACCCCCCGGCCCCGGTGTTCCCCCCGCGCCTCCGTCCCTCCCCCGAAAGACGGTCCCCCGCGGCTCCGTCTCTCCCCCGAAAGACGGCCCGCGTGCTTCCCCCGTGTTCCCCCCGCCCTCAGGCCACCAGCTCGCCGAAGGACTCCTCTTCGTCCTGCCCGAAGCTCAGCGCCTCATCGCCTCGCAGCCTGCGCAGTGAGCGCCAGATGCTGCTCTTGACGGTGCCGACGCTGATGCCGAGTATCTCGGCGATCTCCGGGTCGGTGCGGCCCTCGTAGTAGCGCAGGACAAGCATCGTGCGCTGGAGCTCGGGCAGCCGGGCGAGTGCCTGCCACAGCACGGCGCGCAGCTCGGTGCCGCGCATCGCGTCCTGGTCGCCAACCGTCTCCGGCAGCTCCTCGGTCGGGTACTCGTTCAGCTTGCGCCGGCGCCAGGCGCTGATGTGCAGGTTCGTCATCGTCCGACGCAGGTAGCCGCCGACCGCCGCCTTGTCACTGATCCGGTCCCACGCCCGGTACGTCGAGAACAGCGCGCTCTGCAGCAGATCCTCGGCTTCGAACCGGTCGCCGGTCAGGTGGTAAGCCGTCGCGTACAGAGAGGCCCGGCGTTCCTGCACGTAGGCGGTGAACTCCGCCTCCGAAGTGCTGCCGACCTCTCCGTACCCGCTTCCCCCGTTGTTCCCACCAGTGCTCACGGCGGCCGCGGTGCCCCCGCGGGCCCCCGTGGCCGCGTCAACCGCCGCCACGTACATGACTGACGACCGCTGACGCCCAGTGCCGCGAGCGCACCCCCGCCCGCTCACGGCACCGGACTTCTCATTGCTCCGACCGGTGTGTAGGCGCGTCCGAATACCTGCGCTGGTCGTCGTGCTGTGCAGTGTGTTCATCTCGCGCCCCCCGTCGGTGGAGCCAGCTCGGTCATCTTCCGTCCCGGGTGGTGTTCCTCCCGGTGCACAAAAGACTGCCAACCCAGTTTCATCGCGGTGTCCGCCGACTGTCACAGGGCTGTCACAGGGGCTCTTGGGCATGTCAGAGGCCCTGGAAGCGGGGCATCCAGCGGGTGGAGTAGGGGGCGGAAGCACGCGGAGGTCGAACTCCAGCCCTCCTGTAGGCCAGAATGACCAACGTGCCTTTCCTGTTGCTGATCGAGGACGACGACGCCATCCGCACGGCCCTCGAACTCTCTTTGTCCCGCCAGGGCCACCGTGTGGCGACGGCGGCGACGGGAGAAGACGGCCTCAAGCTGCTGCGCGAGCAGCGGCCTGACCTGATCGTGCTGGATGTGATGCTGCCCGGTATCGACGGTTTTGAGGTGTGTCGCCGCATCAGGCGCACCGATCAACTGCCCATTATTTTGCTGACCGCCCGAAGCGACGACATCGACGTCGTGGTCGGACTTGAGTCCGGCGCTGACGACTACGTGGTGAAGCCCGTCCAGGGGCGGGTGCTCGACGCCCGCATCCGTGCCGTGCTGCGCCGTGGCGAGCGGGAGGCGAACGATTCGGCGTCCTTCGGCTCGCTGGTGATCGACCGTTCGGCGATGACCGTCACCAAGAACGGTGAGGACCTCCAGCTCACCCCCACAGAGCTGCGACTCCTGCTCGAACTGAGCCGCCGCCCCGGGCAGGCGCTTTCCCGGCAGCAGCTGCTGCGGCTGGTCTGGGAGCACGACTACCTCGGTGACTCGCGGCTGGTCGACGCGTGTGTGCAGCGGCTGCGCGCGAAGGTCGAGGACGTGCCGTCGTCGCCGACACTGATCCGTACGGTCCGTGGGGTCGGCTACCGACTGGACACGCCCCAGTGACGGATGAGCCCAGTCGAGTACGGGGCTGGGCTGCGGGACTGCTGCGGTGGATGAGTCTGCGGCTGCGCCTGATGCTCGTCTTCGCCGTGGTGGCGCTGGTCGCCGCCGTGTCCGCTTCCGGCATCGCGTACTGGCTCAACCGGGACGCGGTGCTGAACCGGACACAGAACGCCGCCCTTGACGACTTCCACCAGACCCTCAAGGAGAAGACGGGTTCGCTGCCGCTGGAGCCCGACTGCCCCGAACTTCAGCTCGCCGCCGACCGGATGGCCGACAGCTCGCAGAAGTACGAGGTCCTGCTGATCAGCGAGAAGGGCGACAGCCGCGGCGGCTGCGCGGCGTTCTCCGACGAAGACGCCTTCAGCTGGAAGGCCGTGCCGAAATCGCTGCGGCGCGCGGTGAACGAGAAACGCCCCATCGACAGCTCCAACACCCACCCTTACCACCTCTACTGGCAGCGGATCTCGCTCGACGGCACGCCCTACCTGGTCGGCGGTGCCAAGGTGAGCGGTGGCGGGCCGACCGGCTACATGCTCAAGTCCCTGGAGACCGAGCGCCAGGATCTGAACTCGCTGGCCTGGTCGCTGGGCATCGCCACCGCCCTCGCGCTCATCGGCTCGGCGCTGCTGGCGCAGGCCGCGGCGGCGACGGTGCTGCGACCCGTCCAGCGGCTCGCCGACGCGGCGCGCAAGCTCGGTGAGGGCAAGCTCGACACCCGGCTGCGCGTGTCCGGCACCGACGAACTGGCCGACCTCTCCCGCACCTTCAACCGGACGGCCGAGTCGCTGGAGAAGCGGGTCGACGACCTGAGTGCCCGGGAGGCCGCCAGCCGCCGGTTCGTCGCCGACATGTCGCATGAGCTGCGGACGCCGCTCACCGCGATCACCGCGGTGACCGAGGTCCTTGAGGAAGAGGCCGACTCGTTCGATCCGATGATCGCCCCGGCCGTCCAGCTCGTGGTGAGCGAGACCCGGCGGCTCAACGAACTCGTCGAGAACCTGATGGAGGTGACCCGCTTCGACGCGGGCACGGCCCGTCTGGTCCTCGACGCTGTGGACGTCGCCGACCAGGTCACGGCCTGCATCGACGCGCGGGCCTGGCTGGACGCCGTCGATCTCGACGCGGAGCGCGGCATCGTGGCCCGCCTCGACCCCAGGCGCCTCGACGTCATCCTCGCCAACCTCATCGGCAACGCGCTCAAGCACGGCGGCTCGCCGGTGCGCGTGTCGATACGTACCGACGGTGACGACCTGCTCATCGAGGTACGGGACCACGGGCCCGGCATCCCCGAAGAGGTGCTGCCGCACGTCTTCGACCGCTTCTACAAGGCGAGCGCGTCCCGGCCCCGCTCGGAGGGCAGCGGCCTCGGCCTGTCGATCGCCCTGGAGAACGCGCACATCCACGGTGGCGAGATCACCGCCGCCAACTGGCCCGCGCCCGAGAGTGGCGAGGACGGGCCCGCCCCGGGTGGCGCGGTCTTCACGCTGCGGCTGCCGATGGACGCCTCGTCCGTGGACCCCGCCGAAGAGGCGGAGCCGGACGGAACGAAGAACCGAGACAGCAGAGACAACCGAGACAGCAGAGACAGAGACAGCAAGGACAGGAGGAGCGAGCGATGAGCGCGCGGACCGCAAGCACGCGGCGCGCCGAGGGCCCCGGCTCCGCCTCCCGTGCCCCACGCCCGGGGGTCGGCGCACGCCTCGCGGCAGCCGCCCGCCGCCCACGGTCCGCGCGGGCGTTCGCGCTCGGCGCGGTCGCGCTGCTGGTCGCCGGGTGCGGCATCCGCTCCACCTCGGTCCCGGTGGACGCGGGTGCCGCCCCTTCCCGGGCGTCGTGCGCGGCGCCCGTCAACGAGCAGCCCACTCGGCCCACGGGCGGCATGAGCGTCGTCGTGCAGCTGGTGTGCACCTCGCAGCTGCTCCCGGTGGACCGGGTGCTGCGGCTGCCGAAGGAGGACGCGTCGCTGCGGCCCGAGGAGTTCGCCCAGGCCCTGCTCAGCCAGCTCCAGCAGCAGCCGTCGCCCAGCGAGGAGGAGGCCGGGTTCAGCACGGAGGTGGGCCAGTGGGTGCGGGTGTCCGCCGCCGCCGAAGGCGATCCTGTGGGAACGCTGCGGCTGAACCGGCAGCCCGACGACCTGCCCTCGTACGCGCTGGCGCAGCTGGTGTGCACCTTCACCGAGACGCGCGCCGTACGCGGGAAGCGGGCGGTGGTCCTCGGCGGGCCCGCGCTCGGCCCGCGCGAAGAGGGCGTGGACGAGCTGAAGCGCTACGAGTGCGGGGCTGATCTGCGGACCCACCCGGAGAGCGCGCAGAGCTCCGGCACCACCCTGGACTGACGGCCGGCCCCGCCCCGGACCCTGCCACCGCCGGGTGATGCCCTGGCCTGCGCGCCCTTTCCGGCCCGGGCGCCGACACCGCTGGTGACACGGCCGCACGGCTGCGGCGCGGCGGGTTGGGGCCCGGCCGTGGCGGCCTTCCGGGGCCAAGCGGCGGAACACGTTCCGATCGGCGCGGTACGGGCGGAACCGCGAACCCTTTTCCTCGCGTCATGTCAGGCGTGCAGGGTCATGGTCCCGGCCGCACGGCCGATATCCGCTTCCGCGTGGCGGGCGTTCTTCTCGTCACCGCGTATCTCGCCTTCCTTGGCTGGGTGTCCCTGCGCCCGTTGGCGGCGACCTGGGTGACGGCCGCCAACTTCGAGCCGCTGAGCACCATCCGCGCCGACCTTGATCTTGGCGTCGTGGCAGCCACCCGCCGGATCGGGCGTGAGCTGCTGCTGTACGCGCCGCTGGGGGTGCTGCTGCCGCTGGCGACAGGACGGGTGGACGGCCGCCGGCTGTGCTCCCTGGTCCGCACGGTCACCATCGGCGCACTGGTCTCCGGGTCCTTCGAGCTGGCCCAGAGCGGGGTGGCCGGACAGGTCGTCGACGTCGATTCGGTGCTGCTCAACACGCTCGGGGTCGCGCTCGCCCATGTGGTGGCGATGCCCGCCCTACGAGGATGGCTCCGCCGCCGGGAGCAGACGGCCGGCTCCGCCGCCCTTCCCCGGGAGGAGGCGGTCTCAGGGGTGACCCCGACGATCCCAAGGGTCGGAATCGCACCGTAGAGCGATGCTTTGCCCCGCCTCGCGCACCTACCGTGGAGTCATCAACCGCTCCCCGGATGACACCGAGGACGACGACAAGGAGTCGCGTCATGGCCGCCGCTCTCGTCCGCCCCCGCTCCGACAGGAAGATCGCCGGTGTGTGCGCGGGTCTGGCCCAGCGCTTCGGGACCTCTGCGACCACCATGCGGGTGATCTTCGTGGCGTCGTGTCTGCTGCCCGGGCCGCAGTTCCTGCTCTACCTGGCGCTGTGGGCGCTGCTCCCCTCGGAGGAGAAGTACCAGCGCAACGCCTGGTGAGCCACCGCCGCGACCCGGCTCACGCCGTCTGCCGCCCCGCTCCCGCTTCCGCACACACGCGGTGGGCCGCACACCTGCCCTCAGGTGTGCGGCCCACCGCGTTCCGCGTCGCGGCGCCGTACCGGCGAACCGGTGCGCCGCGCGCGTCACTTCATCAGCGGCAGTCCGCCGAGCAGCTTGAGCGGGTTCTCCGCAGCCGGCTTCTCCTTGCCCGCGGGCTTCTTCTTGCCCGCGACCTGCGCCTTACCGGCGGGCTGCGCCATGCCCGCGGTCTCCTGGCCCGGAGCCGGCTGCCCGGGCTGCGCCGGCAGCGTCTTGACCGCGCTGGCGGCGGCCTTGGTGATCGCCCCCAGGCCGGACCCGACGGCCGAGGCGGACCCGGCGGAGGTGACAGCGAAGACGGCACCGAGCGTGGAGACGCCGAGGGTCTTGATCGTTCCGTGCTTCATCAGAAATCTTTCCTTGTTACGGGAGTCTTGACCGGCACTGCAACTTAGCCACATCGACCGACACCCCGCAAACACCGGAAAACGGCCGGGGTGTCGCTTTCCCGGCCGCATTTCCGATAGGTAAGACTGTCTCTTCTGTCAGCCCTTCGTGGCGGAAGAAGGGCTGGTCAGAGCCGCTCCACCCGGAGACTGACGGAACAGCCACTCGGACTTCAGCTCGGCATATCCCGGCTTGATCACATCATTGATCATGGCCAGACGTTCATCGAAAGGAATGAACGCTGATTTCATCGCATTGACAGTGAACCACTGCATGTCATCGAGCGTGTATCGGAATATAGAGACCAGGTGCTCGAATTCACGGCTCATGCTTGTACCACTCATCAGCCGATTGTCCGTATTGACCGTCGCCCGGAAGTGGAGCCTGCGCAGCAGCCCGATCGGGTGCTCGGCGTAGGAGGAGGCCGCGCCCGTCTGGAGGTTCGAGGTGGGGCACAGCTCCAGCGGGATGCGCTTGTCGCGCACGTAGCTGGCGAGGCGGCCGAGCTTGACGCTGCCGTCCTCGGCGACCTGGATGTCGTCGATGATGCGGACGCCGTGGCCGAGCCGGTCCGCGCCGCACCACTGGAGCGCCTGCCAGATCGACGGCAGGCCGAACGCCTCGCCCGCGTGGATGGTGAAGTGGTTGTTCTCGCGCTTGAGGTACTCGAAGGCGTCGAGGTGGCGGGTGGGCGGGAAGCCGGCCTCCGCGCCCGCGATGTCGAAGCCGACGACGCCCAAGTCGCGGTAGCGGTTGGCGAGTTCGGCGATCTCCAGCGCGCGGGCGGCGTGCCGCATCGCGGTGAGCAGGGCGCCGACGCGGATGCGGTCGCCGTTCTCCCTGGCCCGGCGCTCGCCCTCCCGGAAGCCGTCGTTGACCGCCTCCACGACCTCCTCCAGGGTGAGGCCGCGCTCCAGGTGCTGCTCGGGGGCGTACCGCACCTCGGCGTAGACGACTCCGTCGGCCGCCAGGTCCTCCGCGCACTCGGCGGCGACCCGGAACAGCGCCTCCTTGGTCTGCATGACGGCGCAGGTGTGCGCGAAGGTCTCCAGGTAGCGCTCCAGCGAGCCGGAGTCGGCCGCCTCCCTGAACCAGTCGCCGAGGGCGCCGGGCTCGGTCTCGGGCAGACTTTCGTAGCCCGTCTCACCGGCCAGCTCGACGATGGTGGCGGGGCGCAGGCCGCCATCGAGGTGATCGTGCAGCAGCACCTTGGGGGCGCGGCGGATCTGCTCCGGACTCGGTCGCTGGAAGTTGTCGCTCGTCATCTTCGCACCATAGCCCCTACGCGCGTAGATCGTGCCCTGTCACCGTACGGATAGATACGGAACAGTGACCCGCGCGCGTAGTGGAGTACACCGCCGCTTCTGCCATCGTTCTGGCATGGCTCAGCAAACGTTGCCGGAACAGCCGGAACGGAGCGCCCGGCTGGGGCGGCCGATGGGGGTGGCCGCCGCGGGGAAGCCCGTCTGCGGCGTGGTGCTGTTACTCCCCAGCGGCGCGCCGAACGGGACCCGGCGCCCCTCGGCTCTGTCCACGGCGGCCCTGTGGCCGCTGGCCCGCCGCTTGGTGCGGGCCGGGCAGTCCGAGGGCCTGACGTCCCATATCGTCCGCTATCGGTGCCGCGGCTGGAACGGCGACGCGGCACACCCCGCCGAGGACGCGCAATGGGCGGTGGACGAGGTGGTGCGGCGCTACGGGGATGTGCCGGTCTGCCTCGTCGGCATGGACATGGGCGCGCGGGCCGCGCTGCTGGCCGCCGGGCATCCCGCCGTGAGCTCGGTGCTCGCGCTGGCGCCGTGGCTGCCGACCCCGGAAGCCGTCCTGACTCCCGACCCGGTCAAGCATCTGGCGGGGCGCAGCGTGCTGATCGTGCACGGGACGAACGACGAGCGCACCGACCCCGAGCTGTCCTACCGGCTCGCCGAGCGCGCGAAGAAGATCAACAGAGATGTGTGCCGATTCGAGGTGCATACCGACGGGCACTGGCTGCACCAGTACCGCTCCGAGGTGACCGCCCTCGCGGTCGACTTCGCGCTGGGTTCCCTCTTCGAGCGAGGCTACGCGCGTCCACTGGCCGACGCGCTGGCGGCGCCCCCGCCGATCGGCCTGCGGATGCCCCTCGCGGCCGGGTTCGGCACCTCGCTGCGGCGCTGACCGCGGACGGCGGCTTGAGCGCGCGGCGTCACCGGGCTCACCGGGGTCCGGCCGCTGAGAGGCCGACACGGGCCCACTGAGGCCGACAGGGGCCCGCCGGGGCTGACATGGGAGGCCCGCTGAGGGGCGCGCGGAGCCCCGTGGAAGACTGCCGGTATGCCTATGCGCCGACCGGGTTTTCGACTTAGTCTCCGTCCCCGTCGCTCCACGGGGGCGGCCACCGCCGGGCTGACGGCCGCCACGCTGGCCCTCGCCGTATCACTGACCGGCTGCGGCGCCGGTGGCGCGCAGGGCAAGGCCGGCTTCACCCGGCACGGCTCCAGCACGGTCGAGACGGTGGCGGCCGCCGACCGCCGCCCGGCGCCCGATGTCGCCGGCGGCACGCTCGACGGCGAGAAGCTCCGGCTCGCCGACTACAAGGGCAAGCCCGTCGTCGTGAACCTCTGGGCGTCCTGGTGCCCGCCGTGCCGCGCGGAGACGCCCGACCTGGTCAAGGTCGCCACCGAGACCGAGGGCGAGGTCGCCTTCGTCGGCATCAACAGCGACCACCAGAAGGGCACGGCCCTGAAGTTCGAGAAGGAACTCGGGGTGAAGTACCCCAGCTGGCACGACCCGTCCGGCAAGCTGGAGATGCGCTTCCCCAAGGGCAGCTTCAACCCCCAGGGCATTCCCTCGACGCTCTTCATCGACCGCGACGGCAAGATCGCCGCCCGCGCGATGTCGCCGATCGGCGAGGAGGACCTGCGCGCGGCGCTGAAGCCGCTGCTCGCGGAGAAGTCCTGACGGACGCGGAGTCCTGACGGACGCGAACACCTGACACCACGAACCTACGGGCCACCGGCCCACCGGTCACAGCCCGCCCCGGCCGCGGCCCGCGCACAGCCCGCCCCCGTCGCGGCGGGGCTCAGCGCGGCAGCAGCTGCCCCCGGCGGCTGAGCAAGAACCGCTTGAACGCGGCGACCGGCGGCGTGTCCGGGTGGCCGTCCAGCCAGGCCACCCCGATCTCGCGGACCGCGCGCGGCGCGGTCACCGTCAGCTCGGCGACGCCGGGTCTGGCCACGGCGGGCGGCGGCAGCAACGCCACGCCGAGCCCCGCGGCGACGAGCCCGCGCAGCGTCTCGGCCTCCTCTCCCTCGAAGGCGACCTTCGGCCTGAACCCGGCCTCGGCGCACACCGCGTCGGTGATCCGGCGCAGCCCGTAGCCCGGCTCCAGGGTGACGAAGAGTTCGGCCGACGCCTCGGCGAGCCGGACGCGCTTGCGCTTGGCCAGCCGGTGGTCCTCGGGCACGACCAGCCGCAGCTTCTGCTCGTCGAGACGGCGGGCGACCAGGTCAGGCGCGTCGGGGACCGGCGAGGTCAGACAGAGGTCGAGATCGCCGGCGCGGAGGCGGTCGATCATCGCCTCGCCGTAGTTCTGGACGAGCTGGAACCGTACGCGGGGATGGTCGGCGCGGAAGGCGCGCAGCAACCCGGGAACCGTCTCCGAGCCAAGGGTGTGCAGGAAGCCGAAGGCGACCTTGCCCGCCGCCGGGTCGGCGTCCTCCCGTACGGCTTCGGCGGCGCGCTCCACCTCGGACAGCGCCCGCTCGGTGGACGCGAGGAAGGTGCGGCCCGCCGGGGTGAGGGAGACGGTGCGGCCGTGCCGGGCGAAGAGGGCGACGCCGAGGTCGTGTTCGAGCCTGGCCATGGCGCGGCTGAGGGTCGACTGGGGCACGCCGAGCTGGTGCGCGGCGCGTGTCACGTGCTCGTGGCGGGCGACGGCGGCGAACTGCGCGAGCCGGGGTGAGAGGGCGGCCGCCCAGGAAGCGGCGTCGATGTCGGCGCTGCCGGGGGCGGGCACCGGCGTCGTGGGCGCCGGAGCCGTGGGAACCGGCGCGCCGGCCGCCGGGGCCGCGCCCGGTCGGGCCGGCGGCGCGGGCGGGGTGACGCGCGAGGGCTCCCGTGACGTGGCGCTGGATGTGGCGGCGGATGTGTCCGAGGTGACTTTCTCATTGCCTGGGCGTGACAGGGACCGCCCTGACCTGTGCTCATGCTCCATGGGATCGATTATCGCGTTTTTGTGCATTGGACGCATGAGACCCCTCGTCCTAACGTCGTGGACATGCCTCCTGCTGATACCAGGGCGTCCACCGCATCCCGTGTGGGCGCCTCCACCGCGCCGTCCCCGATCACCCTTCCCGGCCCGCGCCACGCCGTGTGCCCGGTCACCGTGCGCTCCGCGTCCGCCGCCGGTCCGGCCGGTGACCAGAGCGCCGACAGCGACAAGCTGCGCCCCGGCGGGCCCGGCTACCGGCGGATGAGCTTCGCTCTCTTCGCCGCCGGGATGTCCACCTTCGCGCTGCTGTACTCCACGCAGGCGCTGCTGCCCGCGATCTCCAGTGACCTCGGCGTGACGCCGGATCAGGCGAGCTGGACCGTCTCGGCGGCGACCGGCGCGCTGGCGCTCGCCGTGCTTCCGCTGAGCGCGCTGTCCGAACGCTTCGGCAGGCGCACGCTGATGACCGCCTCGCTCACCATCGCGGCCGTCGTCGCCCTGCTGACGCCGTTCGCCCCGAGCCTGGGCTGGCTGATCGCGCTGCGCGCGGTGCAGGGCGCCGCGCTCGCCGGGGTGCCCGCCTCGGCGATGGCGTATCTGGCGGAGGAGGTACGGGCGAAGGCGCTGGTCGGCGCGATCGGCCTGTTCGTGGCGGGCAACAGCATCGGCGGGATGTCGGGCCGCATCGTGACCGGCTGGGTCGCGCAGGCGTGGGGCTGGCGGGCGGCGCTCGGCGCGGTGGGCCTGCTGGCCGTGGTGTGCGCGGTGGTGTTCCGGCTGATGGTGCCGAAGGCCCGGCACTTCACGTCCCGTCCGGTCGGGCCGCGCGAGCTGGCCCGCACCATCGGGGGTCACCTGTCCGACCCGTTGCTGCGCCGTCTGTACGCGATCGGCGCGCTGTTCATGACGGTCTTCGGCGCGGTGTACACGGTCATCGGCTACCGGCTGATCGACGAGCCGTTCAACCTGCCGCAGGGCGTCGTCGGCTCCATCTTCCTGGTGTACCTGGTGGGTACGGTCTCCTCGGCCGCGGCCGGGCAGCTGGTCGCCCGGCTCGGGCGCCGGGGCGCGCTGTACCTGGCGGTGGGCACCACCTCGCTCGGCCTGCTGCTGTCCCTGACCGCCTCACTTCCGGCCGTGCTGCTCGGCCTGGTGCTCATCACGGCGGGCTTCTTCGCGGGCCACGCGGTGGCGTCGTCGTCGGTGAGCCGCACGGCGAAGACCGGCCGCGCGCAGGCGTCCGCCCTGTACCAGTCGGCGTACTACCTGGGCAGCAGCGCGGGCGGCACGCTGGGCGCCGTCGCCTTCCACCTGGCGAGCTGGGAAGGCACCGTGAGTCTCGGCCTGGCGGCGATGGCCGTGGCGGCGGGCATCACGCTGTACGCGACGCGCAAGGCGCTGGTGGAGCGGCGCCGCGCGGCCGTTGCGGCGCGCTGAGAAGACGGCGGCGCGAAGCCCCGGAGGCCCGAGTGCTCGCGTCCGGGGCACGGGCCCCCGGGGCTTCGTTCCCGGAGCACATCAGTCCGAGCCCGGTCAGTCAGTGCCCCGGTCAGTCCGTAGCAGGGAAGTCGCTGGTGTCCAGGGTGAGGTTGAACGGGGCGGGGAGGTGGATGTCCTCCCCGTACTTCACCGCCCGCAGGACCCGGTAGGCGTCGCCCTTCGGCTCTCCGTAGAGCGTGACCGTGGGCCCGCCGGGGGCCCAGCTGTCGATCAGCAGGTAGAGGGGGACCTGGGCTCGCGCGTAGCCCGCCGCCTTGCTGATCCGGTCGTGACTCGCGTTGGACTTCGAGGTGATTTCCACGATCAACTCGGCCGCGGCGGCGGGAACGAAGTGGCCCGGCTCGTTCAGAGCGGTCTCCGGCACCACGGCGAGGTCCGGGATGAAGAGGCCCTTACGGGAGGGGACGCTCGCGCCGAGGGTTTGGTAGATGCCCCAGTCCTCGGGGATGACGCCGTACAGACGGCGCTGGACTTTGTCCGCGACCCAGTTGTGGCCGTTGGACGGTGGTGGTGCCACGGTGACGATCCCCTCGATGATCTCCACCTTGCAGCCCTCGGGTGCGTCCGTCTCCTCCCAGAGACGGACGAGGTCGTCCCATTCGTGGCCGGAGGCCGACGGATGGTCGACGGTGAGTGCGCTCATGGCGGTCTCCTCGTTCGCTGTGACACCGATCCCAGCATGCCGAACGGGACCCGCGCCGGTCCACAGGTCCCGTTCACCCCTCTGTGTCGTGGGGTGGAAAGCCGCAGCTCAGGCGATCCTGTCCAGGATGATCGGGTTCGGCTCGAACGGGGTGTCGGCCGGGGCGATCAGGACGGAGCCGTTCAGGGCCTCCAGCGCGTACGGGAACTTCTCCGGGGTGTCGGTGTGCAGGGTCAGCAGCGGCTGGCCCGCGCGGACCTGGTCGCCGGGCTTGGCGTGGAGTTCGATGCCCGCGCCCGCCTGGACCGGGTCCTCCTTGCGGGCGCGGCCCGCGCCGAGGCGCCAGGCGGCGACGCCGACGGCGTACGCGTCGAGGGTGGTGAGCACCCCGTCCGCCGAGGCGTTGACGACGTGCTGCTCGCGGGCGACGGGCAGGGCGGCGTCCGGGTCGCCGCCCTGGGCGAGGATCATGCGCCGCCAGTGGTCCATGGCGGAGCCGTCGGCGAGGGCCCGCGCGGGGTCGGCGTCGGTCAGGCCCGCCGCGTCCAGCATCTCGCGGGCCAGGGCGAGGGTCAGTTCGACGACGTCGGCGGGGCCTCCACCGGCGAGGACCTCGACCGACTCGCGCACCTCAAGGGCGTTGCCCGCGGTCAGGCCGAGCGGGGTGGCCATGTCGGTGAGCAGGGCGACGGTCTTCACGCCGTGGTCGGTGCCGAGACCGACCATGGTGGAGGCGAGTTCGCGGGCGGCGGCGAGGTCCTTCATGAAGGCGCCGGAGCCGACCTTCACATCGAGGACGAGCGAGCCGGTGCCCTCCGCGATCTTCTTGGACATGATGCTGCTGGCGATCAGCGGGATCGCCTCGACGGTGCCGGTGACGTCGCGCAGCGCGTAGAGCTTCTTGTCCGCCGGGGCGAGGCCGTCGCCCGCCGCGCAGATGACGGAGCCGACGTCGGTCAGCACCGCCATCATCTCGTCGTTGGAGAGCGCGGCCCGCCAGCCGGGGATGGACTCCAGCTTGTCGAGGGTGCCGCCGGTGTGGCCGAGGCCGCGGCCTGAGAGCTGGGGCACGGCGGCGCCGCAGGCGGCGACCAGCGGGGCCAGGGGCAGCGTGATCTTGTCGCCGACGCCGCCCGTCGAGTGCTTGTCGGTGGTGACACGGGGCAGCGCGGAGAAGTCCATCCGCTCGCCGGAGGCGATCATCGCGGCGGTCCAGCGGGCGATCTCGGCGCGGTCCATGCCGTTGAGGAAGATCGCCATGGCGAGCGCGGACATCTGTTCGTGGGCCACCTCGCCGCGCGTGTAGGCGTCGATGACCCAGTCGATCTGGGCGTCGCTGAGGCGGCCGTTGTCGCGCTTGGCGCGAATGACGGAGATGGCGTCCATGGGCGGTGCGGGCCTTTCTTTACGTCCGTACGGCTGGCGTGCCGGTGCGCGTCGGGCCGCGCGCGGTGCCGTGGGGCGCGCGCTGCGGCTGCGACGTCTCACCCGCACAACGTCCGCGGGGAACCTAACGTTCGAGGTCGGCGGGGCCGAAAGCGTCGGGGAGCAGCTCGGCGAGCGGGCGGATACCGGAAGCGGTGTCCACGGCCAGCTCCGGGCCGCCGTGCTCCCACAGGAGCTGGCGGCAGCGGCCGCACGGCATGAGGACGGCGCCCCGCCGGTCGCAGCAGGTGAACGCGGTCAGCCTGCCGCCGCCTGTGGCGAACAGCGCGGAGATCAGACCGCATTCGGCGCACAGGGCGACGCCGTACGACGCGTTCTCCACATTGCAGCCGGTGACCGTGCGGCCGTCGTCGACGAGCGCGGCGGCGCCGACGGGGAATCCGGAGTACGGGGCGTACGCCCGGGACATGGCGTCCCGGGCCCGCACCCGCAGGGCCTCCCAGCCGTCCTCGCCCAGCGGGGCGGGGACGGCGCTCGGAGCGGTCACTTGCCTTGGCCCCTTCGGTAGGGCTTGTTGTTCGCCTTGGGCATCCGCAGCCGTTGTGCGGCCAGCGCCATGACGAGCAGGGTCACGATGTACGGCGTGGCGCCGACCAGCTCGTTGGGCACGGAGTCCGTCATGACGTACCAGATGACCAGAAGAACGGCCGAGACGGCGCTCAGCGCGGCCGCGATGTAGTGCTTCCGGGTCAGCCGCCACACGGCGAGCGCGAGCAGGCCCAGTGCGAGGAGCAGCATCAGGGCGTGCACGGTGGTGCCGCCGCTGCGCAGCTGGAGGGCGTCGGAGTAGCCGAACAGGCCCGCGCCCATGGCGAGGCCGCCGGGGCGCCAGTTGCCGAAGAGCATGGCGGCGAGGCCGATGTAGCCGCGGCCGCCGGTCTGGCCCTCGTTGTAGATGTGCGAGCGGACGAGGGCGAGGAAGACACCGCCGAGTCCGGCGAGCGCGCCGGAGGTGACGACGGCCGCGTACTTGTACAGGTACACGTTGACGCCGAGGGACTCGGCGGCGATCGGGTTCTCGCCGCAGGACCGCAGCCGCAGACCGAAGGAGGTCTTCCACAACACGAAGAAGGAGCCGACGAAGAGCACGATGGCCACGATGGTCAGCGCGGAGATGTCCGTGACCAGGCCGCCGAGGATGCCCGCGAGGTCCGAGACCAGGAACCAGTGGTGCTTTTCGAGGTCGGCGAGCCAGTCGGAGAGCCCTGGCACGGTGAACGACTGGATGTCGTCGACCTGCGGGGACTGCTTGGGGCTGCCGCCCTTGTCGGCGAGCGGTTCGAACCAGCGCTTGGCGAGGTAGGTGGTGGCGCCGAGGGCCAGGATGTTGATGGCCACACCGGAGATGATGTGGTCCACCCCGAACGTGACCGTCGCGACGGCGTGCACGAGGCCGCCGAGCGCGCCGCCGAGGACACCGGCGAGGACACCGACCCAGGGGCTGGACTGGTAGCCCGCCCAGGCACCGAAGAAGGTGCCGAGGATCATCATGCCCTCAAGGCCGATGTTGACCACACCGGCCCGCTCGGCCCACAGCCCGCCGAGTCCGGCGAGACCGATCGGCACGGCCATGGAGAGACCGGCGGCGATCTGGCCGGAGGAGGTGATGTTGTGGAAGGCGGGGGTCTGCCCGGAGGCGACCTGGTCGATGATCTCCCGTACGACGGAGAGCGTGATCAGCGCTCCGGCGATGATCAGCAGCACCTTGGCGAAGGTGAGCCGCCCGCCGCCCGCGGTGCGCGAGGCACCCTTCGGCTCGCCGGGGGTCTTGGTGGTTACCGTGGCGCCGCTCACAGGGCCACCTCCTGCTTGGTGTTCTTACGGGCCTGGGCGGCGAGCTCGGCGCCCACCCGCTGCTGCTGGCGCTTGAGGCCGAAGCGGCGCACCAGTTCGTACGCGATGACGACGCACAGCACGATGACGCCCTGCATCACGCCGACGATCTCCTTGTCGTAGCCCTCGAATTCGAGGCGGTTGGCGCCTCGTTCGAGAAAGCCCCACAGCAGTGCGCCGAGCGCGATACCGACGGGGTTGTTGCGGCCGAGCAGCGCGACGGCGATGCCGGTGAAACCGATGCCCAGAGGGAAGTCGGAGGTGAACTGGTGGGTGTCGTTGAGCAGGGTCGGCATGCCGACGAGTCCGGCCATCGCGCCGGAGAGCACCATGCTGGTGACCACCATGCGCTTGACGTTCACGCCGCTGGCCTGCGCCGCCGACTCGGAGCGGCCCACGGCCCGCAGGTCGAAGCCGAAGCGGGTGCGGCCGAGCACGAACCAGAAGGCGATTCCGGCGAGCGCGGCGACCACGATGAAGCCCCAGATCGGGTCGAGGCCCGGGCCTGCGGGGATGGTGAAGAAGTGGCTGGACTCCGGGATCGGTTCGGTGGAGACGATGTTGGTCTGCTGGTCGAGGACCGCGAGCCTGTCGTCCACCAGCAGGTAGCTGATGAGCGCGGTGGCCAGCGAGTTCAGCATGATCGTGCTGATGACCTCGCTGACGCCCCGGTAGACCTTCAGCAGTCCGGCGATGGACGCCCACATGGCGCCGACCAGCATGGCGACGAGGATGATCAGCGGGATCTGGACCAGCCCGGGCAGTTCCATCGCGCCGCCGACGACGGCGGCGAAGAAGGCCGCCAGCCGGTACTGGCCGTCGACGCCGATGTTGAACAGGTTCATTCGGAAGCCGATGGCGACGGCGAGACCGGCGAGGTAGTACGTGGTGGCCTTGTTGAGGATGTAGACCTGGCTGTCGGACTTGAAGCCGTACTCGAACATCACGCCGAAGGCGGTGAACGGCTCCTTGCCGGTGGCGTACAGCACCAGCGCGGTGACGGCGAACGCCGCGATCAGGGCCAGCACCGGCGCGGCGACCGCCAGCAGCACCCGTTCCTTGTCGAACTTCTTCATCGGTCTCCCCCATCGCCCTGGGACCGCTCGTCGGCTTGCGCCCGCTGGTCGGCGACGGTCTCGTCGGGCGTGGTCCCGGGCGCTGCCCCGGTCCCGGTCTCGGGTGCGTCTTCCTCGGTCGCGGTGAGGTGGCCGGTGGCCGCGCCGGTCATCGCCGAGCCCAGTTCCTCCGGGGTGATGGTGGCGGGGTCGGCGTCGGCGACGAGGCGGCCCCGGTACATCACGCGGAGCGTGTCGGACAGGCCGATCAGCTCGTCCAGGTCGGCGGAGATCAGCAGCACGGCCAGGCCCTCGTGGCGTGCCTCGCGGATCTGGTCCCAGATCTGGGCCTGCGCGCCGACGTCCACACCGCGTGTGGGGTGCGAGGCGATCAGCAGCTTGGGCTGGTGGCTCATCTCGCGGCCGACGATCAGCTTCTGCTGGTTGCCGCCGGACAGTGAGGCCGCGGTCACCTCGATGCCGGGCGTACGGACGTCGTAGTCGGCCACGATCCGCTCGGTGTCGCGGCGCGCGGCCTTGATGTCGAGCAGCTGCCCCTTGCTGTTGGGGGCCTCGGTGACGTGTCCGAGGATGCGGTTCTCCCACAGCGGGGCTTCCAGCAGCAGCGCGTGCCGGTGCCGGTCCTCGGGGATGTAGCCGATGCCGCTCTCGCGCCGCTCGCGGGTGGGGGCGTGGGAGATGTCCACGTCGTCGAGGGTGATGACACCGGCGTCGGTGTGGCGCATCCCCATGATCGCTTCGACCAGCTCGGCCTGCCCGTTGCCCTCGACTCCGGCGATGCCGAGGACCTCGCCCTTGTGGATGGTGAGGTCGATGCCGTCGAGTACGGAGCGGTCCACGCCGTCGCCGTCGGTGGCCGTCAGCCGCAGTCCGCTCACGTCGAGCATCCGTACGTCGGTGACCGTGGACTCGCGGGTCTGCGGGGAGGGCAGCTCACTGCCGACCATCAGCTCGGCGAGCCGCTTGGCGGTGGTCTCGGCCGGGGTGACGGAGGCGACGGTCGTGCCGCGCCTGATGACGGTGATGTCGTCGGCGACGGAGAGGACCTCGCCCAGCTTGTGGGAGATGAAGATGACCGTCAGGCCCTCGGACTTCAGCTCGCGCAGGTTGTCGAAGAGCGCGTCCACCTCCTGCGGGACGAGGACCGCGGTCGGCTCGTCGAGGATGAGGATGCGGGCGCCCCGGTAGAGCACCTTGAGGATCTCCACCCGCTGCCGGTCGGCGACACCGAGGTCCTCGATCACCGCGTCGGGGCGTACGCCGAGCCCGTAGGCGTCGGAGATCTCCCGCACCCTGGCCCTGGCCCTGGCCCCGATGCCGTGCAGCTTCTCAGCGCCGAGGACGATGTTCTCCAGGACGGTGAGGTAGTCGGCGAGCATGAAGTGCTGGTGCACCATGCCGACCCCGCGCCCGATGGCGTCGGCCGGGGAGTGCAGCTCCACCTGCTCGCCGTCGATCGCGATGGTGCCCTCGTCGGGGCGCTGCATCCCGTAAAGGATCTTCATCAGCGTCGACTTGCCCGCGCCGTTCTCGCCGACGAGGGCGTGCACGGTGCCACGACGCACGCGGATGTCGATGTCGTGGTTGGCGACGACTCCGGGGAATCGCTTGGTGATTCCGTGGAGCTCTACGGCGACGGGGCTTCCGTCTGCGGGTGGCTCGCCCGTGGGGGCGCTGGCGGCTTTGATGGCGCACTCCTGAGGGATGGGGTGGTGGCCCGGGCACCGGGTCGTCAAGGCGGGCCTGGAGGAGGCGCGGTGCGTCCGGCTTCCTCCAGGCCCGTCGTCGTCCAGGCGTTGCTCAGTCCGGGCGGGCGGACCGCGCGGCTGGGCGCTGGTCAGTCCGAGTAGGTCGACTTCACCTTGATGTCGCCGGCCATGATCTTCTTCTTGGCCGCTTCGAGCTTCGGCTTGATGTCATCGATGAAGCCGCCGGAGTACGAGAGGGAGACGCCGCCCTGCTTGAGGTCGTAGGACTGGACGCCGCCGAGCGGCTTCTTGTCCTTCACGACGCTCTTGATGAAGTCGTAGACCGAGCCGTCGACGTTCTTCAGGACGGAGGTCAGGATCGACTTCTTGTACGGGGCCAGGCCCTTCTCGTAGTACTGGTCGCCGTCGACACCGATCGACCAGGTGCCCTTCTTCTTGGCGGTGGCCTCGATGGCGCCGGAGCCGGAGCCGCCGGCCGCCGAGTAGATCACGTCGATGTTCTTGTCGAGCATGCCCTCGGCCATGTCCTTGCCGCGGTCGGGGAGGCCGAAGCCGTCCGTGCTGCCCGGGGTGACCCACTGGACGTCCACGGTCGCCTTGGGGTTGGTCTCCTTGACGCCCTGGACGTACCCGGCCGCGAACTTCTTGATCAGCGCGCTGTTGGTGCCGCCGATGAAGCCGATCTTGCCGGTCTTGCTCTTCAGCGCCGCGGCGACACCGGCGAGGTAGGAGCCCTCGTGCTCGGCGGAGACGAGGCTGGTGACGTTCTTCGCCTCGACGACGGAGTCGACGATCGCGAAGTCGGTGTCCTTGAACTTCTTCGACGCCTTGGCGATCGCCGGTGTGTAGGCGTAGCCGACGCCGACGACCGGGTTGTAACCGGCCTCGGCGAGGTCGGCCAGCTTCTGGTAGCGGTCGGCCTCGGTGTCGGAGTTCTTGGCGGTCATCTCCTTGCCGCCGATGCCGAAGTCCTTCTTCGCGCGGTCGAAGCCCTTGGCCGCGGAGTCGTTGAAGGAGTGGTCACCCCGGCCGCCGACGTCGTACGCCAGGCCGATGCCCTTGTCCTTGTCTCCTTCTTCGGAACTGCTGCCACACGCGGTGGCGGAGAGGGCGAGAGCCGCGGTAGCGATGCCCGCGGCGGCGATCTTGGATACCCGGCGCACGAGGGTCCCCTTCACTCGAAGCGCCACGTCGGCGCTGATTCCGCCGCATCGTAACGCGCGTAGACCCGCAGAAAAGGGGGCTTGGCAAGCCGTTATCGGATCGTCGCGAACCCGTCTTGACCGTCTCCCTTACGGAAGGTTGCGATCCAGCAAAGCCGCGGCGGTGAACAGCTCCACTCCCACCTCGATGGCACCTTCGTCCACGTCGAAATCGCCACAATGCAGATCACGCCGGGTGGTGTCCCCGGCGCGGCGGACACCGAGCCTAGCCATCGCACCGGGCACCCGCTCCAGGTACCAGGAAAAATCCTCGCCACCGAGGCTCTGCTCGGTGTCCTCGATCGCGGACGCTCCGCGGCGCGCGATCATCGCCCGGCGCAGCAGCTCGGTGGCGACCGGCTCGTTGACGACCGGGGGCACCCCGCGGATGTAGTTGATCTCGAACTTGGCCCGGTGCAGCGTGGCGACCTCGTCGATCGCCGCGTGCACCAGGTCGGGGGCGGCGCGCCAGGCGGGCAGGTCGAGGCAGCGCAAGGTGCCGGACAGCTCGGCGTGCTGGGGGATGACGTTGCAGGCGTGGCCCGACTCGAAGCGGCCCCAGGTGAGGGCGAGACCGGAGCGGGCGTCCACGCGGCGGCCGAGCAGCGCGGGCACCTCGGTGACGACCTTGGCGGCGGCCGTCACCAGGTCGGTCGTCAGGTGCGGGCGGGCGGTGTGGCCTCCGGCGCCGCTGAGGGTGACCTCCAGCCGGTCGCAGGCGGAGGTGATCGGACCGGCGCGCAGGCCGACCCGTCCGACATCGACCCTGGGGTCGCAGTGCACGGCGACGATCCGGCCGACGCCCTCAAGGACGTGGTCCTCGACGGCGTCGGTGGCGCCGCCCGGCAGCACCTCCTCGGCGGGCTGGAAGATCAGCCGGACCGGGTGCGGCAGCCGCCCCTCCCGGTGCAGCCCGGCGAGCACGAGGCCCGCGCCGAGCACGGCGGTGGTGTGCACGTCGTGGCCGCAGGCGTGCGCGCGGTCCGGCACGGTCGAGCGGTACGCGACGGTCTTGGTGTCCGGGATGGGCAGAGCGTCGATGTCGGCGCGCAGCGCGAGAAGGGGCCGTCCGGCCTCGCTCGCGCCACCTGCCGCCATGGCCGGTCCGCGGCCGATGTCGCAGACCAGTCCGGTGCCCGTGGCGAGGACACGCGGGGTGAGCCCGGCTCTCTCCAGCCTGGCCTTGATGGCGGCGGTGGTCCGGAACTCACGGTTCCCCAACTCCGGGTGCATGTGCAAGTCCCGCCGGAAGGCGATGAGTTCGGCGCGCAGTCCGTCAGGGAGCGTGCCGGGCAGCTCGGCATCGGCGGTGACGCCGGGCAGTTCCCCGTCGGCGGGATCTTCGGGCTCGGTCTCGCGGGACCTGACATGGTTCACGCCGTGAAGCGTAAGACGGCGCATGGGGCAACTGCTCATCGATCAACAAAAGTTCAGCCCGTTAGGGGAAGAAAAAGTCGGCGCACGTCGCATGAGCCCATCCCCCGGCGGGTATGACTGCCGGTTGCGCCCACTCTGCCGCACGCACCCCCGCTCACCGTACGTGAGCGGGTCTGCGTCGCCCTGTCAGCGCGGCGGAGCCGAAGTGTGGGACAGCCGCTGCACGTCACGGGCGGAGCCGGTGACGCCGGAGAGGAAGCCCTGGGCGTTCGGCGACGCACCGGCGGTCAGCCAGGCGGGGTCGATGTCACAGACAGCGACCCTCACTCCGGTGCCGACGAGGGCCAGCGGAAGCGTGTGGACGACCGTGGAAGGAAAACTCAAGATCGTCCGCCCTATGGGACCGCGCCGGGCGATCAACTCCAGGGGGAGATCGGGGCGGACGATTTCCAGGCCCACCTCGACGCTGATCCGGTGCAGTTTGTCCGTGCTCTCCCTGCGGTGCGCGAAGTAGCGGGTGGCGCCGTGCGTACGGGTCAGCTCGGCGACGGCGGCCACGTAACGCTCCAGGTCGACCACGCCGGTCTCCACCAGCGAGGTGCCGACCAGGTCGGTCCCGCTCGTCAGCCGGGGCGGGCCGAACCGGGCCCGGGTCCAGGCGAATTCGTTGGCGGTGATGGTGATGCCGGGCGGCGGCTCGACCGGCATCGAGCTGAACACCTCGACGCGGCGCCGCTCGCCGGGCGTGAGCCGGCGGCGCGCGTTCGCCGAGACGGGCGCGAACACCAGATCACGCGCACCGCGGCCGCCCCGCCGGTGCCACCGCACCAGGCGCTCGCCGCGCGCCAGTTGGGAGATGAACTCCATGGTCGCCGTGCCGTCGTCCACGACCACGAGGTCACGAGCCCGGGCGAGGGTGAGCAGGAGCTGTACGTAGCGGGAGAACGGGTCGCCGATGACGATCCGCCGCGCCGCGCGCAGCAGCGGGGCGAGTCCGCCGATGGTGCGGACCGGCGCGCTGGCTCCTCCCCGTGCCTCCTCCCACCGCACCGTGACGCCCTCTCCCCTGGCCAGCTCCGCCATCCGGCGCAGCTGGCCACGGGTCATCGGGTCGTGCGGTGACAGCACGATGATGGTGAGGTCGGTGAGGCGAGCGGGACGGGCCGGTCCTGACGCCCCCGCGTCCGAGCCCATCCCGAGCGCGGCGGGCAGCCCGGCCGGGCCCGGCGCCCCCACGCCGGGCCCTGCCGCGGCGGCGGGCGCTTCCCCCGTGCCCGCCGTGCCCTGTGCCGCCGCCAGGCCGGGCCCGGCGGCCGCTTCCGACGCGCGCAGCGCGTCGATGTGGGCCCACTCCAGCACGTTCAGCAGCTGCACCGGGCTTTCCACGAACGCGAGCGTGCCCGCCGGTCGCGACTGGCTGACACCGCGCCGGGGCAGCACCCGGAAGCGGCCTGCGGTCGCGGCGTCACCGGAGGTCCGGGCCGCTTCCGGGACAGGGCCGACCGGCCCTGTGGTTGAGCTCACTGAGGTCTACCTCGCGCTCTCGGCGGTCTCGGTGGCGTATCGGGACCGCTCGGCCGACGGGAGTTGCCGGGGGCTGGGAGACGGCACGGTGGTGGCGTCCCGTCAGACAGCGACGGGCTCGCGGTCGCCGCCCTCGGCGACGACGCCGGTGACGCGGCGCAGCTTCTTCATCGGGCCCAGCTCGCTCTCGTAGACCTTCTTGACGCCGTCGCCCAGCGACTCCTCGATGGTGCGGATGTCGCGGACGAGACGCGTCAGGCCCTGCGGCTCCACCGAAGCGGCCTGGTCCGAGCCCCACATGGCGCGGTCCAGGGTGATGTGGCGCTCGACGAACGCGGCACCGAGGGCGACAGCGGCGAGGGTGGTCTGGAGACCGGTCTCGTGACCGGAGTAGCCGATCGGCACGTTCGGGTACTCGGCCTGGAGGGTGTTGATGACCCGCAGGTTCAGCTCCTCGGCCTTGGCCGGGTAGGTGCTGGTGGCGTGGCAGAGCAGGATGTTGTCGCTGCCGAGGACCTCGACGGCGTGCCGGATCTGCTTCGGCGTCGACATGCCCGTGGACAGGATGACCGTACGGCCGGTGGCGCGCAGGGCGCGCAGCAGCTCGTCGTCGGTCAGCGACGCGGAGGCCACCTTGTGCGCGGGCAGGTCGAACTTCTCCAGGAAGGCGACGGCCTCGGTGTCCCACGGGGAGGCGAACCAGTCGATGCCGCGCTTCTTGCAGTGCTCGTCGATCTGGCGGTACTCGTCCTCGCCGAACTCGACGCGGTGCCGGTAGTCGATGTACGTCATCCGGCCCCAGGGGGTGTCCCGCTCGATGTCCCACTGGTCGCGCGGGGTGCAGATCTCCGGGGTGCGCTTTTGGAACTTGACGGCGTCACAGCCGGCGTCGGCGGCGGCGTCGATCAGCTTGAACGCGTTCTCCAGCTCGCCGTTGTGGTTGATGCCGATCTCACCGGTGACGTAGACCGGCTGGCCGGGCCCCGCGGTCTTGGCGCCGAGGGTGCGGATGCGGGTGGGGCTCATGAAGACAGTTCCTTTCCAAGAATCCACGAGGCGATCTCGCGGATCGCGCCGTCTCCTCCGGGGGTGGAGGTGACCGCGCGTGCGGCGCCGCGCACGACGTCGTGCGCACCGGCGACCGCCACGGGCCAGCCGACAAGGCCGAAGCACGGGAGGTCGTTGACGTCGTTGCCGACATAGAGCACGCGCTCGGGCGCGATGCCCTGCTCCTCGCACCACTGCTTCAGTGCGAGGTCCTTGCGGTCGATGCCGTGGAGTACGGGAACCCGCAGCTTGCGGGCCCGTGCGGCGACGACCGGGTTCTGCTCCGTGGACAGGATCAGCAGCGGGAGTCCGGCGCGCCGCAGCGCGGCGATCCCGAGGCCGTCGCCGCGGTGCACGGCGACGAGTTCCCGTCCTTCGGAGTCGATCAGCACCCTGTCGTCCGTCTGGGTGCCGTCGAAGTCGATGACCACCGCGTCGATGTCGTCGCGGTGGGGAAGTGCGCCGGGCCGGGGACCGTCCAGCAGCGGCGCGAGGGCGCGGGCGCGCTCCAGGTCGTGCGGGTCGTCGATCTCCAGCACGCGGGCGGCGTCGGTGCGGACCAGGCTGGTGTGGCCGAAGAAGCGGTGCTTCTCGGTACGGAAGCCGTCGGCGCGCATGGCGTAGGCGGCGCCGGTCTCCAGCAGGTCCTGCGGCCGGTCCTGGCGGCGGGGGCGGTACGCCTTGTCGTGGTTGACGCCGAAACCGTCGCTCACGGCGGTCAGGGAGGGGCGGTCGCCGTCCTCAAAAGCCCCGGTGGCGGTCTGCTCGTCGTCGGCGTCGCGCCAGACGAAGCCGTGGAAGGCCGCCACGGTCAGCGCGCTGTCGGCGCCGCCTTCGACGACCGCGCCGGCGACGCCGTCGATGTCCTCGCGGGTGATGAAGGGGCTGGTGCACTGCACCAGCAGCACCACGTCCACGGTGGTGGCGTACCGCGCCTCGTGCGCGTCCATGGCGTGCAGCACGGCCGCCTCGCTGGTGGCGGTGTCGCCCGCGATGGCCGTGGGCCGCTGGACGACGTCGGCGCCCGCGCCGCGTGCGGCGGCGGCGATGCCCGGGTCGTCGGTGGACACCACGACGTCGGTGACCAGGCGGCTGGCGCGGCATTCGCGTACGGCGCGGGCCACCAGCGGCACGCCGCCGACGGCGGCGAGGTTCTTCGCGGGCACGCCCTTCGATCCGCCGCGCGCGGGGATCACGGCGAGGACCCTGCCCCGCGCGGGCTGGCCTCCTATGCGGCCCCCGGCCTGCTGGGGGGCGGCTGCCGGGGCGCTGGCGCGCCCGGCGGGCTCCGAGGTGGACATGGCGGCTCCTGAGTCGCGGCGCGTGGCGCCTTCGTGGATGGGAGTGGTGCCGGGCGCGGCCGGCCGGGTCTGGTCGGCGGCGGACTGGGTGCCCGGCTCAGGGCCGTTCCGGTGCGCGGGGCGGCCGCCGGAGGTGGTCACAGGTCCCCCATCCGGCGGATGACGGGCGCCACGCGCTGCACACCGTGCCGGTAGGCGCCGCGCGCCGCGTCCCGCATGGTGTCGCGGACGACCCGGCGCAGCCCGGAGACCTCTTCGGTGCCGTCGCTGACGCCGGGCCGGGGGCTGCCGTCGGGCTGGAAGCCGTAGCGGCCGAGGATGCGCGGCAGATATCCGGGGGCGGTGACGGCCGTGTAGTACGGGGTGACCGGCGGCAGCGCCGGTCCGGTGAGCAGGTCCTCGACCCGGTCGCGTACGGCGTCGAAGGCCCGCTCGTACGCGCCGTCGGCGGCGACCCCCTGGCGGGCGACCCACTCGGGGTCGGCCTTGGGCCGGTGGCCCGCGTCCAGCTCGTCCCAGGAGGCGAGGCAGCCGGAACCGAGGAAGTGGTGGTTGCCCAGCGGCTCGCGCACCCCGAGGTCGGTGAGCACGGCGGTGGGGATGCCCCGGTGCAGCGACTCCAGGGCGGCCGTCGAACTGACCGTCACCAGCAGATCCGCGCTGTCCAGTACCTCACCCATATGGCCGTAGCCGAGCCGGAAGTTCGGCGGCAGGGCGTCGCCGTAGCGGTCGGCGAGCTTCTGGTACGGCAGTTCCTCGATGTGCGTGGTGTGCTCGCCCGGCTTGCTGCGCAGCTTGACCAGCACCTCGCGGTCGGGGTGCTTGCGAGCGTGCTCGACGGCGCGGCGCAGCAGGTAGCTCCGGTCGGCCCGGTTGTCGGGGACGGACGGCTGGACGGCGAAGACGACGGTGCCGCCGGGGTGCGGGCGCCGGGTGCGCGCCGTCTCGTCGTAGGGCTCGCCGCCGAGGAAGGGCAGCGCGCATTCGGCGACGCTGCCGGGGTCGGCGCCGACGCCCCGGTAAACATCGCGGAACCGGTCGGCGTCGTGCCGGGAGTTGGCGAGCACGAGGTCGGCGCCGTTGCGCAGCAGCAGGCCGTCGGCGAGCTTCTCGTAGACGACGCCGACGTAGCCGGTGATGAGGACGGGGCGGTGCGGGGCGCCGCGCAGGGCGTGGCCGAGGCCGTGCAGCATCGCCTGGACGCCGCCGCCGACGCAGGAGAGGACGACCACGTCGTAGCGCTCGCGCTGGATGGCGCGGACGAACTCCACGCCCGTGACCTCGCGCAAGGAGTCGGCGCGTACGCCGACCTCGGTGAGCTGACGGGCCGTGGGAGTGGCGCGGCCGCGCAGCAGATAGCCGTCGAGCCTGTGGTCCGATACGACGCGGTGGGCGGTGAGCGCGCCCCACTTCCACCGGGTGTCGGAATCGGCGAGCACGGCCACTCGCAGCTGGGAATTGGTACGTGAGGGCACGTCACAGACGCTAGGAAGGCATTGCGAGTCACGGCCCAACACAGACGCAACAAACGGTTAACAGCACATCGCCGCTTGGCTAACCTGGCCGCCGGAGCAGCGGGTTAACCATTCCGACTTCCTTCGTTCACCTTCCCGTAGGCCACAGGTCGAGACGAATGCCGGGCGGCCACCTAGCGTCACCCGAGTGGTTAAGCTCTCCGTCATCGTGCCGTTTTATAACGTGCAGACCTATGCACCTGACACACTGAGAAGTCTGCGCGCCAACGCGCGTGACGACTACGAATTCATTCTTGTAGACGACTGTTCGAAGGATGGGACTCCGGAGATTCTGGAGCGCGCCGAGCGCGACCTTCCCGGGGCCGTCCTCGTACGGCACGAGCAAAACGGCGGGCTTGCCACCGCCCGCAACACCGGTCTTGACGCCGCGCGCGGCGAGTACCTCACCTTCCTCGACGGCGACGACTGGCTCGCCCCCGGGTACTACGCACAGCTCCTGAGCGCCATGGAGGAGTTGGGCTGCGACTTCGTACGGACCGACCATGTGCAGTGCACCAATCGTGCGCGGTCGATCCACCGGGTGCCGCACGGGCGGCGCGGGGTGGTGATGGACCCCCGGCAGGCGATTCTGCCGTCAGACCGGTCCACCTCGGTCGACTACGCGTTCGCGTGGGCCGGGATGTATCACCGCCGCCTCGCCGACGACGGCCTGCTGCATTTCCGGCACGGCCTGCGGACCGCCGAGGACCGGCCGTGGATCTGGCGCCTGCACCGCGAGGCGAAATCATTCGCCGTACTCGGGATGCTGGGCGTCTTCTACCGGCGCGGAGTCGCCTCGTCACTGACCCAGATCGGTGATGTGCGGCAACTCGACTTCATTCGCGCATTCGATCAGGTCATCGAGGAAACCGCGCGCGACAAGGAGGCTCATATCCTGCTTCCGAAGGCGGTACGCACGTACTGTGCGATTATTTCTCATCACCTCGGTGGTATCGAAAGGTTTGAACCGGCCGTGGCAAGAAAGTTGCGCTCGATGAGCGCGGCGGCGATGAAGCGCATGCCGCAGAACGTACTGAATGACGCCCTGGACTCGATGGACTACGACCGCGCGGCGCGCCTGAGAAGGCTGCGCCGCCGCCCGGTCGGCCCGGAGGTCGCGGTCTGATGAGCACGCGTCAGCGCACCCAGATCTTCTTCGCCTCGACGCTGTACGGCGCGGCGACGCTCGCCGCCGCCATCGACGCGGACTGCTTCGCCCCGGCCGACCGCCGCCTGCTGCTGGTCAGCAACAACGCGGCGACGCCGGAGACCACCCCGGCGCTGGACGAGATGCCGGGCTTCTCCGTGCTGCGCCCGCGCTTCGACCGGGTGCTGTCCTGGAACGAGACGATCAGCCCGTTCCACCCGGGTGGCTGGTCCCCGCGCGGCGACGACGCGCCGCTGTGGGAGCGGCACCTTCGGCTGCTGTGGGACCTCGGGGACGACGACGTCGAGATCGCCCTGGAGTCCATCCAGGTCAACCCGGCCCTGGCCCTCGCCCGGCTGTTCCCGTCGGCGCCGCTGGACGTGTACGCCGACGGGCTGATGAGCTACGGCCCGACCCGCAACAAGCTCGACCCGCTGATCGGCACCCGCGTGCGCCGCCTGCTCCATCTCGACCTGGTGCCCGGGCTGCGGCCGCTGCTGCTCACGGAGTTCGGCGTCGAGCCGGAGATCGTGCCGACGAGCCAGTTCACCAAGGTGCTCGCCGAGGTCGCCGGGGTCTCCCCCGAGGTCGGCGTGCCCGACACACCCGTGGGCGGCAAGGGCCCGGCGCTGCTGCTCGGCCAGTATCTGTCGGCGCTGGACATCCTCACTCCCGAAGAGGAGGAGGAGCTGCACGTACGGATGCTGCGCGGAGCCGTCGCGCTCGGCCACCGCCACGTGGTGTTCAAGCCGCACCCCACCGCCCCGGCCCGCTGGTCGCGGATGGTGGAGAAGGAGGCGACCACGCTCGGTGCCACGCTGACCGTGGTGGACTCCCCCGTGCTCGCCGAGGTGCTGTACCAGCGCACCCGGCCCGCGCTGGTCATCGGCTGCTTCTCCACGGCGCTGATCACCGCGAGCGCGCTGTACGGCCTGCCGGTCGCCCGCACCGGAACCGACGTCCTGCTGGAGCGGCTCACTCCGTACCAGAACAGCAACCGCGTACCGGTCACGATCGTCGACGCCCTGCTGCCCGACCTCGACGACCGCGCGGCGCTCACCAACTGGCGCGCACCGGCCGGTGAGCGGGCGGGCCGGGAGCTGTCGGGCCTGGTCACCGCCGTCGGCTTCGCGATGCAGTCGCAGATCTACCCGTCGCTGCGACCGGCCGCCGAACGCTATCTGTCGGCGAAGCTCACCCCGCACACCTGGCGCTACTTCAAGCGCCGCCGGCTGACCTCGCTGGGCCTGCCCGGCGCGGTGCCGTCGCATCTGTCCTTCCTGCCGCGCAACCCGACGGTGCGCAAGGTCGCCCGCAGGGCCCGCGCGGTGCAACGCCAGATCAAGAAAAGGGCGGCCTTCCCATGACGGCCCCGAGCACCGCGCCGGACGCCACCACCGCACCCCCGGCCTCCCGGCCGGGGGTGCTCGACACCCCGCCCGGCCTGGAGGGGAAGCCGCCAAGGCAGCGCCCGCCGTCCCGGCTGCGGGCCCTGGACGGGCTGCGCCTGGTCGCCGCCCTCATGGTGGCCTGCTACCACTACGGAGGCCGCGACGGCGAGATAGCCAAGGCGTGGGGGAGCTCACCGGCAGACCAGTTCCCCACCGCCTCCGGCCTGTTCGCGTACGGCTGCCTCGGTGTGCAGATCTTCTTCGTCATCAGCGGCTTCGTCATCTGCATGAGCGGCTGGGGCCGCCCGCTCAGGGACTTCTTCGCGTCCCGCGTCTCACGGCTCTTTCCCGCCTACTGGGCGGCGATCATCCTGGTCACGGCCGTGTTCGCGCTGCCATGGGTGGCGTACGCGTCGGTCTCGCCCAGCGCCACCCTCGTCAACTTCACCATGCTCCAGCAGCCGCTGGGCGCCGACCGGGTGCTCGGCGTGTGCTGGACGCTCTGGGCCGAGCTGCGCTTCTACGCCCTCTTCGCGCTGTTCGTCGTGCTGCCCGGCGCGACCCGCCACCGCGTCGCGCTGTTCTGCGCGGTGTGGACACTGGCGGCGGCGATGGCCGAAGCGGCGAACCAGCCGGTCCTCGACATCGTCCTGATGCCCGAGTACTCCTCGTTCTTCATCGGCGGCATCGGCCTCTACATGGTGCATCGTTTCGGCAGCGACGCCCTCGCCTGGGGCATCGTCGGCGTCAGCTTCCTGATCGGCCAGCACTACGCGGTAGCCGGGCTGTGGCACGCGCCCAACCCGGACTTCTTCTCCTACCGCCACGCCTCCGTCATCGTCGCCATCGTGGCGGCCGGATACCTGGCGGTCGCCCTGGTCGCCCTCGGCAGACTCCAGTGGGCCAACTGGCGCTGGCTGACCGTCGCCGGAGCCCTCACCTACCCCTTCTACCTGGTCCACGAGCACCTGGGCTGGGTCACCGTGCAGATACTCCACCGCGAGCTGGACATCCCCTCGTACGCGACGTTCCCCCTCGCCATCGCGCTGATGCTGGTCCTGGCATGGCTGCTGCACAAACTGGTGGAGAACCCGCTGACACCGGTCCTGAAGCGGTCGCTGACGAAGGTGCGGGTGCGGTAGCCGACCGAGGAAACGGTCCTTCTACGGCATGGCCGCACCCGGCGACGGGTAACGGCCGCGCCGCTGCCGACTGCTGCGGCGGCGGCGGAACAGGGCGACAGCCGAGCTCACAGGGGCGGGTGAGCGCGGACCAGCCGGCGCGGCGGACCAGCCGGCCGGTACACCGGCGGACGAGCCCGGCAGGCCGGGCCGGCCCGCGCCCGGGCGCGCCGACGCCGCCGAACCCATCGCAGCGGCTAAAGCGGCTAGAGCGGCCGAGGTGCCGCGGTCAGGCATCGGCCGTTCCGCGGCCTGCCAGGGCGTTCCATTCGTCTTCGAGCATGGAGTACTGCACGATGTCGTACCAGACGCCGTCCGCGTGGCCGTAGTCCCGGAGCACGCCCTCCTTGCGCATGCCGGACTTCTCGGCGGCCCCCTGGGCGGCCACGTTGGAGGGCAGGAAGCCCGCCCAGATGCGGTGCATCCCGAGCCGGTCGAAGCCCAGGGTTCCCAGCAGGTAGCCGATCTCGACGCTGTGGCCGACGCTGACCTGGTCGGCGCGCAGGGCGATGCCCACCTCCGCGCTGCGGTGGCCGGTGCGTACGATCTCGCCGTCCGGCGACTTTTCCAGGATGAGCTTCACCGAGCCGATCAGCTCGCCCGTCGCGACCACGCTGACGGCGAGCCGGTAGTGCGTACGCGGCTGCTCTCTGGCACTGAGCATGGCCTGCTCGACCAAGGCGGAGGCGTCGGAGCGCTGAAAGGGCCGCATGCCGAACTGGCTTGTGGTGCGGGGATCGCCGAAGATGCCGAGGACGCCATCGACGTCGCTGGGCAGGAACTCCCGCAGCCGCAGCTTGCCGCCGTCGATGAGGACGGTCCGCTGGCCGGGCACCGACGGCGTCGGCGTCCCGGTCGCCTCCTGCCGCTCGGGTGATCCCTCGCCGTCCTGCGGCTCCTGAGGTTCCTGCATGACACGGCGCTCCTGCGTTTCTCGCTGCCCACGGCGCTCCTGCTGCGGCGGCTGGTGCCGCAGGCCGTGGCTTGTGATCTGGCCGTCGTCCCGTTCCCAGCCCTGGACCCAGTCCTGCAACCGGCCTTGGTCGTGCCCCTGACCCTGCTCCTGGTCCTGGGGCTCGTGCTGATCGTGGTGCCGGCCCTGGTGCTGATCGCGGTCCTGCCCGCGGTCCCCGCTCCGGGCACGGTCCCGGGCCCGGTCCCGATCTCTTACCTGACCCAACTGCTCTTCCAGTCCCTGCCGCACGCTCATCCGCGATCTCCCTTGTGGTGTTCGGTCAGTCCGAAGAGCACGCGCGTCACCCACAGCGGCCTGCGCGCGCGCAGGACGGGAAGCAGGCCGACCAGTGGCAGCAGCCAGCCGCAGATGAATCCCCGGCCGCGCGGTTCCCTGACGGCGCGCACAGCGACGACGTTGGGGTGCGCCGCGCTGAGCCTGCGCTGCTCGGCGGGGTCCATGCCCCACGTCATCGGCGGCGGCCGGTAACCCGCTGGATGCCGCCAACGGCCGCGCGTCGTACGGGCGGTGACCCATGCGGGCGGGGTGTCGAAGACCAGCTCGGCTCCGGGGAAGCGTTCCGCGCAGGCGGCGACCAGCCGGTGCACCTCGTCGGCCAGCAGATACATCAGCATCCCCTGGGCGATGATCAGCACACCACGCGAGGTGTCGACGTCGTCCATCCAGCGCTCGTCGGTGGCCGAGCAGGCGAGCGTGCGGCGGCGCGGCGTGTCCGGCAGCAGCCGCTGCCGTAGCGCGGCGACGTCGGGCAGATCGACGCTGAGCCAGCGCATCCTGCCGTTGTCCACCCGCCAGAACTGCGTCTCCAGACCTTCGCCGAGCGAGACGACCGTCCCGTCCGGGTGGTCGGCGAGGAAGCGGCGCACTTCGCGGTCGTAGCAGCGCGCCCGTACGGCGACGCCTTGCGCCTGGCCCCAGTTGCCCATGCCGAAGCGCAGCTCGAAGGGGTAGCCGATGGCTTCGATCAGCTCGATGGCCTTGGGGTCGACCAGTGCCGACCCTGCGTCCTTGGCGGCCAGTACCCGGTGGTGCAGCGTCCATAGCGTCGTCTCCGGCACACCGGCGAGTTCGACCTTCCGCTCCTGTACGTCCATCCGGCGAGAGTGGCAAAGTCGCTGGTCGCACACCAAGAAACGTCACTCTGCCGCGCGTAAACCCCACACTTCCGGCTGAGAGTTCGCCCGCATCGGTGGCCTCGGTTGACAGCGTTACGAGCAGGTTCCGCTTCCCTTCCGGCCAACCCCGCGGCCGCCGTCACGACCACCGTCGCGGCCACCGCCATGAGCCCGTCGTGGCTGCCGCTGCGGCGTCGCCCGTACGTCATGTTCCGAAAGCCCGAGCGCAAGTCACCGCGTACACCCCCGAGTAAGCCCGCACGCCACGCCAATGCCGTACCGCACGGAGCCGACAGCGAGCGGCGAGCAGCGGCAGAAATCAGCAGACAGCGGCAAACGGCGGCAGACAGCGGCGGCTAGCGGCAGACAGCGAGAAAACGGCGGACAGGGCGGTCACCGTGCCGACGTCCCGCCGACATGGTGGCCGCCCTGCCCGGACCGCTGCGCGACGCAGCCGCGCTAAATCACCAGCGACAGCAGCAGCACCAGACCGCCCGCCACCACCGAAATGATCGTCTCCATCAGCGACCACGTCTTGATCGTCTGACCGACGTTCATCCCGAAGTACTCCTTCACCATCCAGAAGCCCGCGTCGTTGACATGGCTGAAGAACAGCGACCCAGCACCCACGGCGAGGACGAGCAGCGCCTGGTGCGTGGTGGACATGTCGGTGGCGAGCGGGGCGACGAGACCGGCGGCGGAGATGGTCGCCACGGTCGCCGAGCCCGTCGCCAGCCGGATGCCGACCGCGATCAGCCAGGCGAGCAGCAGCGGTGAGACATCCCAGTCGTTGGAAAAGTCCAGGATCATCTGGCCGACGCCGATGTCGATCAGCGTCTGCTTGAAGCCGCCACCCGCACCGACGATGAGCAGGATGCCCGCGATCGGGATCAGCGACTTGTCCACCGTGGTAGACAGCCGCTCCCTGGCGAAACCGGCCGCCCGGCCGAGGGTGAACATCGCTACGAGGACGGCGGCGAGCAGCGCGATCAGCGGGGAGCCGATGACATCGGTCACCCGCTGGAGGTGGTTGTCCGGGTCGTCCACGACGATGTCGACGAGCGCCTTGCTCAGCATCAGGACGACCGGCAGCATCACCGTGCACACGGTGGCGGTGAAGCTGGGCCGCCGCTCCAGGTCCTCGGAAGGCCGCTGCGGAACCAACCCCTCCGGCGGGGTGATGTCCACCCAGCGAGCGGCGTAACGGGCGAACACAGGACCGGCGATGACCACGGTCGGGATGCCGATGAGCACGCCCAGCGCCAGCGTCACCCCCAAGTTGGCGTCGATGGCGTCGATCGCGGCGAGCGGTCCCGGGTGCGGCGGCACGAGTCCGTGCATCACGGACAGCCCCGCGAGCGCCGGGATACCGATGCGCATCAGCGAGTAGTTGCCGCGCTTCGCGACGAGCAGCACGACGGGGATCATCAGCACGATGCCGACTTCGAAGAAGAGCGGCAGGCCGATGATTCCGGCGATCAGGGCCATCGCCCAGGGCATGGTGCGCTGGTTGGCCCTGGCGAGGATGGTGTCCACGATCTGGTCGGCGCCGCCGGAGTCCGCGAGCAGCTTGCCGAGGATCGCGCCGAGCGCGATGAGCACGCCGACGCCACCGACCGTGGAGCCGAGTCCCGTCGTGAAGCTCGTGATGGCCTTGTCCAGCGGCGCCGCCGCCACGGCACCCAGCACGAGTGAGCCGATGGTCAGCGAGAGGAAGGCGTGCAGCTTGAACTTGGTGATGAGAAGGACGATCACGGCGATGCCGACCAGGACGGCGATCCCCAACTGCGCGTGACCTGCCGAAGTGATCGGTTCGGCGGTATCCGCTGCCAGCATCTCGACACTGAGAGTGCTCACGGGCCGGTTCCTAACGTGGGAGTGGGGTGTGTGCGGGGCTAGGTGGAAGGGGGAGAGACGGGCGAGGGTGGACGCTCGTGGGGCAGGCGCTCGTGGGACGGACGAGCACCCGGTGGTGGTGCGCGCTCCGGGTGAGCGGCGGGGCGAAGCTGGAACGGCCTGCGGAACAGTCCTGCGGGCTTACGGGCTTACGGGCTTACGGGCTACCGGCTTACGGGTTCCGGCCGGTGGACCGTGAGGCCGACCGGCCCCGTACGGACCAACCGGCCCGTACGAACCAACCGACGCGCACGAACCAACCGAGCCGTACGAACCAACTGGTCCGGCACAAACCGACTGGTCCCGTACGGACCAGTCGGCCCCGTACGGAAACCACGCGCCTCGCACGAAAGCCACGCGCCCGTGGGGTCTCCAGGACGAGGGGGATGTACGAGGGGGATGTACGAGACAGACCTACGCGGGCCCCGCGAGTGGCGGCTGGGCGGACAGCCGTCCCGCGGAGCCCTGCGGGGTGGCCGGGTGCTGCGACCGTGGCCGGCGCGTTACGGGGGATAAGCGCCGGCCACGGCGTTCTTGGGGGGCGCGTCGCGGACGACGCGCTACGGGCTGGCGAGCGGGCCGCGCTCCCCGGCCGGGCCGCCGCCGTCACCGTTGTCACGACCCTCGGGCCGATCCGGCGGAACGAGCCGGTCCAGGGCGGCGATCGCCTGCTCCGTGATGACCTCCGGGCTGGGCGTGACGTCCACCGCGACGCCGGGTTCGTCGGCACCGAGCGGTTCGAGGTCGGCGAACTGCGAGTCGAGGAGCGCGCCGGGCATGAAGTGCCCCTTGCGCCGGCTCAACCGCTCGGCGATCAGCTCACGGTCGCCGGTGAGGTGCAGGAAGACCAGCCCTGGCGCGGCCGCCCTGAGCCGGTCGCGGTAGCCGCGCTTGAGGGCGGAACAGCTCACGACGCCCCCGCGCCCGGCGCGGCTGTGCGCCCACGCGCCGATGGCGTCCAGCCACGGCTCGCGGTCCTTGTCGTTCAGCGGCGTACCGGCGGACATCTTGGCGATGTTCGCCGGGGGATGGAAGTCGTCGGCTTCGGCGTACGGCACGCCGAGCTGGGCGGCCAGCGACTGACCGATCGTGGTCTTGCCCGTCCCGGACACGCCCATGACGACCACCATGTGGGGGGCTTGCATCGCAACCTCGCTGTCTTCATCGACCTCGATGACGTCCCACACCCTCACCCATACGTACGACGTATTCAAGAGGCTGTGATGTAAAAGTCATACTTAATTAATGGTGTGTGGTTCGCCGTAGGCTGAGCCCATGGAAAACCAGGGGCAGGGGCTCCACGCACGGGTGCTGGCCTCCCTCGGTCCGGCGATCACGGCGGGCGAGTACCCACCGGGCACGGTGTTGCGCACGGACGAGCTGGAACGGCGCTTCGAGGTCTCGCGCACCGTCATACGCGAGGCCGTACGGGTGCTGGAGTCGATGTACCTGGTGACGTCGCGGCGCCGCGTCGGCGTCACGGTCCGCCCCGCCGAGGAGTGGAACGTCTTCGACCCGCAGGTGATCCGCTGGCGGCTGGCGGGCGCCGACCGGCCGCGCCAGCTCCGCTCGCTGACCGTGCTGCGCTCCGCCGTGGAGCCGGTCGCCGCAGGTCTCGCCGCCGCCCTCGCCACTCCGGCCCAGTGCGCGGAACTGACCGAACACGCCCTCGGCATGGTGGCCACCTCACGCGGCCAGCAGCTCGACGCCTACCTGGTGCACGACGTCGCGTTCCACCGCGTGATCCTGAACGCGTCCGGTAACGAGATGTTCGCCCGTTTGGGTGACGTGGTCGCCGAGGTGCTCACCGGACGCACCCAGCACCACGTCATGTTCACCGACCCCGACCCGGCCGCCGTCACCCTGCATGTGCGGGTAGCCGAGGCCGTACGGGAGCGGGACGCGGTCCGGGCGGAGACGCTGACCCGCGAGATCGCGGAGGGCGCGATGGCCGAGCTGGACGTCCTGGCGCCGTAGGGGGTCCGGCGGATCATGCGCGCCCGGCATCGAGCGTGCCCCGTCAGGGGCGCGGGGAACCGCGCGACCAGCCACGACGCACCCGCACTCCGCGACGTACGGACAGACACACGGACAGACTCACGGACAGGGGCGCTCCCCCGCTCCCTCCGCACGAGCCGCCGGACACGGCCCAGCCGTTACCCGTTGCCCCCCAGCGCCCCACCGGCCTACCCGGGCGCCCCGGCCCCGCGCCTGCGCGCTCAGACCGCCAGCGGGGCAGGGCTGCTCATCGGCGCGGGCGCCGAGCGCGCTCCGGCCGCCGCGCCCCGGCCACCGGCAGCTTGTCGATGACCGGCAGGTGACGGTCCCCGTGGCCGCCGCGGTGCCCGTCCGGCCAGCCCTCCGGCCACCACTCCCACCACCGTTGGTCCGCCTCCAGCTGCGCGGCCAGCGAGATCAGCGTGGGCTCGCCGTGGGCCGGGCCGAGCAGCTGCGCGCCCAGCGGCAGTCCGTCCTCGGTGATCCCCGCCGGGACGTTGATCCCGGGCCAGCCGAGCGCGTTCCACGGCCACGCGTACGGGCAGGCCGCGATGATCGCCTTGTCCGTCTCCCAGCTCGACAGCCCGGCCATCGCCCCCACGAGCGGCGGCGGCATCGCCGTCGTCGGCGCCAGGACGACATCGAACCGCCCGAAGATCTCCCCCACCCGGCGCCTCAGCGGCCCCTCCGCCGCCCGCGCCAGCCGCAGCACCCGGCCCCCGAGCAGCCGCCCGTTGCGCGCGCTGTCCCGCGTCCGTACGTCGAGCCGGTCCAGGTCGGGCGCGCGCAGCGTCCACTCCCTGATACCCGCCGTCGCACGCGGTACGAAGGCGAGGCCGACCGGCCCGTAGCGCGGCTCCGCCTCGATCACCTCGTGCCCGAGCGCCGCCAGCCGTTCGGCGGTGCGCAGCAGAGCCGAACGGACGACGGGGTGCAGCGTCTTGCGGGTCGCGGTGAACGGCGGCCTGACCGACAGTGCGATCCGCAGCCGTCTCGGCTCCTGGTCGGCGGCGGCGCGCGCCGCGATGGGCGGCGGCCGGTGCAGATCCCCCGGGTGGCCGCCGCTGGCGACGTCGAGCAGCAGCGCGGCGTCGGCGACGGTGCGGGCCAGCGGCCCGTTGCAGGTGATCCCGTTGAACGACTCGGGCTCCGGCCAGGTGGAGATCCGCCCGCGCTGCGGCTTGATCCCGACGAGATGGGTCCAGGCGGCGGGGATACGGACCGAGCCCGCGCCGTCCGAACCGAGCGCGGCGGGCACGAGTCCCGCCGCCACGGCGGCGGCCGAGCCGCCCGAGGAGCCGCCGGGGGTGTGCGCGAGGCTCCAGGGGTTACGGGTGTCCCCGAAGGCCGAGCCCTCGGTGAACGGCCACTGCCCGATCTCCGGCGTGTTCGTCTTCCCGACGATCACCGCACCGGCCACCCGCAGCCGCCGTACGACCTCGCTGTCCTGCGTCTTGACCGGAAAGTCCCCGGGGCAGCCGAACGCGGTCGGCTCATCGGCCACATCGGTGTCGTCCTTCACCGCCACCGGCACACCGAGCAGCGGCAGCCGCTCCCCTGCGGCGAGCCTGCGGTCGGCCTCCTTGGCCTCCCGCAGCGCGGCCTCGTCCCGTACCCGCCGGAAGGCGTTGAGGCTTCCCTGCGTCTCCGCGATCCGCGCGAGCGACCGCTCGCCCAGTTCGCAGGAGGACACCCGGCCCGCCGCCAGAGCGGCGGCCTGCTCTCCCAGTCCCTCGGGTATGAAACCGGTCACCATGACTGCCCCCAAACCTCCGCACTGGCCCCTAGAACGCAAGGTAAGGCCGGATGTCTGAACCGCGCACCACCACCTGACAGGCCAGGTGATGTCCGACACGAGCTCTTTACGTGGAGCGGGTGCCTCCGCATCGTTGAACGCATGACCGATATCGCAGCCACCCACTCCGGCGCCCCCACGCGTACGCGCACCGGCGGCCCCTCGGACGGGGACAGCAAGCTGATGGAGCACGTCACCGGCTGGACGCTCGTCGTCGTCCTGGCCATGCTCGTCACCCAGCTCGGTCTTTTCTAGAGATCCGCCTCTGGGGACCCCGTCTAGAGACGCCGCAGGGCAGGCGCGGCGACCGTGAACCACACCCCCTTGCCCACCGCGCCGCCCATCCCCAGCGGCGCACCGGGCGACGTGCCCCAGGTCTCGGCGAGCGCGTCCACGAGCAACAGCCCCCGGCCGTCCTCGTCGCCTGACCCGACCTCCCGTGGCACGGGCTCGACCGGGCTCCCGTCGTAGACCGTGACACGCACCCGCCCCCTCTCGATCGACAGCCACAGCAGCGACCCGACGCCGCTGGCGTGCTCATACGCGTTGGTGACCAGCTCGGACGTACACACGGTCGCGGCGTCCGCCGCCTGACTGAATCCGGCGACGCGCAGCACGGAGGCGACGAAGTCGCGTGCGATACGCGGAGATGTCTCCAACGGTGGACAGAACAGGGTGTACGAGTGCGGGACGCCTTGGCCGTTACCTAGTGGGCTCATCGCGGTTGCTTCTCTCGTGAGCAGCGGTCTGCCGAGCGGTGGCCTTGCCCCTCCGGCCGATGAGGGGTGCACTTCCGACTTACGGGCAGCACACGGGAGTTACGGCAGCGGGATGCTGTCGCTACCCCGTGTGTGGGGTGCCCTACAGACGGCAGGGGGCAACAGTGCGGCACCGCAACCTTGTCGCCAAAGGTCTGCGAGACGGATGTGGACCGTGCCAAGGTGAAGCGCCACACTCGTTGAGGAGCCCCTGGAAGGAAGCCATGCCGCTGAGGAGTAGCGTCACCGCTCGACAGGAGCGGCTGGGCACGGAGTTGCGCAGAATGCGCGAGACAGCGGGCATGACCGCTCGCGAGGCCGCCAAGTTCCTCGGTACCGATCCCGCGAAGGTCAGCCACATCGAGGGAGGCCGACTGGGAGTCAGCGAAGAACGCCTCCGCCGCCTCGCGGCCTTCTACGAATGCTCCGACCCACACCTGTTGGACGCGCTTTCGGTGATCACCTACGAACAGCGCGGCCAGGGCTGGTGGGAGGAGTACCGGGGAATGGTAACGCCACGCTCACTGGACTTGGCGGAGCTTGAGCATCACGCGATCGCCTTAAAGCAGTTCGAGGTCTTGCACATCCCGGGGCTGCTTCAGACCGAGGACTGCGCACGGGCGATGTTCGACTACGTCGTTCCGAAGTTGCCGCCATCCGAGGTCGAGCCAAGGATCGATTTTCGCCTGCGCCGGGGCGCTATTCTTGATCGCGAACCGCCGCGACCCTACGAAGTAATCGTCCATGAGGCCGCGCTTCGGACCAAGGTTGGCAGCACGAAGATCGCTCAGGCTCAACTCCAGCACATTTTGACTGCTTCCGAGCGCGACAGCGTGAACGTGCGAGTGGTTCCATTCGCGGTTGAGGGCTTCGCCGGAGCCGGGTATTCCATGTACTACGCGAGCGGCCCCGTTCCTCAGCTTGACACGGTTCAGCTCGACGCTGCTCACGACAGCGTGTTCCTCGATACGAGCGTGCAACTCGCCAAGTACCGCGCGATGTTCGCAAAGATCAAGGATGCGTCCCTCGGCCCAGCGGCGACGCGAGTCTTCATCCACCAGATCGCCAAGGAACTCTGAAAGGTCCTCGCCGTGCCCGCACCCATTCTCTGGCAGAAATCGTCATTCTCCGGCGGTGGAGACAGCAACAACTGCGTAGAGCTAGGCGTTTCCCCCATACCGTCCGCTTGGCGGAAATCCTCGCTGTCCGGAGGCGCACCCCATGAGGACTGCGTCGAGGTAGCAACGTCCTCCCCAGCCCGAATCCACCTGCGCGAAAGCGACGACCCGACGACGGTCATCCACACCACCCCGCCCGTGCTGCGCGCGCTCCTCCGGTGCCTCAAGAACGACGTGTTCGGCCCTTCACGTCCGTAAGTCAGCGGAAACAGCCCAGGAATCCGCCGGATCGTCCAGCCAGGCCCGTTGCCCCTCCGGGGTCACCGTCAGGCCGAACCGGGTGTGATCGGGCTCGCCACGGGCGGTCCACCAGCGGTAGGCCGTCTCCACCTCGTCCCAGAGGCGGCGGGGGCCCGACTGCCAGACGCGTGCCTCCTGCTCGTCGTCGCGGAACATGACGCACGCCCACGAGCGGTCACTCAGCCCGTAGAACCACACGGGCCGTGCGCCGTCGCGCTTGTCGGCGACCGCTTGTACGCAGTCCGGTACGCGCAGGCCCAGGGCGAACGGCACCGTGGTGTGGCGTCCGGTCACGAACCCGGATTCGGTGATGGTCGTGGCGGAGACGTCGGCGCCGTCCACCCCCGCTGAGACGTACACGGCGTGCGGGGGCCGGGTCAGTCTCCGCGTACGCGACTTCATGAACTCCACGGGGCGGGTGAAGTGCCCGCTGGCTTCGCTGCCGCGCACGACCAGTCTGGCGACGGCGTCCGCGTGGGAGTAGTGCGTGCCCCACGGGGCGACGATGATGCCGCCCGGCCGGGTCTGCGCTATCCACGCCGCCGGGATCTCCCGGAGTCCGACGGTGGCCAGGACACGGTCATACGGTGCGGTGTCCGCGTAGCCCTCACACCCGTCACCCGCCACGATCTCCGGGTGCAGTCCAGCGGCCAGGAGTCGTTCCCGGGCCCGCCGGGACACGGAAGGGTCCACCTCGACCGTGGTGACGCGTCCCTGGCCGCAGCGGTGGGAAAGGGCACCGGCCGTCTCGCCTGTGCCGGTGCCCACATCGAGGACGCGCATGCCCTCATCCGCCGCGAGGGCGTGGAGCATCGCGTAGACGACGGACGGCATGGACGAGGAACTCGTGGAGACCTTTCCCGGCCCCGGGCCTGGGTGCGTCCCGTCGTCCCACTGCGTCACGATGGGGATGTTGCTGTCAACGGCGGCGTACCAGGCGTCGGGATCGTCGGCCCGGACCACGGTGGCGCTCTTGCCTGTGTCCATGTCGAACGGCCACATGGCGTCAGGCAGAAAAGCGGCACGGTCCACGGCCGCGAAGGTCGGAGCCCAGTCCGGCGTCAGCGAGCCCGCCTCCAAGAGGGCGCGCCCCAGCTCCTCCCGGCCAGGGCGGCCCGTACGCGAGGAACCGGACGTCACTTCCTGTGCGTCCCGTCGCCCGGCGGCGTGTCACCGTCAGGCGACGGCGGCTCATCAGGCGGCGTCCAGGGAGTGCCGGGATGCCCGTCCCCTTCACCACCGCCTTCGCCACGCTGTCCGCCGGCACTGATCCGCGTCACCAGGTCCATTCGTTCTCCCCTCACGCACTTCGGCCACCGTGGTACGCCCGCCTCAGCGCGTACTCGCACCTGTTCGCCCGAGGCCAGAGGCGCGGTTTCCACTCGGCGCCCTGGCCAACGTACGGCGGCGAGAGGCGCGTTGGAATGTGAGACCCGGGCGACTGCGACGACACGTCGCGCGCGTACGCGAAGAGACGCCCGCCACGGGCAGCCCACCCAGCCGCCCAGCGCCCGGCCGCTCGACCCACCCGATATTCCCGCGCGCCGCACCGCCGCCTTCGCGTACCGTCCGCGCCCATGACGACCTCTCCCCAGGCACCTCCCCTGACGCCTCGCGACAAGCGCCCGCCCTTCGTCGCGGACGAGCGGACGCAGCTTGTCGGCTGGCTCGAAGTACAGCGCTCGATCGTGCGCTGGAAATGCGAAGGGCTGTCCGACGAGGACGCGCACCGGTCGGTGCTGCCGACCTCGCCGCTGATGACGATGGCGGGACTCGTGTCGCACCTGCGCTGGACCGAGCACTGCTGGTTCGAGGTCCTGTTCCTGGGCCGGGCGGCCGAAGGGCCGCAGTTCCTGGAGGAGCCCGAGGACGCCGACATGCGGGTCGAGGGTGTCCCGCTCGCGCTGCTGCTCGCGGAGTACGAGCAGCAGTGCGCGGTGTCGAACGAGATCATCGCGGCGCATTCGCTGGAGGACGCGGGGCAGCATCCCGACTTCACTTCCGGCGCCGCGAACCTGCGGTGGATGCTGATCCACATGGTCGAGGAGACCGCACGGCACGCCGGGCACGCGGACACCATCCGGGAGCTGCTCGACGGTGTGAAGGGCTATGACTGATCCGCTGCCGACCCGGCCCCCCCCCCCCCC
>NZ_JBWLKN010000039.1:0-55698 GCF_059026195.1 Streptomyces sp. A01 | reverse complement strand
AAGACCGTGCCGGAGTCGAAGATCGTGGAGACCCTGATCGACGAGGCCATGAAGATCGCCGAACAGATGGAAAAGGACGGCATCGCTTCCGGGGACCCTGAGGTCACCGTCGGCTGACCGTGGTCGCCCCCCGCCGGTCCACGGTTGACAGGGGGTGGTGCGCTGGGTGGCGAGGTACAGTGCGATGGCGGGTCTCCCTCCGGCCCGCAGGTCCGCGACGATGAGGCAAATCGACACGTGCTGACGACGACCACCACCCGGGTGCTTGAGCCAGGTGAGCTCGACGCGGCCCTTTCGGTTCTCAATCGCGACCCGGTAGCCAACGCCTTCGTGGCGGCCCGGGTGCAGGCGGCGGGGCTTGATCCCTGGCGGCTCGGCGGCGAGATGTGGGGCTGGTACGCGGGTGGGCGGCTGCAGTCGCTGTGCTACGCCGGAGCCAACCTGGTTCCCATCTGCGCCACGCCAGAGGCCGTACGGGCCTTCGCTGACCGCGCCCGGCGCGCCGGACGGCGCTGCTCATCGATCGTCGGCCCCGCCGACGCCACGGCCGACCTGTGGTCCCTGCTCGAACCCAGCTGGGGCCCCGCCCGCGAGGTCCGCGGCCATCAGCCCTTGATGATCACCACCTCGATGCCCGAGAACGTCGCGCCCGATCCGCTCGTGCGCCGCGTCCTCAAGGACGAGATGGAGGTGATCATGCCCGCGTGCGTGGCGATGTTCACCGAGGAGGTCGGCGTCTCGCCGCTCGCGGGGGACGGGGGTCTGCTCTATCAGGCCCGGGTCGCCGAACTGGTCGGAGCCGGACGCTCCTTCGCCCGCATCGAGAACGGCCAGGTCGTCTTCAAAGCCGAGATCGGCGCGGCCACCCAGCAGGCGTGCCAGATCCAGGGAGTATGGGTCGCCCCCGAGTACCGGGGGCGCGGCCTGTCCGAGACCGGCATGGCCGCCGTACTCGGCTACGCGCTCCATGAGGTCGCTCCCGTCGTCAGCTTGTACGTCAACGACTACAACGCCGCCGCCCGCGCGGCGTACCGGAGGGTCGGATTTCAGGAAGTCGGCGCGTTCATGAGCGTGCTGTTCTGACTGCTCGGCCAGTAGGGTGCCGCTCATGTCGCATCCCCCCGCGGGACAGCTCCCAGATCCCCGAGGCGTCGTCATCGGGCCACTCGACCTGGTCACCCGGGTTGACGACGCCCTCGCCGTACAGGCTCTCGCTTTCGGCCTGACGGATGACGAGATCGGAGTACGGCGGCACATCGTGCTCCGTCACCTCAGCACTCCCGGCGCCCGCGCACTCGGCGCCACCACGGAGACGGGGCGCCTCGTCGGCTTCGTCTACGGTCTGCCCAACGACCGCACCCACTGGTGGTCCACAGTCGTCGAGCCGTACCTTCGCGCCGAAGGACAAGAGGACTGGCTGAATAACGCCTTTGTCATCACCGAACTCCACGTCCACCCGGCCTACCAGAACCGCGGGGTCGGCCGAACGATGATCACCTCGATCACCGACGGAGCCGTCGAGCCGCGCAGCATCCTCTCGGCGATCGACTCCGAGACCCCGGCCCGCGGCCTGTACCGCGCCCTGGGCTACCGCGACCTCGCCCGCCCCGTCCACTTCCCCAGCGCCCAGAGCCCGTACGCCGTGATGGGCGCACGTCTGCCGCTACGACGGCAGTGAGGGAGCAGGGGAGGGAGGAAGAACGGGCGAGGCAGATCGGCGGCTACGGGGCACGCGCGGCTACGGGGCGTGGAGCACGGGGGACGGAGCAGGGAGCGTGGCGCCACGGGGCGCGGGGCGCGGGGGTCCTGGGCAGGCGTGGGGCATGAGTGCGGGGGACGGGGCGCCGCCCCACGGGGCACGGAGCCTGGCGCGCGGGGCACGGGGGCCTGGGGCTGAGAACAGACGGGCGTGGGCGTGGGCGTACGGAGCACGGAGCGCGGGCCCGTGTGTTACCGCGACCGCGGGCGGTGGGGGCACCCATTTCCCCGTCGTGACCCGCGGCGGCTAACCTCTCGCTCACCGCACCTCGCACGCAGGAGATCCCATGGCCCACGCCGTCCACGTCCAGCGCATGTCCACAATGCTGCTCAAGACACTGCGCGACGACCCGGCCGACGCCGAGACCGCCAGCCACAAACTGCTCGTCCGCGCCGGGTACGTCCGCCGTACGTCGGCGGGTGTCTGGTCCTGGCTGCCGCTCGGCAAGAGGGTCCTGGACAACGTCTCCCGGATCGTCCGGGAGGAGATGGACGGCATCGGCGGCCAGGAGGTACTGCTTCCGGCCCTGCTGCCCCGTGAGGCGTACGAGGTAAGCGGCCGCTGGGAGGAGTACGGTGATCTGCTCTTCCGCCTCAAGGACCGCAAGGGTGCCGATTACCTCCTGGGCCCCACCCACGAGGAGATCTTCACTCTGACGGTCAAGGACCAGTGCACGTCCTACAAGGACCTGCCGGTGATCCTTTACCAGATCCAGACGAAGTACCGGGATGAGGCCCGGCCGCGTTCGGGTGTGCTGCGGGGCCGCGAGTTCCAGATGAAGGACTCGTACTCCTTCGACACCACCGACGAGGGCCTCGCCGAGTCCTACCGGCTGCACCGTGAGGCGTACACCCGGATCTTCGAACGTCTCGGGCTCGACTACCGGATCGTTTCCGCGGTCTCCGGAGCCATGGGCGGCTCGGCTTCGGAGGAGTTCCTGGCTCCCGCCGCCGCGGGCGAGGACACGTTTGTTGACTGCCCGGCGTGCGACTACGCGGCGAACACCGAGGCGGTCACGGTCGCCGTGGTGCCTCAGGACGGCACCGTGCACGGCCCCGTCGAGGAGTTGGACACTCCCGACACCCCCACGATCGAGACGCTTGCCGAGTACTTGGGCGTCCCCGCCTCAGCCACCCTGAAGAACCTTCTGGTCAAGGTCGATGGTGAAATCGTGGCAGTCGGCGTTCCTGGGAACCGTGAGGTGGATCTCGGCAAGCTGGGGGAGCACCTGGCGCCCGCCACTGTCGAGCTGGTGACCGCCGAGGACTTCACGGACCGGCCTGATCTTGTACGCGGCTACGTCGGCCCGCAGGGCATGGCCGGAAAGGCGTTCCGGTTCATCGCCGATCCGCGCGTCGCCCCCGGCACGTCCTGGGTCACCGGAGCCAACAAGGCCGACGCGCACGCTCGCAATGTCGTCTGTGGTCGCGACTTCGAGGTGGACGACTATCTGGACGTGGTCGTTGTCGAACCCGGTGACCCCTGCCCCGCCTGCGGCGCCGGTATCGAGCTCGACCGGGCCATCGAGATCGGCCACATCTTCCAGCTTGGCCGGAAGTACGCCGACGCCTTCGAGCTTGATGTTCTTGGCCGGCAGGGCAAGCCCGTCCGGGTGACGATGGGCTCGTACGGTATCGGCGTCTCTCGCGCCGTGGCCGCGCTCGCCGAGCAGACGCATGACGAGTCTGGCCTGTGCTGGCCTCGCGAGGTGGCCCCGGCCGATGTGCACATCGTCGCGGCTGGCAAGGCACGGCAGACGGAACTCGCGCTGGAGATCGCCGAGCGGCTGGGCGCGGCGGGAGTGCGTGTGCTGGTGGACGACCGCGCCGGGGTGTCGCCGGGCGTCAAGTTCACCGACGCCGAACTCATCGGGGTACCGACCATCCTCGTCGTCGGACGCGGTGCGGCGGACGGCGTCGTCGAGCTGAAGGACCGTCGTACGAACGAGCGTGAGGAACTGCCGGTCGACGAGGCCGTGGCACGCCTCACCGTGTGACGAGCTGGTGACTTGTTGACCTGATGATGTGACGGCCTGACAGTTGCCGCACGGAGCACGGAGCACGGAGCACGGAGCACGGAGCACGGAGCACGGAGCACGGAGCACGGAGCGGGGCAGGAGGCCCGACTGCCCCGCCCCGTGCCCCGTGCTCCGCCTGAGCGCGAACGCTCCTGGGCCTGGCCGCGCTCCGTGGACTATGCCGTGCTCGTGGGCGCCGGTCCTGTCGCCCCGTGTTCCGTGACCCGTGTCCCCGCCCTGTGCTCACGGCCGATGACCGCCGTTGACTGGCGCTACAGCCAGCCCGCGAACTCCAGAAGGAGTTCGCCGTCCTCGCGGTCACCGTGCGCCAGGCAATGCGCACCCGCCTCCACGGAGCGGATGAGGGCCCAGCCGCGCAGCCGGTCTCGGTCGACGTCGAGTGAGTCGGCGAGCTTGTTCACGCGGCGTCGGGCGGCGTTGGCCGCACTCGGCAGCGCCACCAGGGTGTCCAGGCGGTCGCGAGCGAGCCAGGACAGGTCGTACGCGCGCTCGCCGACGACGGGCTCCGGGGCGATGGCCAGCCATGGGGCACGGTCGGCTGCCAGTACGTTGCCCTGCTGAAAGTCGCCGTGCAGCAGCAACTCCTCGGTGGTGTCGGCCAGCAGCCCCGCTTGTACATCGAGCGCCTCGTCGATCAGCGGTACCGCGTCGACGGCCCAGGGCTGGTCACGCCACTCGTGCAGCTCGGAGGAGGCCCGGGCCATGCGCTCCGAGACGGTCGGGAACGAGTGGCCCTCCCGCGGTGGTACCCACAGGCGACGGACGGTCTCGGCGGCCTCCAGTATCGCCTTCGGCTCCGCCAGGGAACGCAGGCTGACTTCGCCGTGCAGCCGCTCCAGCAGGAGGGCGCCCTCCGCTGGGTCGCTCCGCAGCGGCCGAACGGCACCCGAACCGTTCCAGTGGGCCAGCGCCGCGTGCTCGTGCTCGGTGCGCTCCGTCAGCATGCTGAGCTTCAGGGCAGCCGGGGTTCCGTCAGCCTGCCGTACGAGGACGAGCAGGCTGGATCGGCCACCCGGGGTCCGTACCCGTTCCGCCGTCAGTTCCCAGCGCTCCAGGAGCCGCTGGGCCCGGGCGGGGAGCGTCGCCAGCCATGCGTCGCCCGCCTCGCCCCGCTCGGCGTGCAGAGCGCGCACCAGGCGCTGGGGCGGTTCGAGGTGAACGTCCGCGTGCTCCCTGCCGCCGTCCTGCGGTGCTGATGCCATTCCCGAGCTGTCCCTTTCACTTGCCTGGCTGCCCATGCGTGCGGCGGCGTCGTGCGCGCCGTCGCGCCCGGGTGCTCGACCGCCCGTCCCTTGTGGGCGGCGTGGCGGTTCCCGATCTCTGCGCGTAGCGCTCTTCGCGCTTGCCGCCGATTCGCTGAGCGTTACCCGTGCTCCATGCCCCGTGCTCCGTTGCGGCCTTTCGCCCCGTGCCCCGTGCCCCGTCCTCCGTGCCCCGTCCTCCGTTCGGCCGGGACCAGGCCGCCGTCACCGCCCCGTGCCCCGTGCTCCGTTCGTTTCCCTGGGCTCCGCTCTCTTCCCCCGCCCCGGTCAGTGTCAGGAGCGCGGAGCGGGTCCGGTCACAGAGCGTCGGCCGCACCGTTCGCGGATGCCGTCGGGACGCTGCCTGCGGCCCGTTCGGTGAGCCCAGGGAAGGCTACGCCGCTGCCGCGCCAGCGCACCGCCCGGACTGCGGCTTCGCGGAGCGCCGCGGCGGCCTCGCGGCGTGCGGCGCCCTCCGTGGCCCGTACGAGGTCGGCGTACACAGCACAGACCCTGCCCTCCAACTCGCTGGCGAGCCGCGCCGCTGTGGCCGTGTCAGGCACCGGGAAGGGCAGCGCGTACGCGGCGGCGGCGCTGACGGGATCGCCCTTCAGCTCGCGGACGGCACGGTCCAGCGCGTCCCGGCGCGCTCGGTGCGCGGTCAGCCCCTCACGGGCCTCTGCCAGCCGCTGGTCCTCGATACGCCCGCCGACCACGCCGTAGCCGTAGACAGCCGCGTGCTCGGCGGCCAGTGCTGCCTGGGTGGCCCGCAACGCACGGTCACCGGCGTCCTCGCCGTCACCGTCGCCGGAGTCGGCGCCGGAGTCCGTGTCAGAGGCGAGAGCGAGCGTGGAGGTGGAGGTGGAGGTGGAACGGAAGTACGGGTCTGGCCCTGGGGCTGACTCCGGCTCCGGGTCGGATGCCGAACTACGGGCGGCGCGTGGCCAGGCGCTGGTCATGTCGCCATCCTTCCCTAGTCCTGCTCTGCGGTGCTGTTGCCCGCTCCGTCTCTGGCCGCGCCGCCCCGTGCCCCGGGCCCCGTTGCGGCCTCGGCCCCGTGCCCCGTCTACCGTCCACCGTGCCGCCCCGTGCTCCGTCCACCGCCCCCCTACGTGGCGCGGCCGAGATGCTCATGTGCGGCTCTCCGTCAGCAGGTACGCGTGGGCGGCGCCGCTGGCGGCTACGGAGGCGAGGAGGCGGGCGAGTTCGGGCGGGGCGGCGGCGAGTGCGGTGGTGCGGGCGTCGGCTGTGCGCCGCTCCGCGTCGGCGAGCGCGGTGAGCGCCTTGCGGGCGTCGCGGGGCACACCGCGGGCTGGGCGCGTGCCGCCGGGTGTGGCGGTAGCGCCGCCGTCGGCGGGCTGGGACGGGGCGCCCGGCGGTGGAGCGGCGCCGAACGCCTCAGCGTGGCGGGCGACCTCGTCCCGTAGTGGCCGCAGCCGGTCGGCGAGCACCGGGTGGACCTCGGCTGTCGCTTCGTAGCGCGCGAGCAGGGCGGTCGACTCCCGTCCGGCGCGTGCCCGCAGTCGCTCCTCGTCCGCGGCGCGCGCGTCCGTGTCCGCTCCGTGTCCGGAGTCGTCGGAGCAGCCGCTCAGCAGCGCCGTGACGCCCATGGCACCGAACGTGCCGCCGGCCAGCGCGAGCAGGCTTCGTCTGCGCGGGCCCGAGGGGCCCGGCGATGTCGTCGTGAGCGGCACGTTCCTCATTCCCTGCTCGTGATCACCGCTGGCGAGCGTACCGATCACTCTCGGCTGTGTGGTGCTGCCCCCGCCGTAGGTGGCCTCGTACGGCGGCGGACTTCGGGGCCGGACGACGGCGCGGCCTCCGAATCGTCAGCGCGCCGCCGGAACAGCTAGGCTTTGACCCGACACGCGACTTTCCCACAACAGCACACGCGGCCGAGGAGTCACCCGGATGAGCACCACCCAGAGCGAGAGGCTGCGCGAACTGCTGGCACCGCTCGTCAGCGCGCGAGAGCTGGATCTGGAAGAGGTCGAGGTGACACCGGCCGGGAAGCGGCGCGTGCTCCGTATCGTGGTGGACTCCGACGACGGCGTGCAGTTGGACGCGTGCGCGGAGCTGAGCCGCGCGATCTCCCAGCAGCTCGACGAGACGGACGTCATGGGCGGTGCCCCGTACGTCCTTGAGGTCACCTCTCCCGGTGCCGACCGGCCGCTCACGGAGCCGCGGCACTACCGTCGCGCTACCGGTCGCCTCATCAAGGCGCAGCTCGTCGAGGGCGGGGAGCTGATCGCTCGGATCGTCGCCGTCGATGACGAGGGGCTCGCCCTGGAAGTTCCCGGGGTGAAGGGCCGTAAGCCCACCGAGCGCCGACTGGCTTTCACCGATATCTCCAAGGCACGGGTGGAGATCGAGTTCAATCGCAAGACCACTGACAAGAACGACGAGAGCCAAGAGGAGGCGTAGCCGTGGACATCGACATGAGTGCCCTGCGGGGTCTGGTACGGGAGAAGGAGATTTCGTTCGACCTGCTGGTCGAGGCGATCGAGGCCGCTCTCCTCATCGCGTACCACCGTACTGAGGGCAGCCGCCGCCGAGCGCGCGTGAAGCTGGACCGGGAGACCGGTCATGTGACGGTGTGGGCGAAGGAAGACGCCGCCGACCTGGAGGGCGCGGCAGAGGGCGCCGAGCCGCAGGAGTTCGACGACACTCCGACCGGTTTCGGCCGGATCGCTGCCACGACCGCCAAGCAGGTCATCCTGCAGCGGCTGCGGGACGCCGAGGAGGAGATCACGTTCGGTGAGTACGCCGGGCGTGAGGGCGATGTCGTGGCGGGCGTCGTCCAGCAGGGCAAGGACCCCAGGAACGTCCTCGTGGACATCGGCAGGCTTGAGGCGATCCTGCCGGTCCAGGAGCAGGTCCCGGGTGAGGACTACTCGCACGGCACCCGGCTGCGTACCTATGTCGTGCGGGTGGTCAAGGGGGTGCGTGGCCCATCGGTGACGCTCTCGCGTACCCACCCCAACCTGGTGCGGAAGCTGTTCGCGCTGGAGGTCCCGGAGATCGCGGACGGTTCGGTGGAGATCGCGGCCATCGCCCGTGAGGCTGGTCATCGCACCAAGATCGCCGTGCGGTCCACCCGCTCGGGACTCAACGCCAAGGGTGCGTGCATCGGCCCGATGGGCGGCCGGGTCCGCAACGTCATGGCCGAGCTGCATGGTGAGAAAATCGACATTGTGGACTGGTCGGACGACCCGGCGGACCTCGTGGCCAACGCGCTGTCCCCGGCACGTGTGAGCAAGGTCGAGGTGGTGGACCTGTCGGCGCGCTCGGCGCGGGTGACCGTTCCCGACTACCAGCTGTCGCTCGCGATCGGCAAGGAAGGCCAGAACGCCCGGCTCGCCGCGCGTCTCACCGGCTGGCGGATCGACATCCGGCCGGACACCGAGCAGCAGTCCGCCGACCAGGGCTGAGCCGGGCCCAGGCCGCCCCGTACGAGCCGACGGGTGCGTTTGGTGGACGGCGAGGGCTTGGGTCGGCTTGACGCGGGGCACATGCCGACCAAGGTGCCAAGGTCGGTGCGCCGTGGTGGGACCGAAAGCCGTGAAGTGGCTGAGGCGCCGGGGAGGCTCGGCGCCTCAGCCGTTGCGGCGCCTCCGGCGAGCCAGCGTGCACGGAGGGTCACCGGTGGCGCGATAGCGACCTCGGTGGCGAATTAAAAACCCAGGAAACGTTCGATCATTGCCCCAAACGGGTGAGGTCGTCTCGGGGAGGTAGACTTAAGCAGTGTCTGGCCGGACGCGTGACAGCGCATGCCCTGAACGAACGTGTGTGGGGTGCCGGGATCGCGCGGCCAAAGACGATCTGCTGCGCATCGTGGTGGTCGAGGGCATTTGTGTCCCCGATCAGCGCGGTACGCTGCCCGGCCGGGGTGCTTATGTGCACCCGGCACTGGTCTGCTTCGACCTGGCGGTTCGCCGCCGGGCGTTCCCCAGGGCCTTCCGGGGCCGGGGCCCGCTCGACACGACGGCCCTGCGCCAGTACGTCGAGCACGTAACACCGTAAGAGTGAAGAAGAACGGCACGGGACACCGTGCGGTCAGGTACCTCGCGAGTTGGAAGTAGGTCGAGATTGCGATGAGCACTCGATGAGTACGCGATGAGTACGCCCATGAAGTAGCGACGGTCCGGCGGACAACCCCGGACCTAAAAGGAGCGATGTGGCTAAGGTCCGGGTATACGAACTCGCCAAGGAGTTCGGGGTTGAGAGCAAGGTCGTCATGGCCAAGCTCACTGAACTCGGTGAATTCGTACGTTCGGCGTCCTCGACGATCGAGGCGCCCGTTGTACGCAAGTTGACTGACGCTTTCCAGCAGGGCAACGGTTCTGGCCGTGCCGCTGGCAAGCCCGCGGCGCCGCGCAAGGCGACGCCCGCCAAGCCGTCTGCACCCACCCCGCAGGCGGCCCGTCCGGCTGCCCCCAAGGCTCCGGCGCCCGGCACCAAGCCGGCCGCCGCCGAGTCCGATGGCGGCACCAGTGCGGCGCCCGCTCCGGGCCCGCGTCCCGCGCCGGGCCCGAAGGCTCCGACGCCGGGCCCGCGTCCGGCTCCGGCCGCCCCTGCGGCGCCCGCTGCCCCCGCGGCGCCCGCCGCCCCGGCGGCTCCGGCCGCCCCGGCGCAGCCTGAGTTCACTGCCCCGCCCGCGGCTCCGGCCGCACCGGCGGGTCCCAAGCCCACCGGCGCCAAGCCCGCCGCGACGCCCGGCCCGCGCCCCAGTGCTCGTCCGGCCGCGCCCGGTCAGGGCGGCCAGGGCCAGGGTGGCCGTACCGGCGCCCCGCGCCCCGGTGGCCAGGGTCAGGGTGCGGGAGGCCGTCCGGGTGGACGCCCCTCCGGCCCGCGCCCGGGTAACAACCCCTTCACGTCCGGTGGCAGCACCGGCATGTCCCGCCCGCAGGCGCCCCGTCCCGGTGGCGCCCGGCCCGGCCCCGGTGGTCCGAGCCAGGCTGGTCCCCGTCCCCAGGGTGGCGCGCAGGGCGGTCACGCCGGTCCGCGTCCGCAGGGTCCGGGCGGCGCTCGTCCGAGCCCCGGCGGCATGCCCCGTCCGCAGAGTGGTCCCGCCGGTGCCCCGCGCCCCGGTGGCGGCCCCGGTGGCCCCGGTGGTAACCGTCCGAACCCGGGCATGATGCCGCAGCGTCCCGCTGCCGGTCCGCGTCCGGGCCCGGGTGGCGGCGGTGGCCGCGGCCCCGCCGGCGCCGGTCGCCCCGGTGGCGGTGCCGGTGCTGGTCGTCCCGGTGGCGGTGGCGGCTTCGCCGGTCGCCCCGGTGGCGGTGGCGGCGGCGGTCGTCCCGGTGGCGGTGGCGGCTTCGCCGGTCGTCCCGGTGGCGGTGGCCCCGGTGGTGGCGGTGGTTTCGGTGGCCGTCCCGGTTTCGGTGGCCGTCCCGGTGGCCCCGGTGCCCGTGGCGGAACGCAGGGTGCCTTCGGCCGTCCCGGCGGTCCGGCGCGCCGTGGCCGTAAGTCGAAGCGTCAGAGGCGCCAGGAGTACGAGGCCATGCAGGCCCCGTCGGTCGGCGGCGTGATGCTGCCGCGCGGCAACGGACAGACCGTCCGCCTGTCGCGTGGTGCCTCTCTGACCGACTTCGCGGAGAAGATCAACGCCAACCCGGCGTCGCTCGTCGCCGTGATGCTCAACCTCGGCGAGATGGTCACGGCGACCCAGTCGGTCACCGACGAGACGTTGCAGCTCCTCGCTGACGAGATGAACTACACCGTCGAGATCGTCAGCCCGGAGGAGGAGGACCGCGAGCTTCTTGAGTCGTTCTCCATCGAGTTCGGTGAGAACGAGGGCGGCGAGGAAATGCTCGTCTCCCGTCCGCCGGTGGTGACCGTCATGGGTCACGTCGACCACGGTAAGACGCGACTGCTGGACGCGATCCGTAAGACGAACGTCGTCGCGGGCGAGGCCGGTGGCATCACCCAGCACATCGGTGCCTACCAGGTCGCGACCACCGTCAACGGCGAGGACCGCGCGATCACCTTCATCGACACCCCGGGCCACGAGGCGTTCACCGCCATGCGCGCCCGTGGTGCGAAGTCGACCGACATCGCGATCCTCGTGGTGGCGGCCAACGATGGTGTGATGCCCCAGACGATCGAGGCGCTGAACCACGCCAAGGCGGCCGACGTGCCGATCGTGGTCGCGGTCAACAAGATCGACGTCGAGGGCGCGGACCCGACGAAGGTGCGCGGTCAGCTCACCGAGTTCGGTCTCGTGGCTGAGGAGTACGGCGGCGACACCATGTTCGTCGACATCTCCGCCAGGCAGGGCCTGAACATCGACAGCCTGCTTGAGGCCGTCGTCCTCACCGCCGACGCCTCGCTCGACCTGCGCGCCAACGCGGAGCAGGACGCGCAGGGCATCGCGATCGAGGCGCACCTCGACCGTGGCCGCGGCGCCGTGGCCACCGTGCTCGTCCAGCGCGGCACGCTGCGCGTCGGCGACACGATGGTGGCGGGCGACGCGTACGGCAGGGTCCGGGCGATGCTCGACGACACCGGCGCGAACCTCGAAGAGGCGGGCCCGTCGACTCCGGTCCTGGTACTTGGTCTGACCAACGTGCCGGGCGCGGGCGACAACTTCCTGGTCGTCGACGAGGACCGTACGGCCCGTCAGATCGCCGAGAAGCGCGCGGCTCGCGAGCGCAACGCCGCGTTCGCCAAGCGCACCCGCCGGGTGTCCCTTGAGGACCTCGACAAGGTGCTCAAGGCGGGCGAGGTCCAGCAGCTCAACCTCATCATCAAGGGCGACGCGTCCGGTTCGGTCGAGGCCCTGGAGTCCTCGCTGCTCCAGCTCGACGTCGGCGAAGAGGTGGACCTGCGGATTCTGCACCGCGGCGTCGGTGCGGTCACCGAGACCGACATCGACCTGGCGGCGGGCTCCGACGCCATCGTCATCGGCTTCAACGTGCGGGCCGAAGGCCGCGCCACGTCGGCGGCCGAGCGCGAGGGTGTGGATGTGCGCTACTACTCGGTCATCTACCAGGTGATCGAGGAGATCGAGGCAGCCCTGAAGGGCATGCTCAAGCCGGAGTACGAAGAGGTCGAGCTCGGCACGGCGGAGATCCGCGAGGTCTTCCGCTCCTCCAAGCTCGGCAACATCGCGGGTGTCCTTGTCCGCTCCGGTGAGGTCAAGCGCAACACCAAGGCGCGCCTCCTCCGTGACGGCAAGGTCATCGCGGAGAGCCTCAACATCGAGGGGCTGCGCCGCTTCAAGGACGACGTCACCGAGATCCGCGAAGGGTTCGAGGGTGGTATCAACCTCGGCAACTTCAACGACATCAAGGTCGACGACGTCATCGCGACGTACGAGATGCGGGAGAAGCCCCGCGGCTGATCTCGTCTGACATAGTCCGGGGCCGGTCGGCGGGCCCCTCGTGCCGCCCGCGTGCGGCAGGAGGGAGAATTCCCGTCGATCGGCCCCGGCTGTTGCGTGTACGGTTCTGGTGTCCCTGCCAAGCAGTGGCGGGGAGCTACCCCGAACCGGCGGGTTAACCGGACGCCCATGTATGTAGGGACCCTGTCCTTTGATCTGCTCCTCGGCGACGTCCGGTCGCTGAAGGAGAAGCGCTCCATCGTTCGCCCGATCGTCGCCGAGCTGCACCGTAAGCACGCGGTGAGCGTGGCGGAGGTCGGTGACCAGGACCTCTACCGCAGGGCCGAGATCGGCCTGGCGGTGGTCTCCGGGGATACGGGGCACCTCGCGGAGGTACTCGACCGGTGCGAGCGCTGGGTCGCAGCCCGGCCCGAGGTGGAGCTGCTGTCGGTACGGCGGCGGCTCCATGGCGATGACGACTGATCACCGCTGACGGCCGCGGGCGATGCCTGCCTGGTGACCGGGGCTGACGACCGACGACTGATACGTGAACCGAAGAAGAGAGAAGAAGACGCATGACCGACACCGCGCGGGCACGCAAGCTGGCTGACCGCATCCGGGTCGTGGTCGCGGAGACCCTTCAGCGCCGGATCAAGGACCCGCGGCTCGGCTACGTGACGATCACGGACACCCGGGTCACCGGCGACCTGCGGGACGCGACCGTCTTCTACACGGTCTTCGGCGACGAGGAGGAGCGGACCGCCTCGGCGGCCGCGCTGGAGAGCGCGAAGGGCGTCCTGCGGACGGAGGTGGGCCGTCAGACCGGCGTGCGCTTCACCCCCACCCTGACGTTCGTCCCCGACGCGCTGCCCGACAACGCCCGCACCATCGACGACCTCCTCGCCAAGGCGAAGGCCGCCGACGCGCAGGTGCGGGAGGCGTCCTCCGGTGCCGCGTACGCGGGTGACGCCGACCCCTACCGCAAGCCGGAGGAGGACGACGACGCCCCCGGCCTCGACACCGAGGGCGAAGGCGAGAACGCCACCGGCGAAGCCGCTGAACAGGGCGGCGCCGAGGGCGGGAACGAGGGCACCCCGAAAGCATGAAGCGCAAGGGGACCGGTCCCGACGGACTGGTGATCGTGGACAAGCCCGCCGGGTTCACCTCCCATGACGTCGTGGCCAAGCTGCGCCGTTTCGCTGGGACGCGCCGCGTCGGGCACGCCGGAACGCTCGACCCGATGGCGACCGGTGTGCTCGTCATCGGCGTCGAGAAGGCGACCCGGCTGCTCGGCTACCTGGCGTTGACCGAGAAGGAGTACGCGGCGACGATCCGGCTCGGGCAGAACACCGTCACCGACGACGCCGAGGGCGAGATCACCAGCTCCGTCGGAGCCGTCGGCGTCGAGCGGGCGGCCATCGACACGGGCGTCGCCAAGCTGACCGGTGACATCCAGCAGGTGCCGTCCAAGGTCAGCGCCATCAAGATCGACGGAAAGCGGTCGTACTCACGCGTGCGCGAGGGCGAGGACTTCGAGATCCCGGCCCGGCCGGTGACCGTCTCCGCCTTCGCCGTCCACGAGGTGCGCGCCGCCGTGGCCGAGGACGGCACCCATGTCGCCGACCTCGACGTCACGGTCGTCTGCTCCTCCGGCACGTACATCCGTGCGCTCGCTCGCGACCTCGGCGCCGACCTCGGCACCGGCGGTCACCTCACGGCCCTGCGCCGTACCCGGGTCGGCCCGTACGCCCTCGACAGGGCGCACTCACTGGCAGACCTGGAGGCCTCCCTGACGGTCCTCCCGATCGCGGAGGCCGCCGCGGCCGCCTTCCCCCGCTGGGACGTCGACGCCGACCAGGCGCGGCTGCTGGGCAACGGCGTCCGGCTCCGCGCTCCGGAGCTGGGAGTCGCCGGCCCCATCGCCGTCTTCGGCCCTGACGGCCGCTTCCTGGCGCTCGTCGAGGAACAGGACGGCAAAGCGAAGAGCCTGGCCGTCTTCGCGTAGCCGGTGCTCGACCGCCCGGTCGGTACGGGGTGTGCTGTGCGGTACGGGGCGGGTACGACGGGCGCCGTGATGCGGGGCGGTGAGTGACGGCGCAGAGCTCCAGTGGCGTACGGGGGACGGAGCACGGGGCACGGGGCACGGAGCCTGTGCATGGGGCGCGTGCGTGCTTCGCACGGTGAGCCGGGCGCTGGGCTCGCGAGGGGGACGCGGCGGAGTTCCTGCGGGCGTACGGGGCACGGGGCGTGTGTGCGTCGCATATGGGTTGGGACGGGGCATGGGGCGCCCGTGCGGGGCGTGGAGACGGGCTGCTGGCCTTGCTCCGCCCACGCCACGGGCCGGGGCGGCCTTGGCCGCGCTCTGCGGGGCTGGCTGCTGAGCCTCGCCAGGTCCTTCGGGCCGGACTCGCTACGGCGGGACCGGCCCGGCTGCGTTTTCCGTGGTGGAACGGTGTGGGCCGGGCGGGCCGGGCCGGGCCGAGTGGAGTGGCCCGGGCGAGGAGGCCGTTGATCTCCAGGCGACCGCCGCTCCGTCCCCGTTCGTAGCCCCTATCCGTACTGGGGCCGGGATTCACCCCATCGGACGGGCGCTCGGAGCGAACGACGGGGGCGAAGGGGGGCGCTCAGGCCTCGTGATCTTCCAGCGCGATCACTCGCCACCTACGGTTCGGGGCACGGGGCGAGAGCGGGCCCCGTGGGCAGAGCACGACCGCTCGGCGGGGAGGGTGCGGCAAATGGTGGTGCGGCTGGCCGAAGCGGAACGGGCGCTGGTACGCATCCGAGACCTGGCCGGACGGCCGCGCGGGTTGGGGTTTGTCGCTGACGACCTCGGCACCCTGGTCACCAGCCACGAGGCGGTGGACGGCCTCGCCCGTCTTGTCCTGCACGCACCGGGTGACCACACGTGCCTTGTCGACGCCGACGCGGTCACCTGTCTCCCCGAGTCGAATCTGGCGCTCGTACGTACGACAGGGCTGGCCGCGCCCCCCTTGCCCGTCGCCGCGGCCCGGACGGTGCGGGAGGGAGCGGCCGCGTTGCTGCTCGACGACGGTTGGCTCCGCGCGCGGATCGTCGGCCAGGTCGCGGTGACGTACACCGCCACCGACCGTTTTCACCTGCTGGATGACGCGTTGGAGCTGTTTTTCGAAGAGGAGCCGTACGGAGCCGCGTGCGGCTCCGAGTGCCGATGCGGCGGCGTGGACTGTGACAGCGGCGGTGGCCGCGAGCCGGGACGCGACGGCACGTGTGACCGAGAGTGCCCTCCGAGCGGCGGTGGCCTTACCAGCGGCAGTGGCCCCTCCCGTACCGCTGGAGCGTGTGGTGGCGACTGCGTGCGAGGCCGCTCTCCGGGTTCTGGGGCCGCCGCCGCGGACCATGGGCGGCTCCAGGGAGTGTCCCCCGTGGCAGACGTAGGCCATTCCAAGGGCAGGGGCGAGTCGAAAAGGAGCCGCAGCGGTCACGACGAACGGTTCGAGCTGGGCGGGTACGCGTCGGGGGCGCCTGTCCTCGACGTCACGACGGGTGCCGTTGTCGCTGTCCTCGGCACCGCCCTGCAGACCAGCTACCGGGCACAGAGCATCGCCGTTCCCTTGCGAACGGCGGCGGAGGTGGCCTCAGCGGGGGCGCTGGCCGCGCTCTTCGCCCGCAACGGGGCCACGGTGCCCGCGTTCGGGGCGGACCTCAATCTGGCGGGAGCGCTTCAGCTGACCGCCATCTCGGTAGGCGCGGCCGGGGACGCGCGCCAGTGGCGTGAACCCGTCGCGCGGCCCGAGACCCGCGCGGAGTTCGACCGCTTCCAGGCCGACCGGACGGCGCAGAGCGCGGCTGACGAGGCTCCGGAGGCTGACACGCCCACGGCGGTGAGGGCGGGTGTGGAGACGGGGTTCAGCGAGGGCGCGGGGGAGAGTGCGGACGCGGGCGTCGGCGGGGGCGTAGCGACGGACGCGCGTGCGGGTGTGCGTGGGGATGCGGGCGGCTGGGCGGCGGGCGGCGCGGGGGACGGGCCCGGGGCTGGGGAGAGGCGCGGTGCCGGAGGTCGGGAAACGGGGCGCGGGTCTGCCGGTCCCGCACGCGTTCTCGGCCTGGTCGGCGACCCCGGCACGGGGCGTACGACGGAACTCGCCGCCCTCGCCGCGCGCCGGGCGCGTGGCCCCGAGCCCGCGCCCACGGTGTGGCTGCGCGGCGCGGACCTCTGGGCCGGCGACGACGACGTAAGGGACGCGCTGGAGCGGACGCTGTGCGAAGCCGGCCGGATCGTCGCGGCATCCTCGGTCGGGAACGCGAATGCGAACGGGAGCCGGAGCAGAGACGGGGAAGGTGACGGGGACGGCGGCGAGGATGCGCACGGCCACGGCCAGGGTCGTGCGGAGGCGCGTACGACCGGTGCGGCCGGTGACGTCGCGCCCGCGACCCCGGACGACGTGGCCACACTGGCGACCGCCGCCGGCAGGCCGCTGCTCATCCTCCTCGACGGCCCCGAGGAGATGCCGCCGGCGCTCGCACCGAGGATGCCACAGTGGACGTCGGCGACGGCCGAGTGGTTACGCCAGACCGGAGCCCGCCTGATCATCGCTTGCCGCCCCGAACACTGGGAACAGGCCGGACCACTGTTCCCGGCGGGAGCTCTGCACAGGCCACGGCAGCCCGCTGCCGCCCGGCCAGGGGCGTCCTCGGCGCTCTTCCCCGGGCTCCTCGGGGCGAAGCCGCGGGTGCTTCCCGACTGCGTACGCCTCGGTGACCTCACGCCGAAGCAGGCCGAGCGCGCCCGAGCGCGCTACGGCCTCCCCGCTGGCTGCGTGGCGAAGGCGGATGAACGGCATCCGCTCGCACTCAGGCTGTTCGCGGAGGTACGAGCCGCTCTTCCGGGCGCGTCGGCTCCATGGGGCGCGGTGGACGGGGCGTCGGCGGCATGGGGCACGGGGCGCCCGGGGGCCCGTGCTGGCTCGGGAGGCGAAGGCAGCCTCACCGGTGCCGGGCTTGGTGCTGGCGCGGAGGCCGATGGCGGAGGAGCGGGCGCGGACGGCCATCCTCGCGGTCGTGCGGGCGCCGGGGCCGGAGCCAGCGGAGAGCACGGCGCGGACGGGGCGGGACGGGGCCCGGAGCCGCCAGAGAGCACGGCACCGGACCGTTGGGAGATCTTCGCCGCCTACCTCGACCTCGTCTGCCTGCGGATCGCCGTACGACTCGCTGCGGCTGAGCATCCGCCCCTGCGCGGCACGGCGGTACGGCGGCTCGCCGCGAAGGTCTCCGGGCAGGTTCACGAGGCTGCCCGGCGGTGCCTTGGCCCGGCCCAGGGCGAACTCGACCGGGAGTCCTTCGAAGCGGTCTTCCCGTGGAGATCGGGGTGGGCGGCGGCCGTCCTCACGGAGGGCTTGCTGGTGCCCGCCGGGGCCGGGTACCGCTTCGCGCATGAGGAGTTCGCCGACTGGCTCCAGGGCACCCATCTCGATGTGAAGGCGGCGCTCCATTCCCTGGTCCACCGTTGGCAGGGACCGAAGAACGCGGCGGCATCCACACCGGCGCGGCCCCCTGAGCCCCGTCAGCCGCACCCTGGTGAGGGAAGCTGCGAGCCGTCACCGTCGCCTCCGCCCCCGGCAAGCGCACAGCCCCGCGCGCTTCCGGTGCCCCGGCACCGGATCGGACCCGTGGTCCAGGCGCTGCTCCTGGTCGGGCGACGCTCCGGCCCCGGCGAACTGTCCCCTCTGCTCACCGAATTGGTGACAGCGGTGGATCGCTCGTGCTGGTATGGGGGGTGGGCGGCGACGGAGCGGACGTCAGCCTCTGTCGACCTGCCGCGCCAGCCGGGTGGTGACCGGCGGACGTCCGGGCACGCTGCCACGGAGCCCCAGTCGGCCACGCGACGGGCGGAGCGACCGGTTGCCGAGGTGAGCGCTACGCGCCCCGAGGCCGACGGCCCGTTCGCCGCCGCACGCGCGCCGCGGCCTGGCGCACACCTCTCGCACGATGTCCGGGACCCGTTGCCCGCGACCGCTGATGTGCCGTCCCCCGGTGCTGACGTACCGCCCCTCGGCACGGAGGCGTCCTGGTGGGCCGCGCATCTGCTCGGCGAAGTGCTCCTCCGGGTGCCCGACGCGAGCTTGTATCTGGACGTCGTGACGTCGCTCGCCGAACGGGTCACACTCCGCTCCGTGCAATGCGGCGGCTTCGATGGGAACGCCACTCCTGGGCTCGGAGGGCTCGCCGACTTCGGGCCGTGGTTCTGGCTGCGCCTGCCCGTCGCACTGGCCGACCGTATCGACCTGCTCCGTAGGCTGCTGCCCGCCGACGGCCCGCCACCGCCGCCAGGTGACCGGCAGGACGACCGGTTTCTGGCCGCCGTCGGACTGCTGCTCCGCGCCGACCCCCGCACTGTGCAGCCGCTGCTGTGCCGGTGGTTCCCCGACGAGAGGCCGCTGCCCGCCACGTCCGGGACGGCGGTAACGCCGGACATGCGGCCGACGGTGGCCGCTGCCGCGCAAGCGCTGCTCTACACGTATCGCCAGCGCTCCATCGATGACCTCACCGAGGAGCTGGTGAACGCCGCGCACCGGCACGCCGATGAACTGCTCGCCGCACTCGCCGAGGACGAGCCGTCCGCACTGTGCCGCGCCGTGGACCGGTGGGCGCACGACGAACGGCCCGAGCGACATGTCGCGGCGGCGACGTACGGGCTCAGCGTGGTGCCGTGGGTCCGCACCGACGCCGACCGGGAACTGCTCCGTTACGCAGCACTCGCGCTGCTCGCCCGGGCCACCGACTGCACACTGCACGGTGCGGCCCTCGCCCTCCTCGTGCGCGACCCCGTCCAGCGTTCCACGTACCTGCCGGCCGCTGTCGCACGGTTCGTCGCCGGTGATCCGCACCTGCCGGCGAGTGCGCTGGGCGCGGCGATCGACCCGCACCCGGAGCCGGTGCTCGCCGCCTTCCAGGTGCGGCTGTACGAACCAGGGGAGGGCGCTGACGAGGTGCTGCGTGTCCTCGCCGAGGTGACCACGCCCTCGCTGGAGCGGCGGGTAGCCACCCTCGTACGAGAACTGGTCGAGCACCGCCCTGAGGCCGCTCGGTCCGTGGCGGCGTTCGTGGACCGGAGGCTGGAACAGGGCCCGGCCGCGCGCGCGGTGCTGTACCCGCTCGTGGCGGACATGCTGCGCGGCCAACCGGTCGTGGTGCGGCGCGCGCTGGCGCCCGTCCTCGCTGCCCCGGGGACGCGCACCTCACTGCCCCTGCGGCAGGAACTGCTGGCTGTGCTGCTGGATCGCGAGCGCTACGGAGCGTACGAGCAGTCCACCGAGGCGGGAAACGCCGCCGTGCTGGACGCGTTGCTGCGAGCGGCGGCGGAGGGCGCCGCCGAGCGTGCGGAAGACCACACGCGGGACCTCGTACACCAGACGGGCATGCTGCTCGTCCGAACGCCGGAAGGAGCTGCTTGGTTCGACCGGAGGCTGGCGCAGCTGGCACGCGAGGTGCCGGGCTTCGCCTCCATGGTCTGGAGCTGGCTGGAGACGGCGCCGAGCGAGTGGGCGGCGATGGTGGGCTCCAGCGCCCGACGGGAGTGCGCCAGCCTGGCCATGCGCGCCCGTACCGTCTCCGAGGCGGATGGCGCGGCGGACGACCGGCTGGACCATACGGGCGACATGGCAGGAGTCACGGCCGCCGGCGCGGCCCCGGATGCGAGCCGCCGCGCGGCGGACGGGTCGGCGCTGTGCCCCGAGGGACTGGGCGCGGAGCCCAGCCCACGGGGCGCGGAGCAGCCGCTACCGGGCATGGAGCAGCTGCTACGGGGCGCGGAGGAGGATCTGCGCGGCGCCGGACCGGGACTACGGAGCACGGGGCGGGGCCTACGGGGCGCGGAGCGCGGGGCACGGAGCACGGAGCGCGGGGCGGACACCCGCGAGGACGGGGGGCATGGCGCACGGCCCACGCGGCCCGCGCCGGAGACTCCCGCAGCACGCGGAGCGGATGGAGCGGCAGGAGCGGGCGACGGGGACGGAGCGGCAGGAGCGGCGACGGACGGGGCACGGGGCACGGAGCACGGGGCGGAGCCGGCCTGGGGCCGAGGCGCGGCCGATGTCGCGGCAACGACGGGGCACGGGGCCCCGTGCCCCGACGCTGGAGCGGGCAGCGACGCACGCGACAGGGCCGCCTTCGAGGTCGGCCCGCAGCCTGCCGCCTGGGGCGGCGCGGACCGGTGGGTGGGTGATGCGAGGCGCGGGCCGTGGGCATGGCAGTCTTAGACCTGCGTAATCGACAGACAAAGGTTCGGGCGAGGAGCGGGCACAGTGCAACGCTGGCGTGGCTTGGAGGACATCCCCGAGGCTGCTTTCTTTGGGCCTGGGGGACGCAGCGTCGTCACCATCGGCTCCTACGACGGAGTACATCGAGGGCACCAACTGATCATTGGCCGGGCGGTTCAGCGGGCTCGTGAGCTGGGCATCCCTGCCGTCGTGGTGACCTTCGACCCGCATCCGAGCGAGGTGGTACGCCCTGGCAGCCACCCACCGCTGCTCGCTCCGCACCACCGGCGCGCCGAGCTGATGGCTGAGCTGGGCGTCGACGCGGTGCTGGTGCTGCCGTTCACCGCGGAGTTCTCGAAGCTGCCGCCCAGCGAGTTCGTCGTCAAGGTTCTGGTCGACAAGTTGCGCGCCCGTGTCGTCGTCGAGGGACCCAACTTCCGCTTCGGCCACAAGGCGGCGGGAGACGTGGATCTGCTGAGGGAACTCGGCCGGGTGTACGACTACGACGTAGAGATCATCGACCTGTACGAACGGGGCGAGGCGGGCGGCGGCGAGCCGTTCTCCTCCACTCTGACCCGCAAGCTGGTCGCCGAGGGCGACGTGGCGGGTGCCATGGAGGTCCTCGGACGGCCGCACCGGGTCGAGGGTGTAGTGGTGCGCGGTGCTCAGCGTGGCCGTGAACTCGGCTATCCGACGGCCAACTTGGAGACCCTTCCGCATACCGCGATCCCTGCCGACGGCGTGTACGCCGGGTGGCTGACGGCGGACGGCGAAAGGATGCCCGCGGCCATCTCGGTGGGAACGAACCCCCAGTTCAACGGGACCGAACGGACCGTGGAGGCGTACGCGATCGACCGCGTCGGGCTCGATCTCTACGGGATGCACGTGGAGGTCGACTTCCTCGTGTTCCTGCGCGGGCAGGAGAAGTTCGAGTCGATCGAGGCGCTGCTTGAGCGGATGGCGATCGACGTCAAGCGCGCCGGGGAACTGGTCGAGGCGCACGACAGCGGCCTGGCCGGCTGACACGCCCGGCTGTGTCCGGTCGAACCGGCTGACACGGAGCAGAACGAGGCCCGCACCGTCCGTACGGTGCGGGCCTCGCCCTTTGCCTCCTCCTCAGGCTCCTCCGGTCACGCCTCAGCCAGGCCTCCGGTCACGCCTTGGCACTTGGCCGCCGGTCGCTGCCCGGCTCCGCCCGTTACTGCTGCGGCGCCGCCGGGGGCTGCGGCCAGCCGTCCTGGTGGGGGTTTTGCTGGTCGCCTTGTCCCGGCTGCTGGTACGGAGCGGGGCTGGGCTGCCCAGCCTGCGGGTAGCCGTACGGGGGCTGCTGACCGGGCTGAGCCTGCTGCCCCGGCTGACTGGGGGCGGCGGCCTGCTGCCCCTGCTGTCCCGGCTGTGCTTGCTGGCCGGGGTACGGAACCGGGGGCTGCTGCTGCCAGCTCTGGCCCTGCTGGGGGCCCGGCTGCTGTGGGTAGCCCTGTTGCGGCGGGGGTTGCTGCCCTGGCTGGTCCTGCCCCGCCGGAGGCGACTGGGGCGGAGCGTAACCCCCCGGCTGCTGCTGGTGCTGCGGGTACCCGGGCTGCTGCTGCCCTGCCACCGGCTGGCCGCCCTGCTGACCGGGCAGCGGCGGGGGGAGGTGCGGCGGCTGGGCGTTGCCGTCGGCCGTCCACAGGCCCTGTTCCTGCTGAACCCGTGCGAAGTCCTCGGCGACCATGGCCGAGAGGTGGAAATACGCGTCCCGGGTCTTGGGCCGCATCATGTCCAGGTCCACCTCGGCGCCTGCCGCCAGGTGCTCGTCGAACGGCACCACGACGACGCCGCGGCAGCGCGTCTCGAAGTGCGACACGATGTCCTCGACCTTGATCATCTTTCCGGTCTCGCGGACACCGGAGATGACGGTGATGCTGCGGGAAACGAGATCGGCGTAGCCGTGGGCCGACAGCCAGTCCAGCGTGGTGCTCGCACTGCTCGCACCGTCGACGGAGGGCGTCGAGATGATGATGAGTTGGTGGGCGAAGTCGAGGACGCCGCGCATGGCGCTGTAGAGGAGACCGGTGCCCGAGTCGGTGAGGATGATCGGGTACTGCTTGCCGAGCACCTCTATGACGCGGCGGTAGTCCTCGTCGTTGAACGTCGTCGAGACGGCCGGGTCCACGTCATTGGCGAGGATCTCCAGCCCGGACGGCGCCTGTGAGGTGAACCGCCGGATGTCCATGTAGCTGTTCAGATACGGGATCGCGGTGACCAGGTCGCGGATCGTCGCTCCCGTCTCACGCCGGACCCGGCGCCCCAGTGTCCCGGCGTCCGGGTTGGCGTCGATCGCGATGACCTTGTCCTGGCGCTCGGTGGCGAGCGTCGCACCGAGAGCGGTGGTCGTCGTGGTCTTGCCGACGCCGCCCTTCAGGCTGATGACGGCGATGCGATAGCACGACAGCACGGGCGTACGGATCAGCTCCAGCTTGCGCTGCCGCTCCGCCTCCTCCTTCTTGCCGCCGAGCTTGAACCGCGAACCCGCGTTGTTGCTCTGCCTCTTGGGCTTCTGCTTGGTGCGCAGCAACCGGTCGGCGGACAGCTCCACCGCGGCGGTGTAGCCGAGCGGGGCCCCGGCCCCGTGCCCCGTACGCTGCCGCGGGTCGGCGGGTGCGGTGGGCCATTCACCGGAACGCGGATCGGCGATGGCACCGGGCTGCGGGTATCCGGGAGTGCCGGACGCACCGGGCGCCTGGGCGCCGGGCTGCTGCCCGTGCTGGGCCGGTTGTCCGGGGCCACCCGGCTGGTGCGCCGGGGCGGTGCCAGGCGCGCCTTGCTGAGGGAAGCCATAACCGCCTTGCGCGGCGGCGGCGTTCGGGCCGACGGCTGCCGCGGGGTTCGCCTGAGCGCCGGTGGCGCCCTGCTGCGGGAAGCCGTAACCGCCCTGCGGAGCGGCGGCGTCCGGCCCGGGGCCGGGCTGGCCCTGCTGAGCCGGGAACGGCTGCTGCTGCGGGGCGGGAGCCTCAGCCGGGTTGGTTGCGGGCGGCGGGAACTGGCCCGCCGGGGCTCCTGAGCCGACAGGGCCGCCCGTAGCGGCTACGCCACCGGTAGCGGGCTGCGGGTAGCCGTAACCAGCCGACGGGGCAGCGGCGTCCGGGCCTGCCGCTCCGTAGGGGGCGCCCGGCGTGTTCGCCGGGTTCGCCTGAGGCGCCGGGGCAGCGCCGGGCTGCGGAAAACCGTAGCCCCCGTGCTGGCCCGGGCCACCGGCGCTCCTCGGGTCCTGGCCCTGTGCGCCAGCCGCCGGTGGCCGGCCCGGACCGGGAGCCTGATGAGCGGCTGGAGCCTGCTGTGCGGCGGGCGGCTGCTGGCCGGTGCCGGGCGCCTGGGACGCACCGGGGTACGGCGCGTGACCGGGCGCGCCCGCTTGCGGATATCCGTAACCGCCTTGTGGCGGCACCGTGTTGGGGGCCGGCTGCTGCTGGGCGGGCGGCGGTGCGACGCCGGGCTGGGCCTGAGCGTTCGGAGCGGGCGGCGCCCAGTCCTGACTCTGCCGCTGTGGCACGGACGCGCCATCGCTCGGCGGCGCGGTGTCCGACGGCGCGGCCTCGCCGGGCGCCGTGCCATGGACGGGAGCACCGGAGGCGCCGGACGAGTGCGGCGTGTGGCCGCCCCGCGAGGGCGAGCCCCAGGGGGTGCCGGAGGCGGGAGGCGTGGCAGGGCCGCCCGCTGCCTCGGGCGCCGGTACGGAGCCAGGCTGCTGGTGCGTGCTGGGCGGCGTGGCGGGCTCGAAGTTCGGCGGCAGCGGCGGCAGCCCGGTGTGCGGGGCGGCCGGGGGAGTCCAGGCGCTCGCGGGCCGGTCGGTGGACGCGTAGAGCGGCGTCTGCGGGACCGGCTGCGGTGCGTCCCGCGGAGCGACGGCGTCGCGCGGTGCCGCGTCTCGCGGTTCGGCACCGGCTACGGGCGGTGTGTCCGCCGGTCCGGAAGCCGGGGACGGCGCGTCGGCCGGTTCGGCGCTTCCCGGGCCCTGGGACTCGTTCCGTCCGTCCGCGGCCTCGTCGGCCCCGATGCCACGGGCGCCCTCGCTCGCCGCCAGTTCGGCGAACTCACGGCGCAGTGAGGCCGTCGAGATGCGCATCGTGGCATAGCTGGGGACATCACCCTGCCCGGCAGCGGCCGTACCCGTCCCCGCACCGGCGTCGGTGCTCGCCCCGTCCTCCCCGGCGCTGCTGCCACCGTCGAGGGAGCCGCGCGAGTCGTCGGTGCCCGCGGCGCTCGGCGTGCCGGCGGTGGACGGCGCCATGCTGATCGCGTCTCGGTTCTCATCATCAGCTGCGGCTGACGCCCCGTCGCCGCTCCCGGCGTTCCATGCCTCCGGCGCGGAGCCCGGCTCACCGGTGGCGGCGGGCTCTGCCGTACCGGCCGACGACGAGTCACCGGCCGACCGGGCCTCGCCCGCCCCAGTGAGCTCCGGACCAGGGTCGGCACCGCCCCGTTCGTCCGAGGTGGCACCCACCGGACCGGGCAGCCCGGGCAGGTCGGGCACCGACGCCGCCCCCGCGCCACTCGCTTCGGAGCCGGAGCTGGGGGAGGCGCCTGAATCCTCGTCCGAGGCAAGGCCCTGGCCCGGTGCCTTCGGGGCGGCGTCCGCCGCGCTGTCGTGCGGCGTCCGCGGCGCCGTCTCAGACGGATCGGAGGGGGGCGTCACCGTCGGCGGCGACCAGGACGTCGGGAACGTCTCCGGCTGCGGCAAGCCAGGGACGGCTACCGGGCTGCCGGTCGGTGGCGGCAGCGTCACCGGTGAATCCCCGGCGTTGGAATCCGCTGAATCCGTGGCGTTCGACGCGTCGTACGCGCCCGCGGTCGGCGCGGTCGTCGGAGGCGCGGGAGGCGCGGGAGGGGCCGACGGCGGGGGGGAGGGCCACGACGACGAAGAAGACGCCGATGTCGAGGACGACGCCGTCGGAGGCGGCGGTGACGAAAACGACGAAGACGGCGAAGACGACGAGGAGGGCGAAGAGGCCGCAGCGTTCTGCGTATACCAAGCGGGCGGGGTGTAGTCGATGGTGAACTCGCCCGTGTGCTCGGCGTCCGCGTCGGACTGATCCTCGCCCGGGGTGGTTCCACCCGTGTGGATCTCGTCCCGATCGCTGCTCACAATGCCTCCTGCTGGTGTGGTCGAACACCCTTGAATGTTTCGGCGGGCCGACCGTTCTCGACCGTTCCCGTCGTACGACCGCTCGGCGTTCCCCCATTTGTGACGCGGAGCGACCATGATCAGGTTTCCCGCCCCACACACCAAGACTAATCACCATGCGCGCAGCAGCGTCAGGCCCGCCCCCGGCCCCTCGTCTCCCAAGGGTGACCGGCAGTGTACGTCTGGCCTGGCTTGCCTCAGTCCACCCGGCGCGGAGCGCCCAGCAACCCCGTCTCGGCCTCCGTGGCCCGCAACGTCACATACTGCCGCGAACGCCGCGTACACCACAGAGTTACCCAGTCCGGGAGCGAGGACAGGGCCTCCACATCCGCTCGCGGCAGTGCCATGACGCGCCCCACTTCCACTGCCTCCTCGGGCGACACCCGCTGGATTCCGACGAGCGCGGCATGTTCCAGCAGCCGGGGAGCGACGGGGCTGACATAGGGCAGAAGGGTCACAACGGACTGCCACGGGGCGGAGGCCACCCGGCCTCGCGGCGGACGCATGCCGCAGTCCCGTACGACGAGAACAGGGCTGCGCACCGACGGCCCCTGTGGCGCCACTCGCCCCACCTCGTGCGTGACCATGCAGGGGTGTCCGCCACCCGCCGCCTGAACGAGGCTCGCCCACGCCTGCGCGCGCCCCGTCTCCACGGCCACCCGGGTGCCCGTGCCCGCCGTGCGCAGCGCGATGACCTGAGCGGTCCACAGACCGCCAATCAGCACCGCATCAAAGGGAGCTGGACGATTGAGCCCCAGCGCCACGGGGACCTGCTGCTGGTCGGTGCCGATCACGACACCGTAATCGCCGATGGGCAGTGACAGCGCGGCGAGCTGCTCGGCGGACAGCGTGTGCCGGTCGCGACGCGGCCCGAGGAGACCGAAACCGAAGCGGGCGCGAACACCGCGCCGACCGGCACCCGCTGAGGCGCCGGAGTCAGGTGCGCCCGGCCCGGACGGCGCGGGAACCCGCGCCCCAGGCGGCCGTTGACCGGAGGCGGGAGCGCCGATGCCTGAAGGCATGCGCACAAGCGGCGTTGTGGCACCCGTAACCGGAGCTGTCGCGCCGGTCGTCGAGGTCGCGGAGGCCGAGGCCCCTGGCGCGAACGCGGGTGGCGCGGCCTGCGCCCCGGCTCCCTGACCGGCGCTCGGCGCATGTCCGGTGCCCGCTCCATGGCCGGCGGGCGCGGAGGCTCCTGGCACGTTGGCCGGGCCGGAAGCGCTCGGAGCGCCATACGCCGTGGTCCCGGCTCCGGTCCCGTAGCGGCCCGGGGAGCTGTACGGGCCGGTGGCGGGCGCCGGGGCTCCGGCACCCGTCGCGGCCCCGCCGTAGTACCCGTGGCTTCCAGGCCCGGGCGTGGAAGGTGATGAAGGTGGTGTGGTCATCAGCGGGTCCCTCCGAGTGGAAGCGTGGCGAGAACACCCGGAACCTGCTCGCGGTCCAGTCGTACGAGACCGGCCTTGGCCTCGCGCGCCGTACGCTCCAGTTCCCGCCGCGCGCACACCAGTTCGTCATCGCTGCGCCCCGTGATCCGGACGTGCCCGCTGATGACGGCTTCCTTGCTGCCGCCTCGGCTCAACGTCAGGCTGAACGTGGTCGCCAGCACCGGCACGGCTGTCAGCGCGGCGACGAGCTGGGGCAGCGGCGTCGCAGCCGTTCCCAACTGGGGCCAGCGGCCCACCCAGTACGTCGTGTGGCGACGGTCGTCACAGCGCCAGGTGCGGGGCGTTTCCACGGTCCGCCGCGCTGGTGTGCCATCGGGCCCGTTGGGCACGGCGGCTATGGGATTGGCACACGCGGCGGCGGCAACCGCCGAGATCAGCTCTTCCTCTGACAGCACCGTCGTCCGGAACCCCGCACCGGTCAGCCGGCTCGCCAACTGGTCGGCGGTGCGCAGCAGGCACCGCTGCGCGCCTTCCAGCCCGCCCCCGCGCGCCTCGACCGCCTCCGGGCAAAGCTCCGGGTCGAGCTTCAACGCGACCCAGGTGATACGCAACGCGGGCGCGCCTGTCCGCGCCTGGAGCAGCGCGTAGTTGCGCGCGGCCACCGCCTGCTCCGGAAGGTGCGGGGCGGGCGCCGGTTGCGTGTGCTGGACGACCTGCGCGGACTCCAGCCGGATGCCGTCCACGTCCATGCCGTCGCGCAGCAGCCCGAGCGGCAGCGAACGCTCGCCACCTCGTGGCCGCAGCCCGGCGTCCGCGGCCTCCACTCGGAGGACCGCCGTCAGGAACGTCCCGTCGCCGATCATCCCGACGTCGCGTCGCGAGCGATCGGTGAACGAGCAGGTCCGCAACGCCGGGTCGCACTCAAGCACCGGGGCAAGACCGGCGTCCGTTCCCGTCGGCACGGGCTCCGCCGCCCGTCGATTACGGCGCCGCAGCGCCAGCGCCGTGCCCAGCCACTCCGGCAAGGACCTTCGATGCCGACGCACCACGGCGAGCAAGACCAGGACCGCGGCGACGGCGCCGGCAGGGACAAGCAGCAGCGTGTCCACGACCCAGGCCACGAGCAGCACGGCGGCCGCGACTTCCAGCAGGACAAGCTGGCGCAGGGGGAACGCGCTGAATCCGCCGCCCCGCGCCGCCGTACGCGGTGCGGCTGTCTGCGCCGCCGCGGCCGTGCCAGGCCCTGCCGGCCCTGTCGCTCCTGGCCCCGGAGTGGTCACACCTCTCGTGGCCGTCCCGCCAGCCACTGCCGCACCCGCCACCGCTGCTCCCGCCATCGCCCCCAGCTCCGCCCTCGGCCCCTGATCCCCGCCCCGCCGGTCCTGCCTCGCTCTGGGCCTGGTCGCCGCCAGCTCCGGCGTCCCCTCAACACCGCGCCACGCGTAGGCGCGCGCCTACGGCCCCAAGCCCCGCTCTCCGGCATGCCCCGCCCGAATGTTCTCGACCCCCGAGTCACCGGACCTTGGTCCGTATTCCCGGTCGCGCGCGACGACCGTAGACCGTAGCGCCCACGCCCCCATGCCATGGCTGTACAACCTTGTACGAAGCGAACCCGCACACCACGTGTTGACCTTCAACCGGCATAGTAGGGGGCTGGTCTGACGACGGCGGCCCGCAGGCCCCGGGGAGCGCCAGCCGAGCACGGCGGCTACACGGTTCCAGCGTGGGGGAGAAACAAAGTCCATGGCATCACGGCGGGATGAGCTCAACGCGTACACCTTCGCCAAGAAGCGCACCGTCGCCGCCTTCCTCCAACCCTCTCCCTCCGGCACGGAGGAAGGCGCCCCCCGGCCACTGCGCGCGGTGCTGCCCGGAGTCATCATCGGCGCGCTCATCCTCGCCGGGTTCGGCGCCTGGGGCATGTTCAAGCCCAAGGCGCCCAAGGGCTGGGACACGCCCAAGGCGAACGTCATCATCGGCAGCGACTCCACCACCCGGTACGTGGTGCTGGAGACCAAGGGCAAAGCCCAGCTGCACCCCGTCCTCAACCTGTCCTCCGCCAAGCTCCTCCTCGACCCCACCAAGGGCAAGGTCATCAAGGTGGACGAGAAGGAGCTGGACAACGGCAAGATCCCGCACGGCCCGACGCTCGGCATCCCCTACGCACCGGACCGGCTGCCCGGCGCGGACGAGGCCGGGAAGGCCAAGCGTTGGGCGGTCTGCGAGCAGCCCGGCGGGCGCGGGAAGACGGTGCAGAACGCGTTGTTCGTCTTCGCCGAGCGTGAGGCGTCGCGGACCGAGGGCGAGGACCGGCTGAGCGCCGGGGAGGCGCTGTACGTACAGGGACAGGACGGTGCGCGCTACCTGGTGGACGCGAGCGGCGGCAAGTACCTGATCGGCGGGCGCGACTGGCGCTCGCGGTCGGCCGACTACTCCGACGACGAGGGCGAGCTGCTGGTGCGCACGGTCGCCCGGCCCTCCGCCCCGCAGCGCGTCACCGACGACTGGCTGGCCACCCTCCACGACAAGACGCCGATCACCTTCCCGATGATTCCGGGCGGCGTCGGGGTGGACGCCGGGATCGACGGGCTCCAGCCGAGCGAGAACATCGTCGGCACCGTACTGAAGGCCGATACCGGCACCGGATCACAGCAGTACGTGGTCCTGCGCGGCAAGGTCGTCCCCGTGTCCGACTTCACCGCCAAGCTGCTCCTCGTCTCGCCACAGCTGGTCGAACTGCGGCAGACCAAGGCCAAGGAAGTGGACGCTGGCGCGTTCCACCCAGCTGGACCCGATGAGGCGTTCTACGGGAAGTACGACTGGCCGCGATCGGTCGTCAAGGCGGTGAACTCCGCTGACTCCTCCGTTGGAGGGGGCGCTCGCGACACGGTGTGCAGCGTGCTGCGCGACGTGGGCGCCGACGGTTCGACGCGACTGAGCACCTGGGCCGGTGAGCATTTCCCCGCGACGGTCGTGGAGGGCGGCAGCACCACCTACGTCACCCCCGGGACCGGGCTGTTCTACCGTCAGGTCAGCGGCTCGAAGTCGGAGTCCGGCGCACTCTTCCTGGTGACTGACACGGGGCTGCGGTATGCCGTGCAGGCGAACAACGACAGCAGCGCCGAGAAGAGCGAGATCGGGACGGACGGGAAGCCGGACAAGCCGGAGGAGCAGAACCGGCAGGAACACGACCAGGCGCGCATCCGGCTTGGATACCAGGACGTCACACCAGTGCGGGTACCGACCGAGTGGTCGCAGTTCCTGGCCAGAGGGCCACGCCTGGACACCAATGCCGCGCTGCAACCGCAAGGCTCGTAGCCGCCGGGAGCGACGGAGCCACCCGGCGGCAGGCAACGGTGGGTGGATGGTGGGCGGAGACAGGAACGCGGCGCGTGCGGGCGCGCGCGACGTGGGGGGCGGGGAGTGCGGCGTACGGGCCACGGGGAACGGAGCACGGGGCGGCGGTGCGGTGGGGCACGGAGCACGGGGCGGCGGTGCGGCCGAGCGTGGCGCACGGAGCACGGAGCACGGAGCACGGAGCGTGGGGCACGGGGCACGGGGCGGAGCGCACCGGGCGCTCGGGGAGCTGGAGAGAGGGACACACGATGGGGACGGTGCGGCAGACAGCCAAACCGGTGGCACTGGTCGCTGCCGCCCTGCTGACAGCACTCGTCGCGGCGCCGCCTGCCGCCGGTGCGCGCACCGGCGGGACACCACCCGTGCGGGACGAGGACCAGCGCACTGTCGCCGATGGCGGATCTCCCGTCGTACGGGGCGGTGCCGTGGCCCTGACGCTGGATGGCAGCGGCGAGTGCACCTATCCGATGAAGAAGCAGTTCGCGGCGCGCCCATGGCCGTTGCAGCGGGTTGTCCTCGACGAGCTCTGGCAGCAGGCCAAGGGGACGGGCGTACGCGTCGCGGTCATCGACACCGGAGTCGATGACAAGAACCCGCAGCTGGCCGAGGCCGTGGACGAGAAGAGCGGACTCGACCTGCTGGGCGAGGGCAAGGGCAAGGACCCCACGGCGGACGCAGCGGGCCACGGCACGAAGGTCGCGGGCATCATCGCGGCCCGTCCGCGTGCGGGCACCGGCTTCGTCGGCCTCGCACCGGCCGCGACCATCATCCCGATCAGGCAGAACGACGAGAAGGGCACCGGCACGACGAAGTCCATGGTGACGGCCATCAGGCACGCGATCGCCCAGAGAGCCGACGTCATCAACATCTCCCAGGACACCGCCAAGCCGCTGTCGCACCACTCGGAGCTGGCCCAGGTCGTCCAGGAGGCGCGTGGCAAGGACATCGTCGTCGTGGCTTCGGCGGGCAACGACGGCCTCGACAGCAAGGTCAAGGAGACCTATCCGGCGGCCTACGCCGGTGTCCTGGCCGTAGCGTCCTCCGACCGCAACAACGAACGCGCGCCGTTCTCGCAGCGGGGCCCTTTCGTCGGGGTCGCCGCGCCAGGTGTCGACGTGGTCTCCACGGTGCCTGGCAACGGGCAGTGTGTCGACAACGGCACCAGCTTCTCCGCCCCGTACGTGGCCGCCGTGGCGGCGCTGCTGCGCGACAAGTACCCGGACTGGACGGAGCGGCAGGTCGTCGCCCAGATGAAGCAGACCGCTGACCGGTCCATCAACGGCCGCGACAACAACGTCGGCTGGGGCGTTGTCGACCCCGTACGCGCCCTGAGCGGCGACGGGCAGCCCATCACGGCGCCCACGCCCGACCGGGTCGGAGCGGAGGGGCAGAGCGCTCCTGAGCCGGCCACCCTCACCCTGGGAGAGACGCCGCAGGAACGGCGCGAGCGGCTCGCGACGTACGCGCTGGGCGCGGCGGCGGTGGTCGTCGCGGTCACCATGGGGACCGCCGTCGTCCTCCGGGACCGGAACCGCCGTCGACGGGCTCGCCAGATCTGAGAGCCCGGCTACCCGCGGCATGGGGCCCACGCGCATCGTGCGAACGGCCGGGGCGGGGGCGCCGTGCGATGACGGGGCAGCCGGTACGGGGCCGCGCGAGCGGGGTGTTGGGCGGCGGCTCGCGGCGCACCGTCATGCGCCCGGCTGCCAATGAGCCGTTTCGGGGCGGTATATCACCCCCGTGGCCTGTGGTCCATTACCTCGCCGGTGCAATCTTGGCTGAGAATGGTAGAAAGAACCCCCGCTAGATTGTCGTTGCATGGTGGGTCCTGTGACCGATTCGCTCCTTTTCGGGGGATAGTTCATCCGAATTGCGGGGGGAGGCCGATCGGTCGGCGGGCCCGCGTAAAGAGGTTAGGCGCTCATGTCGCAGCCGCCCCCGCCCCCCAATCAACCGCCGTCTGGTGGCTTTGGCGCACCGCAGGAGCCGTCGCAGGGTGGCTTCGGCGCTCCTCAGCAGCCGCCCGGGTATCAGCCGCCGGTGCCGCCTTCTGGTCCGCCGACGCCTCCGGTGGCTCCGCCTCCTCCGCCCGCAGACGCACCGCCCCCAGGGTGGGGCAGTCCCGCCGGGCACGCGCAGCCGACCCAGCAGAACCCGTACGCACAGCCGCCGCAGTACGGCTACCCGCCGGCGGGGCAGTCGCCGTACGGTCCGCCCGGCATGGGCGCCCCGGGCGGTGGCCAGAACGGCCAGAGCAAGAAGCGCACGGCGCTCATCATCGGTGTGGCCGTGGCAGTGGTCCTCGCGGCTGGTGGTGCCGTCTGGGCCATCGTGGGCGGCGACGACGGCGACAAGAAGCCCAAGGCCAGCCAGAGTTCCGACAACAAGAAGAAGGAGACGTCCGAGCCGACCAAGGGCACGGACGAGGAGACCGCGAGCCCGGAGGAAGAAGAGGTGGACCCCAACGAAATGCGCCAGGAAGGCGAAGCGAAGGTCCTTTTCCAGACTCCCGCACCGAAGGTCCCCAGCAGCGGTGTCGACATTCCTGGCTTCTGGGTCATGGACGACTATGTCGTCAAGGCTCTCAAGGACAAGGTGATCGCGTACACCAACGACGGCGAAGAGAAGTGGAACGTCCCGCTTCCCAAGGACGTGTGCGCGGCACCGACCAACGCCACTGACGACGGCAAGGTCGTCATCGCGTACCAGGGCCGCAAGAAAGACGAATGCAGTCAGCTCGCGCTGATCGACATGAAGGCTGGAAAGAAAGTCTGGGACAAGCCCGCTCCTGAGGGCGGCTTGTTCGGTGAGGGCTATTCCAGCATGGGGATCGCCCAGAGCGGTAACGGCGTCGGACTGTCATGGTTCGGCGGCTCGGCGATGGTCGACCTCAAGAACGGTGATGAGCTGAAGTCGGAAGAGCTCAGCGCCTCCTGCTCCGTCAAGGGCTTCGCCGGCGGCAAGGCCCTGCTGCGTGCCTACTCCTGCACCGACGGCACAGCCAAGCTGCAGAAGATGGACCCGGCCACCGGAAAGGTCAAATGGACGTTCCCGGTCCGTAAGGGGTACGAGGTCACCAAGGTCTACTCCACCAGCCCGGTGGTGATTCATCTCGTCGATGAAAAGCGGAAGTCCGGCGGCATCATCGCCCTCAAGGAGGGCGGCAAGGAACGCTCCGCCCTCGATCCCGGCAAGCAGAGCTACCAGCCCGACTGCGGGATGGACATCTTCGGCACCAACATGGGCGGGTGTCAGGGAGTCGTCGCGTCGGACGACACCTTCTACCTGCCGACGAAGATGGACAGCAGCGGCAGCGGCCTCACCACCGAAATCCACGCCTTCGACCTCGATACGGGCAAGAAGAAGTGGGAGTCCAAGGCCGACGGCAAAATGATGTCCCCGCTCCGTATGGACGGTAAGAACCTCATCGCCTACCAGGAGCCGACCTACGACAAGGCCGGTGCGCTCGTCAGCATCTCGCCGAGTGGCGGTGCGCCGAAGAAGACGGTGCTGCAACTCCCGGCGGCGACCCGGAAGACCGAGGACGGTTTTTACCGCACGCGGCGGGTGCTCGATGACGAGGGCCGCTTCTATATGGCCTCCGAGCGCCTGACGGGCTCCGAGGAAGGCGAGAAGCTCATTCTGGCCTTCGGCCCCTGACTGCTCTGACGTTTCCCCACGCAGAGGGGGCGGACACCAACTGGTGCCCGCCCCCTCTGCTTTGGCGTCACATGGCATCGCATGGCAGCGGGTGCCGCCGCGCCCCCGCTGCGCGGAACGCCCGGGCGACACCACCTCGTTCGGGCGCCGACACGCCCTAGCCAGTCACTCGTTTGGCTGCCTGTCAGATGACACGACAGTCACCCTGAATCGCCAGTTCGCCGCCCCTGTCCGAGCGGTAGTGAGCCCCGTCTTGTTCGCCCTACCCCTGCGCGCGAGGTAGCACGGAGTGGTTAGAGTGGTACGCGACGTCATCTACGGCGTAGGGGGAGGCGGAGCGAGATGGGCGAATCGGACAATCCCAGAGCTCAAGGTGGCCCCAACCTCGTGCGCGAGGCTGAGACCCTCGCGCACTTCAAGGGGCGCATTGACCAGATCCTGACCGACTTGGAGAAGTCGTCGGCATCGAAGACGAAGATCGGCGACCAGAAAATCGCCCGGGCCGCCTACGGCAAGGGTTTTGGAGCCGCCGACGACCTGGCGAGCATGTACGAGAAGGTCCACGCCCGCCTGGAGAAGTTCTCGCGGACACTGGGCGATCAGCTTGAGGCGCTGGGTATCGCGGTCCAGATCGCCGACCGCGGCTACGGCGGCGTGGACGCCGACCAGCGGGCCCGGTTCGCTGAGCTCCAGAGGCGAGCCGAAAAGGATTACGCGCAGTCAGCCGACGGCCAGTCGGCGAATGAGGAGGCGGCCGCGAAGCGGGATACGGGAGACGGGTCCACCGGGGGCTCCGGCTCGGCCTACAGCTAACAGCTAGCGGGGAGCAGGGCGTTGGGAAAGGGAGAGTTCGAGGGCCGGTCCCTCGAAGAGCTGTACGCGATGGTCGCCGACGCGAATCCCGGCGAGCTGACGAGCGCGGGAAACGCGCTCAGTGACGCGGCGCCGAAGGTCCGGGCGATCGGTCGTGAACTACGACGCTACGTCGCCCGAGTGGAGTGGAAAGGCGAGGGCGCGCGGGGCTTCCAGGAATGGGCGGACGGCTTCTCGCGAGAGGTCATTCGACTGGGAGCCTTCACGAGCGCGGTAGGCGACCACATGGTGAACGCCGGTCAGGCGCTGACCGAGGCGAAGGCCGCCGTGCCGAAACCGGTTGATCGGGCGTCAGCTCATGGCGACACGGATCTGAAGGCCACCGTTCTCAAAGAGTCGACCACGAAGCGCGATGAGGCGATCCAGCAAATGGAGCGGCTCTCGTCCTATTACAAGGCGGCTCGGGAGGACATTGATGCGGAGCGGGAGCCGGAGTTCAAGCCGATGGCCCAGTGGCGCCGGGAGAGCGGTGAGAGGCGTTACAACCTAGCCGTGCCGACGGGCGAGGCCATTGGCGCTGGCAGAGGCAGTGAGTCTTCTGCGGTGGCGGTGTCGCATGCCAGTCGTTCTCCTCATGAAGCGAACGGATTCGCACAGCCAAGCGATATCCGTATGGCGGAAGCAGACCCGTCGGCAACCACGAACCTCGACTCCGTTGGGGTGCCGTCTGCGCAGGCACCCCAGCGTCCAGACGGCGGCACGCGTGCGTCCGTCCAGGAACCCCCACGTGCGGACTTGCCCCCCGTCATTGGCAGACCCGGCATTGCCCAGCCGACTACGCCAAGCGACATTGTGTCCAGGCGTCCAGTGGGCAGGAACGCTGTTGGCAGCACGGATGCGACGAAGCCTGTCACCAACTCAGGTAAGCCGGGACTTCGTGGGGGCGGCGGTCCGCATCCTGGGCCGGTTGGTGAGGGAACAACCGGCGGTCAGCCTCGGGCGGTGAGCAGCCCAGCAAATCCCGCCTCACGCTCTCCTCGCGGAACGGTGATTGGTGAGGAGCGCAGCCCTCTGACGCGAGGACCAATGGGCGGCGGCGCGCATCCCGGAGCCCTGGGCGCTGGAACGCCTGCCGGCGGAACCCCTGCTGGACGCCGAGTGGCGTCAGAGCACGGCGGGCCAGTCAGCGCGCCCCGCGCCCCCGCTACACCCACTTCGACCAACCGTGGGACTGTCGTCGGTGAGGAGCGAGGGGCAGCGATGAGGGGACCGATGGCCGCAGGCGGCCATCCCGATCCTGGAGGCTTGGGTGCGGATGTCGGCCGAAATAGCACAGTCCGGAGAGTGGCGGCTGAGCCGGGCGGCTTTATCGCCGAATCGCGTACAAATAACCACGGACGCTCCGGCTTCACCCCCGGTGGGACAGGTCTCGTCCGGGAAGGTGAAATGCCTAGCCCGGATTCACGCATCAATAATCAGAGTGCTGAACGCCACCGGCGGCACAACGGGACAGCAGAGGATGCCGACGCTGGGATTCGCAGCACCGTTCCGCGCGTCATTGAGTAGTCGATAGGACACGCGATATGTCTCGGGATGCCTTCTCGTCACCAACCTCTCAACGGCACTCACGCCGAAGAGCGGAACTCCTGACTGTGATTGCTATCGCCGTCTGTATATGTCTTAGCTCGCTTGGTGCTGCGGAGGCGGCGGAGAGAATCCGGTCTCGACAATGGCATTTGGACGCGATGAAAGCGGACAGCGTGTGGAAGGTGAGCACGGGAAAAGATGTGACGGTCGCTGTCCTTGACAGCGGTGTTAATGCTTCCCTTCCTGAACTGCGAGGGCAGGTGCTTCAGGGGAGAGATCTGACGGAAGGCGGCGGCGACCCACGTGAAGATGAGCATGGGCATGGGACAGCCATGGCGAGCATCATTGCAGGCACAGGGAAAGGAGGGGGTATACGGGGATTGGCCCCTGGAGTAAAAATTCTTCCCGTAAAAAATGAAGACTCCTCGTCTGTGTTTGGTAGTTTTGAAAGACCTTTGAGTGAGGGAATTCGATACGCCGCCGACTCGGAAGCGAAGATCATCAACATCTCGCAAGGGAGTTTCGTCGACTCGCCGAACATCGCCATAGTCCAGTCGGCTATCAAATATGCTCTATCCAAGGGGAAGCTGATATTCGCTGCTACTGGCAATTCTGGTGACGGAGGGAATTCGCGAGAGTATCCGGCGTCACTACCCGGTGTAGTGGGCGTGGCTGCCACGGATAAGGCAGGGAAGGTCGCGAAGTGGTCCACGTACGGATCTCAGGTAGCTCTTGCGGCGCCGGGTGTAGATATTCCCGCACATTGCAAGACGGAGGATGCCTTTTGTGCTACCCGCGGCACCAGCCAAGCCACCGCCCTCACCTCCGCAGCAGCCGCCCTCATCTGGTCCAAGCACCCGAACTGGACGAACAATCAGGTTCTCCGCGTGATGATGGATACGGCGGGAAAACCCGAGGGCAAGGTCCCGAGTAAGTACATCGGGTACGGGACCATCCGCCCGGCCAAGGTCCTGCTTGAAGGTAAGGGAGACCCTGGCCCTGCCGACGTCAATCCGCTTTTCCCGGAACGGGTGAAGCCGAAGCCGAAACCGTCGGCCTCCTCAGCGGCACCTTCCTCCGGCGGTGAGGAGAAGAACGGTGGGGGCTCCAAGGGGGAACCTGCCGGGCCCGTCGCGGCCGCCAGTGACGATGAAGGGTCGGGCACCGGCGTGTGGGTTGGGGTTGGGGTGGCCACAGCGGCGGTAGTCGGCGGCGGTGCGTTCTTCCTGAGCCGCCGCCGAAAGGCGTAGCCGAGAAACGGCTACGTGGGAACGGCTGTGGCGGGGACTTGGCCGCACAGTCAGCGAACAGAACACAACACAATTGACCGCCTCCAGCAGGGGGGACACCGAGTGTTGAGCGCGCCCATCAGCTTCAGGGTACAACTCGCTCGGACAAGGCGAAGGGTGGAACATGTCCGGCCAGCAAATCAGCTACGCGGCCTTTCAGAAGTTCGAGAGCACGATCGGCTTGGTGAGTGGGGAGTTGTCGACCAACCTGCGGAACCTGGCGAATACGCTCGCCACCGTGCAAGCCGCATGGACCGGTGACGGCGCGGGCGCGTTCCAGCGGGCTCAGACGTCGCTGAACGATGACCACGACGCGCTGCGCAGGCTGATCGACGGTATTCACGAGGCCGTCATCGCCACCCGCAACTACGGCTCCAACAACGACGCCGAGATCCTGTCGAGCTTCCGGGCGATCGACGTCAACGGCGACGCTGCCGGCGGGCATCTCAGTGGGTCCGGCCGAAATGACATGGCGGGACTCGACAGCAAGATCAGTGGTTACTAGAGACCTGGCATTGACCAGCGCCTGCGCCTGCGCCAGCGCCAGCCCCGGCGCCGACGCGTCATATGTGGACGAAGACTGAGGGAGTGGGGGAGAAATGGCACAAGACAACGTTGATCTCAAGGTCAATTACGGGTCGGTCGAGCAGACGGCCGGAGACATCGAGCGAGCTTCAGGCGTGGTGCAGCGGCAGCTCGACGAGATCTGGAACGCGGTCAAGGCCGTGTCACATGGCTGGGACGGTGAGGCGAAGCTGATGTTCGACGCGGCGGACCAGCAGTTCCACGCTCGTGGTGATCACATCCAGAAGACGCTTACGGAGATCTCCAAGAAGATCCGACAGGGCAGCATGGACTATCAGGAGACGGACCGCCGGGCCTCGAAGTTGTTCGACATCGGCTACTAAGCGCGTACTGAGCGCGCGTAGGCGGGTCAGGGCGGACACTCTGTGCTGAGTGTCCGCCCCGACTGTTTTCCGAGCCCCGCCCGCTGCCAGAATCACTCGAATCATCGAACCCGTGCCGGCGAACCCGTATCAGTGAACCCGTGCCGGCGAGCTCGTGCCGGCGGACCCGCGTCAGTGGTCCTGCAGCCAGCCCAGCTGGACCAGCGGTGTGCCGCGCTTGCGGGTGACCATGAAGCCCCGGCCCGGGGGCATGGGGCGGGGGCGGACGTTGCCGAGGACCTCGCCCTCGTTGCGGTCGCCGGAGAGGACTACGCCCTGGGCGCCGAGTTCCTTGACGCGTTGCATGAAGGCTTCGAACATGGAGCGGTTCGCCCCCGCTGAGCTGCGGGCGATGATGAAGCGGATGCCGACGTCGCGGGCGAAGGGCAGGTTCTCCACCATCACCGACAGGGGATTGCCGCTGCTGGTGGAGACGAGTTCGTAGTCGTCGATGATGACGAAGAACTGAGGGCCGCTCCACCAGCTGCGGTCGCGTAGCTGCTGCGCCGTGATGTCGGGCTGCGGCGTCCGGCGGTCCATGAGGCCGTTGAGGGCGTTCACGTGGAGCTGGAGGGCCGAGGCGACGGGGGCGTACTCCAGGAGGTGGCTGTCGGGGATCGCTTCGAGCAGGGACCGGCGGTAGTCACCAACGACGATCTTCGCTTCGTCCGGGCCGTACCGCTCCGAGATCTGTTTCGCGATCAGCCTCAGCAGAGCTGTCTTGCCGGATTCGCTCTCGCCGAAGATGAGGAAGAACGGGTCGGTCTCGAAGTCGACGAAGACCGGCTCCAGATTGGTCTCGTCGATGCCGATGGCGATGCCGCGCTCCGGGAATTCGAACCCCTTCGGGAGCTGGTCCGCGCGGAGTTTGCGGGGCAGGAGGCGGACGGCTGGGGCGTGCGGGCCGGACCAGTGGCTGGTGATGGCGCGCACCAGGGACGAGGTCGCTTCGGACAGGCTCTCCGGGGCGCCCTGGGCTGAGGCGGCGCGCGGCAGGCCGCTCATGAAGTGGAGCTTCTCGGGGGCCTGGCCGCGGCCGGGGACGCCGGCGGGCACGTTCGCGGCGACCTTGCGGTCGAATTCGGAGTCGATGGAGTCCCCGAGGCGCAGTTCGAGGCGGCCGAGGAGCTGGTCCTTGAGGTTGGCGCGCATCTCCATGTAACGCGAGGCGGTGACGACGACGTGGACGCCGTAGCCGAGGCCGCGGGCGGCGATGTCGGTGACGACGCTTTCGAGGATCTCGTAGTCCTGCTTGAACGGCCCCCAGCCGTCGATGACCAGGAACACATCACCCCAGGGCTGGTCAGCGAGCCGACCGGCGGCGCGCTGCTGGCGGTAGGTGGCGATGCTGTCGATGCCGTTGGCGCGGAAGTACTCCTCGCGGCGGGCCAGGACACCGGCCACCTCGGCGACGGTGCGCCGTACCTTCTCCGGGTCCAGCCGGGAGGCGATGCCGCCGACATGCGGCAGGTCGGCGATGGCGCTCATGCCGCCACCGCCGAAGTCGAGCCCGTAGAACTGGACTTCGTGCGGCGTGTGGGTCAGCGCGAAAGCCGTGATCATGGTGCGCAGGAGCGTGGACTTGCCGGACTGGGGCCCGCCGACGAGCAGCATGTGGCCCGCCGCGCCCGAGAAGTCGCGGTAGAGGACTTCGCGGCGCTGCTCGAAGGGTTTGTCGATGAGGCCGAGCGGAACGACAAGACCGCCCGAGCGGGTGTACTCCGCGGCGTGCAGCCCCCGCTCGGGGGAGGTGGACAGCGGCGGGAGCAACTGGTCCAGCGGCGGCGCCTCGTCCAGCGGCGGCAGCCAGACCTGGTGGGCGGCCTGCCCCTGACCTTCGAGGCGGCGGACGATCACGTCGAGGACCGTGTCGGCCAGCGCGTCGTCACCCGCGCGCGCGGGCGTGAGCGCCGCCCCCGGGTCCGGGGCCGCGTACACGACGGGCACCGGGGCGGCGGTGAACAGAGCGGGTCGGCGTTCGACGGGCAGCGCACCGGCTGACGTGGGCGCGGCGCCCGTGCGGTACACCCCGGAGACGTACGCCGCCTTGAAGCGGGTCATCTCCTCCGTACCGCACTTGAGGTAGCCGGAACCCGGAACGGACGGCAGGTGGTACGCGTCAGGGACGCCCAGTGCCGTACGGGACTCGGCGGCGGAGAAGGTGCGCAGGCCGATGCGGTACGAGAGGTAGGTGTCCAGGCCCCGTAGGCGGCCCTCCTCCAGACGCTGGGAGGCCAGCAGCAGATGGACGCCGAGCGAGCGACCGATGCGGCCGATCTGGATGAACATGTCGATGAAGTCCGGCTTGGCCGTCAGGAGTTCGCTGAACTCGTCGATGACCAGGACCAGCGACGCCAGCGGTTCCAGAGGCGCGCCCGCCGCGCGTGCCTTCTCGTAGTCGTGGATGTTGGCGTAGTTGCCCGCGGAGCGCAGCAGCTCCTGGCGCCGTTGCAGCTCGCCGCGGAGGGAGTCCCCCATCCGGTCGACCAGCGTCAGGTCGTCCGACAGGTTGGTGATGACCGCCGACACGTGCGGCATGCGGGACATGCCCGTGAAGGTCGCGCCGCCCTTGAAGTCCGCCAGGACGAAGTTCAGCGTCTCGGAGGAGTGCGTGACAGCGAGGCCGAGGACCAGGGTGCGCAGCAGCTCGGACTTGCCGGAGCCGGTGGCGCCCACGCACAGCCCGTGCGGCCCCATGCCCTCCTGCGCGGCCTCCTTCAGGTCGAGCATGACGGGCTGGCCGTCTTCGCCGACGCCGATCGGCACGCGCAGCCGCTCGGCCTGCGTACGGGGCCGCCAGGTACGCGCCACGTCCACGGCCGCCGCGTCACCCAGCCCCAGCAGGTCGGTGAAGTCGAGATTGGCGAGCAGCGGTTCGTCATCGTCCCCGCCGCCCATCCGCAACGGCGCCAACTGGCGGGCCAGCGCTTCCGACGCCTCCAGGGACAGCACGTCCGGCACGCCCTCGTAGCGGACGCCGCCGCCCGAGTCGAGACTGAGCCGCCCCGGCCGTACGACGACGGAAAGGCCGCCGCGCGGCTCGTCGAGCTCACCGGAGACCACCTCGACGACGGTGACGCCCTGCAGCCCTTCCTGCGCCGCGAACACCGAGTCCGGCGGCACCATTCCACCGTCCAGCACGATCACCAGATGAGGCTGGTCGAGCAGCGGCTGGCCGTCGCGGTTGAACCGCGGCCGCCCGTCCAGCCGCCCGGCGAGCAGCTCCTCCAGCTCGCCGAGGTCGTCACCGAACAGCCGCTTCGTACCAGCGCCGTCCACCGTGCCCTGCAGCTGCGTGTGCGGCAGCCACTTCGTCCAGTCCCAGCGCGGCACCGCGCCCGGCGATGCCACCACAGCGACCAGCAGGTCCTCCGGCGAGTGCAGCGCGACCAGCTGCGCCACCAGCGCCCGCGCCGCACCGTGCGCCGACTCCGCGTCGCCCGAGACCGTCACGTGGTAGAAGCGGCGCAGCGACACCGCCATCGGCAATCCGTCCAGCGAGCCGTGCACCGCCAGGAAACGCTGCATGGCGCCCGCCGACAGCGGCTCAAGCTCGTCCACGGGCGCGGTGTCGGGCGCCACCAGGGGCGTCGCCAGCTGCTGCGCGCCGAGGCCGACCCTGGCCTGCCCGAAGTCCGGGTCGCTGACCCGGCGCTCCCACACGCGGCCGGTCGCGTCCCCGGCGGAACGCGCGGAGCCCTCGGCCACCAGCGACCACAGCTGGTCCGGCGCCGGATGCAGAAACAGCTGGGCGTCGCGCTGCGCCCGCGCCGTCCGCCGGACCTGGCGCCGGGTCTGGGCGAGGTACTTCAGATAGTCCCGCCGTACGTCCGCCAGCTGACCCTGCGTGCCCCTGCGGTAGCGCACGACCTGCGCGATGACCATGGCGACCGTGGAGACCAGCATCAGCGCGCCCATGATGCGCATGAACGGGGGAGCGCCCGGCATGAAGAAGAAGACCACCGACGAACCCATGCCCAGCATCGGGAGCAGCTGCATCAGCACGCCCTCCTGCTGGCCGCGCGGCAGCTCAGGCGGCGCCTCCACCCGCAGCTCATCCGAAGGCACTTGAGACGGCAAAGCCCTCGGCGGACGCGTGACGACGATCTGACTCACCGGCGAACCAATCCCCCTGCGCGGTGACGACGTCGGGAAATGCCGGGTCGAAACGCCCCATAGCGCCGACCGCTCACCGCACTCGGTGATCCTACTGACACGCTGTGACATCAGCGTAGATAGGGTGTCGCCGCGCATCCGTCGAACAGAGGGGTCCCCCTGGTGAGTCCGACCGCAACGACCGGCTTCTGCCGTGTCACCGTCGTCGCTCCCGACAGCCGCATCGACGTCGCCCTGCCGGACGACATCGCGGTTGCCGACGTGTATCCCGAAATCCTGCGGCTGACCGGGCAGACCCAGCCCGCGGGCGCGCCCACCGGCTACCACCTGCTGCGCCGTGACGGGGCCGTCCTCGACAGCGCACGCACCCTGGCCGCCCAGCGCGTACTCGATGGCGAACTGCTGAGCCTGCGGCCGTTCGCCGAGTCCCTCCCGCCGGCCGTCTTCGACGACGTGTCCGACGCCGTCGCCACCGCCGTGGTCCGCGACCGGCACCTGTGGCGGGACGACCTGCTGCGCGGTGCCGGGCTGGTCGGCGGGGTGCTGCTGCTCATCCTGCTGGGCGCCGTGCTCTGGTACGCCGACCCCGACCGGCACAACATGCACAGCCTCCCCGGGATCATCGCCGGCGTGGCCGGACTGCTGCTGACGGCGCTGGCCGGGGTCAGGGCACGGGTCTACGACGACCGGGCCTCGGCCGTCGCGCTGGGCCTGGCCGCCATGCCGCAGCTGCTCATCGCAGGCTCGGGGATCACCGCCGCAGAGCAGGGGGAGGGGCCCGGGCAGCTGCAGTTCCTGCTGGGCTGCGTCTGCTTGCTGGTGGCGTCCGTCGCGCTGGCCGCACTGACGCCGCACGGAGCGGCACCTTTCGTCGCCGTCGCTTTCGCCGCCACCATCGGCACCCTCGCCACGTTCTGCGCCATCCTCAGTGAGGTCACCGCCACCGACGCCGCCGCGGTCTGCGCGCCGGTCGCGATCGGCACCATGGCGTTCCTGCCCGGCCTGTCCACCCGCTTCGCCCGGCTGCCCATCGGCTACGCCTCCCCGTACAGCGCGACGCGTGCCGACTTCGACGCCGACCCGGATCAGCCGCCCGCGCCCGAGCCGGTGGACGCGGAGCGCGTCGCGGCCCAGGCGCGGCGCGGCCACGAGATGCTGCTCGGCCTGGTCGGCGGCTGCTCCGTGGTCGTCATCGGCGCGGCCGCCGTCCTCGGCTTCTCCGACTCGCTGTGGGGGCAGGTGCTGGCGCTCACCACCGGCCTGGCGATGCTGCTGCGCGCCCGGCTCTTCCGCTACACCTCGCAGGTCGCCTGCGTCCTCATCGCGGGAATCACCGCCATCGGGCTGCTGGTACTCGGCCTCGCGCTGAACACCCCGGGCGGTATGCGCCACGAACTGCTGCGCGGCGACCACACCGGCATGGACGGGCGTACGGTCTGGCTCGCCGGAGCCGTCGCGGCCGGAGCCGCGCTGATCACCGCCATCGGCCTGATCATCCCGAAGAAGGGGCTCACGCCGTTCTGGGGCCGCGTCTCCGACCTCGCCGAGGGCGCCTTCCTGCTGTCACTGGTGCCGCTGTGCCTTGCCGTACTCGACATCTACGCGTCGGCACGGAGCATGACCAGCGGCTGACGCACGCGCGGGGCGCGACAGAGGCGCCCCGCGCCCCATGCGGTGCGGGCTCCGTGCTTCGTGCTCCGTGCTCCGTGCGGCGGTGTCCCTGCCCCGTGCCCCGTGCCCCGTACGGCGCCCCCGTGCCCCGTACGGCGCCCCCGTGCCCCGTGCGGTGCAGCCCCGTGCCCGTGCCCCGCGCCCCGTATCCCCCGTACGATGCCGGTCCCGCCCGCCCCGCCTGGTCGCCGACCCCCGCGACCAGTGGTAAAGGGTCATGTCCTCGACTGGTACGCTGTGTGACGGCCGTGTGTGTACGCGTTTCCGGAGTGTCTGGAAACTGCGCCCAGCGGACCCCGCCTCCCGAGTCACGGAAGCTCCCCTGCGTGTCAGACCAGGGGCACTCGGCGGCTAAAACGAGAAACCAAGGAGTACGCGTGCCGCTTGACGCCGCAACGAAGAAGCAGATCATGAGCGAGTTCGCCACCAAGGAGGGTGACACCGGTTCCCCCGAGGTTCAGGTCGCCATGCTCTCGCGTCGCATCTCGGATCTGACGGAGCACCTCAAGACGCACAAGCACGACCACCACTCGCGCCGTGGTCTGCTGCTCCTGGTTGGCCAGCGTCGCCGCCTGCTGCAGTACCTGGCGAAGAAGGACATCACGCGTTTCCGTGCGCTCGTCGAGCGCCTCGGCATCCGCCGTGGTGCGGCAGGCGCCAAGTAATACGCGTGCAGGGAGCGGTTCCCCCGCCTGGGGGCCGCTCCCTTTGCCGTACATGTACGTATGTACGGACGTACACGGACAGCGAGCATATGTGGCGCCTCAGTGCGTGACGTGCCGCTGTACGCGGTCGTCCACGGAGTGACTCCGTGACGACCTGGGCAGACGCCTTTGCCATCGTCGCGGTGGCCGAAGGTTTGTAGTCTGGTCCCATAACGCCATAAAGAACGAGGGGGAGCGCTCTCTTCCCGCCGCATCGACGCCGCAGGCGCCGGTCCTCGGTAGTGGCTCCCGGAACTGGCAATTCCGGTGGCTTCGATCGAAGACCGGCCCGGCCGCCGGAACCAACGGCACGAGGCGCTCCACCACCAACGTCCCCCGCCACACGGGCGAGGGACGCAGACGAGGAGATTTTCCTGGTGGAGAACGAGACCCACTACGCCGAGGCCGTAATCGACAACGGCAGCTTCGGCACCCGCACCATCCGCTTCGAGACGGGCCGCCTGGCCAAGCAGGCCGCCGGCTCCGCCGTGGCGTACCTGGACGACGACACCATGGTGCTGTCGGCCACCACCGCTTCCAAGAACCCGAAGGACCAGCTGGACTTCTTCCCGCTGACCGTCGACGTCGAGGAGCGGATGTACGCAGCCGGGAAGATCCCCGGTTCCTTCTTCCGTCGTGAGGGCCGGCCCTCCGAGGACGCGGTCCTCACCTGCCGCCTGATCGACCGCCCGCTGCGCCCCTCGTTCAAGAAGGGCCTGCGTAACGAGATCCAGATCGTCGAGACGATCATGGCGCTCAACCCCGACCACCTCTACGACGTGGTCGCCATCAACGCCGCCTCCTGCTCCACGCAGCTGGCGGGTCTGCCGTTCTCCGGCCCGATCGGTGGCACGCGTGTCGCGCTGATCAACGGCCAGTGGGTCGCTTTCCCGACCCACACCGAGCTGGAGAACGCCGTCTTCGACATGGTCGTCGCCGGTCGCGTCCTCGATGACGGTGACGTCGCGATCATGATGGTCGAGGCTGAGGCCACCGAGAAGACGATCCAGCTGGTCAAGGACGGCGCCGAAGCCCCCACCGAAGAGGTCGTGGCTGCCGGTCTTGAGGCTGCCAAGCCGTTCATCAAGGCGCTGTGCAAGGCCCAGTCGGAGCTCGCCGCCAAGGCCGCGAAGCCGACTGGCGAGTTCCCGGTCTTCCTTGAGTACCAGGACGACGTCCTGGAGGCGCTGACCGCCGCGGTCAAGAGCGAGCTGTCCCAGGCGCTGACCATCGCGGGCAAGCAGGAGCGCGAGACGGAGCTGGACCGCGTCAAGGGTCTGGCCGCCGAGAAGCTGCTCCCGCAGTTCGAGGGCCGCGAGAAGGAGATCTCCGCCGCGTACCGTTCGCTGACCAAGTCCCTGGTCCGTGAGCGTGTCATCAAGGAGAAGAAGCGCATCGACGGCCGCGGCGTGACGGACATCCGTACGCTCGCCGCTGAGGTCGAGGCGATTCCGCGGGTGCACGGCTCGGCGCTGTTCGAGCGCGGCGAGACCCAGATCCTGGGTGTCACCACGCTGAACATGCTCCGCATGGAGCAGCAGCTGGACACGCTGTCGCCGGTGACGCGCAAGCGCTACATGCACAACTACAACTTCCCGCCCTACTCGGTCGGTGAGACCGGCCGCGTGGGTTCGCCCAAGCGCCGCGAGATCGGCCACGGCGCGCTGGCCGAGCGGGCGATCGTGCCCGTGCTGCCGTCGCGCGAGGAGTTCCCGTACGCCATCCGCCAGGTCTCCGAGGCGCTCGGCTCCAACGGTTCGACCTCCATGGGCTCCGTCTGCGCCTCCACCATGTCGCTGCTGAACGCCGGTGTGCCGCTGAAGGCCCCCGTCGCCGGTATCGCCATGGGTCTGATCTCCCAGGAGATCGACGGCCAGACGCACTACGTCGCCCTCACCGACATCCTCGGTGCGGAGGACGCGTTCGGTGACATGGACTTCAAGGTCGCCGGTACGAAGCAGTTCGTCACCGCGCTCCAGCTCGACACCAAGCTCGACGGCATCCCCGCCTCGGTCCTGGCCGCCGCGCTGAAGCAGGCCCGCGACGCGCGCCTCCACATCCTCGATGTGATGAACGAGGCCATCGACGTCCCGGACGAGATGTCCCCGAACGCCCCCCGGATCATCACCGTCAAGATCCCGGTGGACAAGATCGGTGAGGTCATCGGCCCCAAGGGCAAGATGATCAACCAGATCCAGGAGGACACCGGCGCCGACATCACGATCGAGGACGACGGCACCATCTACATCGGTGCCGCCGACGGCCCGGCCGCCGAGGCCGCCCGTGCCACGATCAACGGCATCGCCAACCCGACCATGCCGGAGGTCGGCGAGCGCTACCTGGGTACGGTCGTCAAGACCACCACCTTCGGCGCGTTCGTGTCCCTGCTCCCGGGCAAGGACGGCCTGCTGCACATCTCGCAGATCCGCAAGCTCGCCGGTGGCAAGCGCGTGGAGAACGTCGAGGACGTGCTCGCGGTCGGCGCGAAGGTCCAGGTCGAGATCGCTGAGATCGACCAGCGCGGCAAGCTCTCCCTGATCCCCGTGATCGAGGGCGAGGCCGGCGACGACGAGAAGGACGAAGCCGCCCAGTGACGTCCCGTGCGCACCGCGCGACGGCCCGCCCCTCTTCGGAGGGGCGGGCCGTCGCCCGTACCCGGTCCACCACCCAGACCCTCCTGAAGGGCGAGAACGGCATCGGAACGGTCCGCAGGACCACCCTCCCCGGGGGCTTGCGGGTCGTCACCGAGACCCTGCCGTCCGTCCGGTCGGCGACGTTCGGCATCTGGGCACACGTCGGCTCCAGGGACGAGACCCCGGCGCTCAACGGAGCCACCCACTACCTGGAGCACCTGCTCTTCAAGGGCACCAAGCGGCGCAGCGCGCTCGACATCTCCGCCGCTCTCGACGCGGTCGGCGGTGAGATGAACGCGTTCACCGCGAAGGAGTACACCTGCTATTACGCACGGGTCCTGGACTCCGATCTGCCGCTCGCCATCGACGTCGTGTGCGACATGCTGACCGGTTCGCTGATCGAGGCCGAGGACGTGGACGCCGAACGCGGCGTCATCCTCGAAGAGATCGCGATGACCGAGGACGACCCCGGCGACTGCGTGCACGACCTGTTCGCCGAGACCATGTTCGGCGACACCCCCCTCGGCCGCCCCGTGCTCGGCACCGTCGACACGGTCAACGCCCTGACACGGGACCGCGTCGCGCGTTTCTACCGCAAGCACTACGACCCCACCCACCTGGTGGTGGCCGCGGCGGGCAACGTCGACCACGCCCGTGTCGTACGCCAGGTCCGCGCGGCCTTCGACCGGGCCGGTGCGCTGGAGCGTACGGACGCGGAGCCGGTCGCGCCGCGCTCGGGCAGCCGTACGATCCGCACGGCCGGCCGCGTCGACCTGCTGGACCGCAAGACGGAGCAGGCGCACGTCATGCTCGGCATGCCGGGCATCGCCCGTACCGACGCCCGCCGCTGGGCACTCGGCGTCCTGAACACCGCGCTGGGCGGCGGCATGAGTTCCCGCTTGTTCCAGGAGGTCAGGGAGAAGCGCGGGCTGGCCTACAGCGTGTACTCGTACACCTCGGGCTTCGCTGACTGCGGCCTGTTCGGCGTCTACGCGGGCTGCCGCCCGAGCCAGGTGCACGACGTGCTGAAGATCTGCCGCGACGAGCTCGACCAGGTCGCCGAGAACGGCCTGAGCGACGAGGAGCTGCGCCGCGCCATCGGCCAGCTCTCCGGCTCGACGGTGCTCGGCCTGGAGGACACCGGCGCCCTCATGAACCGCATCGGCAAGAGCGAGCTGTGCTGGGGCGATCAGATGTCCGTCGACGACATGCTGCGGAAGATCGCCGCCGTCACCCCGGACGAGGTGCGCGAAGTCGCCCGCGACGTCCTGGGGCAGCGCCCTTCCCTCGCGGTCATCGGTCCCCTCAAGGACAAGCAGGCCGCCCGCCTCCACGACGCGGTCGCCTGACCTGACGGCCGTGCCCGCGGCCGTGTCCCACCCGCCCAGCCGTCCGACTCCCCAACCGAGAGAAAGCCAGGAACGATGAGCAAGCTGCGCGTTGCCGTGACCGGAGCCAGGGGCCGGATCGGCTCCGAGGCCGTACGGGCGGTCGAGGCGGCGGACGACATGGAACTCGTCGCCGCGCTCGGCCGCGGAGACCGGCTGGAGACGCTGACCGAGGCGGGCGCCCAGGTCCTCGTCGAGCTGACCCATCCCGACTCGGTCATGGGCAACCTTGAGTTCTGCGTCCGCAACGGCATTCACGCGGTGGTCGGCACGACCGGCTGGACCGAGGACCGGCTGGCACAGCTGGGGGAGTGGCTGGACGCCTCCCCGGGCACGGGCGTACTCATCGCCCCGAACTTCTCCATCGGCGCGGTGCTCACCATGCGGTTCGCCCAGCAGGCGGCCCGCTTCTTCGAGTCCGTAGAGATCATCGAGCTGCACCACCCCAACAAGGCGGACGCCCCGTCCGGCACCGCCACCCGCACCGCGCAGCTGATCGCCGCCGCGCGCCAGGAGGCGGGCTGCGCCCCGCAGCCGGACGCGACGACCACGGCGCTGGACGGTGCGCGCGGCGCGGACGTGGACGGCGTACCGGTGCACTCCGTGCGGCTGCGCGGGCTCCTCGCCCACCAGGAGGTGCTGCTCGGTGACACCGGCGAGACGCTCACCATCAGGCACGACTCCATCCACCACAGCTCCTTCATGCCGGGCATCCTGCTCGGCGCGCGGCGCGTGGTGACCACCGAGGGCCTGACCTTCGGGCTGGAAAACTTTCTGGATCTGGGCTGAGAACCATGCGCGCAAAGATCACCTACTTCGGGCTCGCCGCTGTCCTGGTCGTCTACTTCGTGCTCGTCGGGAGCCGCGGGGTGCTGCTGATCCAGCAGGGCACCGTGCTGACCATCGCGTTCGGCGCGGGCGTGCTGATCCTGCCGTTCATCGGGGCCTGGTTCCTGTGGCAGACCACGAAGTTCGCCCGCAACGCGGGGCGCCTCGCCCGCGAGCTTGAAGCGGAGGGCGCGCTGCCCGTCGATGACCTGGCGCGCACGCCGAGCGGCCGGATCGACCGGGAGTCGGCGGACGCGGTCTTCGCCGAGCGGCGGGCCCAGACCGAGGCGGCCCCGGACGACTGGCGTGTCTGGTTCCGGCTGGCCATCGCCTACTACGACGCCCGCGATACGCCGCGCGCGCGTAAGGCGATGCAGCGCGCCATCAACCTGCGCGACGGGCAGCCGGTGCGCGGCTAGCCGGTGGTACGGGGCGGCGGCGCCGCTGATCTGCTCGTCAGGCCCTCGCCGGCCCATCGCGTCGGCGAGGGCCTGACGCGTTGGCGGACCGCGCGCGCCGCAGTGCTCACGCGTGCTGGGCGGCCCATGCCTTGATGGTGGCGGCGGCCCGGTCGAACGCCCCGGGGCGGCTGAGGAAGTCGCTGTTGTGGTCGGTGATCAGCGTACGGAGCGGCGCGCCGTCCGCCGTGGTGATGATCAGCGCCTGGCCCTGCACCGTACGCGGCAGCCCCAGCAGCTTCACCGGCTGCTGCCCCGTGCGGACCGAGGCGACCTGCTGCCAGCTCAACGTCACGGTGCGCAGGAAACCGGTCTGGCGGAGCCCGCTCTCGCTCACCCAGACGCCGACCCGCAGCAGCCGTACGGCGACGGCGATGATCAGAGCGGCGATGGCCACGCACACACCGGCCCCGGGCAGGGAGCCCGCGAGCGCGATGATCATGGCTGACAGCAGGACGAAGGACGTGAGCAGCAGCAGTACGGCGGCCAGCGCGACCCGCCACGGCCCGGGCCGGTACGGGCGGTGCCACTGATCCTGGCTCTCGTAGGGCAGCGGGGCGGCGGTGGCCGGATCGTCGAACTCGCGGTCAGCCGTCAGAAAGGGCAGGGGCACGGTCGTCCTCACTCACCAGCAGCTCGATGGGGCTGTCGGTGCGTGAGGTTACCGCTCAGTGGCCCTCGGCCGCTTCCGAGTGCGGCACCCGGTGAGTGGTGTGTGAGCCGGAGTCCAGGGACGGCATGCCGAACAGCAGGGCCCCGGCGAATCCCGCCGCTATGGTGAGCCCGACCAGGGTTCGCCCGGCTATCTGGGAGCGCGTCGACGGTTCTCGGGGCGGCGGCGTCACGTTGCTGCGGAACCGGTCGGCTTCGGCGACGAAGGCGAACGGCACGGGCTCTCGCCGGCGGAACATTTGGCGCTCTCCTGTGAACTCGGGCGCGGCGGCCGCGCGAATAGGGCATCTGTGGGAGGAACGTATGAGCTGCCCCTGTCGTGCCCGTATCGGGCAACTGAGGAGAAAAATATCAATCGCCTCTTCCGACTCCGCCATCGGGGTCCGTTTTGTCCCGCAACCACCCGGTCGGAGGTGTCCGCCGCGACTGTCGGTGGTGGCCCGTAAGCTGGGCGCCGCCCGAGCGAAGCAACTGGAAGGACCCTCTCAGTGACCGACACTCCCGAAGCGAGCGCCACGGCCAGTTTCCGCAGTGACATGACCGTTGAGCTGGTCAAACACAGCGCTTCCGACTCCGATGTGCTGTGGGCCGCACGGGTCTCCACAGCGGGCGAGCAATCGCTGGAGGAACTGCAGAAAGACCCGGAGCGCTCCAAGGGGCTCATCAACTTCCTGATGCGGGACCGGCACGGCAGCCCCTTCGAGCACAACTCGATGACCTTCTTCGTGGGCGCCCCGATCTTCGTCTTCCGTGAGTTCATGCGGCACCGCGTGGGCTGGTCGTACAACGAGGAGTCCGGCCGCTACCGCGAGCTGCAGCCCGTCTTCTATATCCCAGGAGAGTCCCGCAAGCTGGTCCAGCAGGGCCGCCCCGGCAAGTACCAGTTCGTCGAGGGCACCCAGGCGCAGCAGCACCTCACGGGCAAGATCATGGAGGACTCCTACGGCCACGCCTACGAGGCCTACCAGGAGATGCTCGACGCCGGAGTCGCCCGCGAGGTCGCGCGCGCCGTGCTCCCGGTCGGCCTGTACTCCTCGATGTACGCGACGTGCAACGCGCGGTCCCTGATGCACTTCCTCGGCCTGCGCACCCAGCACGAGCAGGCGGCCGTGCCGTCCTTCCCGCAGCGGGAGATCGAGATGGTCGGCGAGCTGATGGAGGCCGAGTGGGCCCGGCTGATGCCGCTCACCCACGCGGCGTTCAACGCCAACGGGCGCGTCGCCCCGTAGGCGCTGGTGTCCGGACCGTGCGACGAGATGTCCGTATTGCGGCGTTTCATGAAGTTCATCTAGGCTGATCAAACGGGCCCGGCACTGTCTGAACCCCCGAGCAGGCAGTGCCGGTGCCCTTTTTCTCAAGATTCCTCAAGAATTTTCCCCAGCCTCCCCGACCTTGGCTGGTTTTCTCCCGCTTTCCTCGGACACCCTGACGGCGTCGCGGGTCCCCCGAGGGCGCACGGTAGGGTGCGCTGCGAGTAGCGTGGTGCCTATGGCCCCGACTTCCACATCGCAGACCCCCTTCGGGCGCGTGCTGACCGCCATGGTCACGCCGTTCACGGCTGACGGCGCGCTCGATCTCGACGGCGCTCAGCGGCTTGCCGCCCACCTGGTGGACGCCGGCAACGACGGACTGATCATCAACGGCACCACCGGTGAGTCCCCCACGACCAGCGATGCGGAAAAAGCCCAGCTCGTACGGGCCGTCGTGGAAGCGGTCGGGGAGCGCGCCCATGTCGTCGCCGGAGCCGGCACCAACGACACCCGGCACAGCGTCGAGCTGGCCCGCGCCGCCGCCAAGGCCGGCGCCCACGGTCTGCTCGCGGTCACGCCGTACTACAGCAAGCCCCCGCAGGAGGGCCTGCTCCGGCACTTCACGGCCATCGCCGACGCCACCGAGCTGCCGGTCATGCTGTACGACATCCCTGGCCGCAGCGGCGTCCCGATCAGCACCGAGACCATGGTCAGGCTCGCTGAGCACCCGCGCGTCGTCGCCAACAAGGACGCCAAGGGCGACCTCGGCCGCGCCAGCTGGGCCATCGCCCGCTCGCGGCTCGCCTGGTACTCGGGCGACGACATGCTGAACCTGCCGCTGCTCTCCGTCGGCGCCGTCGGGTTCGTCTCCGTCGTCGGCCACCTCGTCAGCCCCGAGCTGCGCTCCCTGCTCGACGCGCACCTGACCGGGGACGTCGCGAAGGCGACCGAGATCCACCAGCAGCTGCTTCCGGTCTTCACCGGCATGTTCCGCACCCAGGGCGTCATCACGACGAAGGCCGCGCTCACGCTCCAGGGCCTGCCCGCAGGCCCGCTGCGACTGCCCCTCGTGGAGCTCTCTCCCGAGGAAACCGAGCAGCTCAAGCGCGATCTTGCCGCTGGCGGGGTACAGCTGTAACCACAGACTTCACAACTTCATACCGCCCTAACTGCAAGTGCACGAATGTCACCCGCGCCACGTGCCTCCCTGTGTGCTCCCTTCGGAGACCAGGGGACATGTGGCGCGCGTGGTGAGGAGAGTCTTTTGAGTCATCCGCATCCAGAGCTCGGCTCACCGCCGAAGCTTCCCAAGGACGGCCTGCGCGTCACCCCGCTCGGCGGGCTGGGCGAAATCGGCCGCAATATGACCGTCTTCGAATACGGTGGACGGCTGTTGATCGTCGACTGCGGAGTGCTCTTCCCCGAGGAGGAGCAGCCCGGAGTTGACTTGATCCTGCCGGACTTCTCGTCCATCCGGGACCGCCTCGGCGACATCGACGGCATCGTGCTCACGCACGGCCACGAGGACCACATCGGCGGCGTCCCCTACCTGCTGCGCGAAAAGCCGGACATCCCGCTGATCGGCTCCAAGCTGACGCTCGCACTGATCGAGGCGAAGCTCCAGGAGCACCGCATCCGGCCGTACACCCTTGAGGTGAAGGAGGGGCACGAGGAACGGATCGGCCCCTTCGCCTGCGAGTTCGTCGCGGTGAACCACTCCATTCCGGACGCCCTCGCCGTCGCCATCAGGACCCCGGCGGGCATGGTCGTCCACACCGGCGACTTCAAGATGGATCAGCTTCCGCTCGACGGCCGCCTGACCGACCTGCCCGCCTTCGCGAAGCTCGGCGAGGAGGGCATCGACCTGCTGCTCTCGGACTCCACGAACGCCGAGGTCCCCGGCTTCGTCGCACCTGAGCGGGACATCTCGAACGTCCTGCGCCAGGTTTTCGCCAGCGCGGACAAGCGGATCATCGTGGCCAGCTTCGCCAGCCACGTGCACCGTATCCAGCAGATCCTCGACGCCGCCCACGAGTTCGGGCGGCGCGTCGCCTTCGTCGGCAGATCGATGGTCCGCAACATGGGCATCGCCCGTGACCTGGGCTATCTGCGCGTCCCCGCCGGGCTCGTCGTCGACGTCCGCGTCCTGGACGACCTGCCGGACGACGAGGTCGTCCTGGTCTGTACGGGGTCACAGGGCGAACCGATGGCGGCGCTGTCCCGCATGGCCAACCGTGATCATCAGATCCGCATCGTGCAGGGCGACACGGTCATCCTGGCCTCGTCGCTGATCCCCGGTAACGAGAACGCGGTGTACCGGGTCATCAACGGCTTGACGCGCTGGGGCGCGAACGTCATCCATAAGGGCAATGCGAAGGTGCACGTCTCCGGCCACGCGTCCGCCGGTGAGCTGCTGTACTTCTACAACATCTGCAAGCCGCGCAACCTCATGCCCGTCCACGGTGAATGGCGCCATCTGCGCGCCAACGCGGAACTCGGCGCGTTGACCGGTGTGCCCAAGGACCGGGTGGTCATCGCCGAGGACGGCGTCGTCGTCGACTTGGTGGACGGCATCGCCAAGATCGTCGGCAAGGTGCAGGCGGGCTATGTGTACGTGGACGGCCTGTCGGTCGGCGATGTCACGGAGTCCTCCCTCAAGGACCGGCGCATCCTGGGAGACGAGGGCATCATCTCCGTCTTCATCGTGGTGGACAGTACGACCGGCAAGATCGTCGGGGGCCCGCATATCCAGGCCCGTGGCTCCGGCATCGACGATTCCGCATTCGTCGCCGTGGCCCCGAAGATCGAGGAAGCGCTGGCCAAATCCGCTTCGGACGGCGTCGCTGAGCCGCACCAGCTTCAGCAGCTCGTACGGCGTGCGATCGGCAAGTGGGTGTCCGACAGCTACCGCCGTCGGCCGATGATCCTCCCTGTGGTCATCGAGGTCTGACGCCCCATCACCCTCTCGACGGCCGTGCCCGGCCTCGATTTGCCTCCGGGCGCGGCCGTCCAGTACGTTTACGGCTCCACCTCACCGGGAACCCGGCGTACTTGTGCGCTGAGAAGGTTCCGCAGAGGGGGTGGGAATTCGACTCAGGGAGACCTGATAAAGTCGGAGCAGCCGAAAGGCAAAGGCCCTCCAACGGCCACTGGAAACAAATTCAGACCAGACCGCGGCTT
>NZ_JBWLKN010000038.1:0-56749 GCF_059026195.1 Streptomyces sp. A01 | reverse complement strand
AGGAGTCTCCCGTCTCAGCCAACCAAGTCCCACCAGGTCAAAAGCTCGTCGACGACTAGATTCCTTGAGACAGGTCAGTAGCGCGCGCCCTTGCACGGACGGCCTCCGCACCTGTCCCCCCGCCTCTCCCCTACCGCTGACGCCTCTCCCCTCCCGCCGAGCGGGCCCTGGCACGATCTGAGGCCGTCGAAATGACTGGTCCGCCGCTTCGTGCCCCTGTTAACGTGACCGCCGTGACGCACGGCGACATCAGCACCTCTGGTTCCCCGACGCGTGGCCGAGGCGGTCCTGCGCGAACATGGAGCAGACCTTGCCAGCGCCGAACACGGCCGGGGCTGGACCAACGCCACGTGGCTGGCCGATGAGCTTGTCGTGCGTGTCGCGACCAGGCCGGGAACAGCGGATCTGCTCCGTGAGGAACGCCTGGCGAGACTTCTTCCCACGGAAGTCGGCTATCCCGCCATCATCGACGCGGGCGTCCGGCACGGTCATGAGTGGGTGCTGACCCGGCGAGTGGCCGGAGAGAACCTTGAGGAGGTCTGGCCGTCGCTGGACCCCACAGCCCGGTCACGCGCCATCGAGCAGATGTGGGAACGAGCCCGTCACGTCCACCACGTCGACGTGGCCGCCGCCGCACGGCACGCCCGCTCCCGCTCGCCGTTCTTCTCCCCAAGCCCGGCGCAAGCGACGGCCGGCCTCAACCGGCTCGTCACCGCGGGAGAACTCACCGCGCCCCAGGCCAAGGGGCTCGGCCGGGCACTCGACCTCTTCTGGGCCGCCCTGCCCAAAGCGCCCAAGGCGCTGAACCACGGCGGCTTCTGCACACCGAACACCCTGTGGCACGACGGCCGGGTCGTCGCGCTGCTCGACTTCGAATTCGCCGTCGTCGCACCGCTCGCGATCGACCTCAACGAGGTCGTCAAGATGGCCTTCGCACCGGGTGACCCCGACGAACGCGCGCCACTGCGGGACGTGGTCCGTCGCATCGCCACATCCACGCTGGACGCCGCGGGCGGCCCCGACGTGCTCGTCGGCTACTCCATCATGCTCGAAACGTGGGTGCTGGAGAACGAGCTGGCCGCGGAAGACCCCGACGAGACCGACCGCGCCAACGCCACGGCCATGCTCACGGCCTTCGCCGAGGAGGACGGTGGGTACTTCGCACCGCTCCTCGCCGATATCCGGCAACGGGACCGCTGAGGACGCTTCAGCGGCTTCCGAGCCGGTGGTGAGGCGGTGACGGTGGCGCTGGCGGCGGCGGTGACGGTGGTAGCGGTGGGCTGGGGGTGACGCCGGGGGTTACTTCACGCCGAAGCCGCCGGAGAAGGACCCGGCGTTCCACATGGATGAGCCCACCTGGTGGTAGGCGTCGAAGAACGCCACGGCCCCGGACGGGAGGTTCTTCGGGACCTTGACCGTGAAGACCACCTTGGAAGAACCCGCCGGGGTGGGGCACTTGAAGCCGGTGCCTATGCCGATGTTCTTCGGGTCGTCGAAGGCGACGCACTTCTTGTCGGGCTTGGCGGTCAGGCCCGGGTGCGGGCCGTTGGCCCACTGGGGACCCATCTCGCCGACGTGCACCCGGTCGAGGTAGACCCAGATGTGCCCGGCCTCGGGCGAGTCGACCGTCACGGTCACCTTGGTCTTGCTGCCCGGCTTGACCGGCACCTCGTTGCGGGTGACCCGCACCTTGGAGATCTCATCCGACGCCGGGGCGGCGTGGGCGGCCCGCTGGCTGGCGGGGAAGCGCACGGCCGAGGCGCTGTCGCCCGACGTCTTGTCGCCGGCGGCACCGGCGCTCGGCACCGCGAGGAGGCCGAACAGCACGGCACCCGCGCCGACCGCCGCACCCAGGGTCCGGCGGGGGCGACTCGTCAGAACAGTTCGCGTACGGCGGGCAAGGGAAGGGCGCATGGGGAGACCTCTTTCGAGTAGCGCGGGGAACGACTCGCATCCGTGTGGCCGGTGAATCTCAGCCGGGCGAAACGCTAAGAGCACGCCAAGTGGCGCGGCAATGACAGCCGACAGGCAAATGCTTGCCTCGGGGCGACTCTTCGCGGGACCCCGCCGAAGGCGTCGGCCTCGCGGGCGCCGCTCCCGCGGGACCACCGAGCCGCCGGAGGTTCAGCGGTCGGCGCCAGGCGCGCCGGGCCGGACATCCGGGCCCGGCCTGCGACGCGCCACGTCGGCCAGCCAGCATGACCTCATCTCATATCTGAGATAACATTGAGCCCATGACAGACGCCTACCTCGCCCGTATCGGGAAGCTCATTCGCGACGCACGTCAGCACCGTGGCTGGACGCAGTCGGAGCTAGCAGAGGCGCTCGGCACCAGCCAGAGCGCTGTCAACCGCATTGAGCGAGGAAATCAGAACATCAGCCTTGAGATGATCGCCCGCATCGGTGAGGCGCTCGACAGCGAGATCGTGTCCCTCGGTTACGCGGGACCGATGCATCTGCGCGTGGTCGGCGGCCGCCAGCTGTCGGGCTCCATCGACGTCAAGACGAGCAAGAACGCCTGTGTGGCGCTGCTGTGCGCGTCGCTGCTCAACTCGGGCCGTACGACGCTGCGCCGGGTGGCCAGAATCGAAGAGGTCTACCGCATCCTGGAGGTGCTGGGCAGCATCGGCGTCCGCGCCCGCTGGATCAACGACGGCAACGACCTGGAAATCGTGCCCCCGGCCGAACTCGACCTGGACGCCATGGACCTGGACGCCGCCCGGCGGACCCGTAGCGTCATCATGTTCCTCGGCCCGCTGCTGCACCGCGTGGACCGGTTCCGTATCCCCTACGCCGGTGGCTGCGACCTCGGCACCCGCACCGTCCAGCCGCACATGACGGCACTGCGCCACTTCGGCCTTGAGGTCACGGCCACCGACGGGATGTACCACGCCGAGGTCGACCGCGACGTCGCCCCGACCCGCCCCATCGTGCTGACCGAACGCGGCGACACCGTCACCGAGAACGCGCTGCTCGCCGCCGCCCAGTACGAGGGCGTCAGTGTGATCCGCAACGCCAGCTCCAACTACATGGTGCAGGACCTGTGCTTCTTCCTGGAGGAGCTGGGCGTACGGGTCGAGGGCGTCGGTACGACGACGCTGACGGTGCACGGCGTCGGGCAGATCGACCGCGATGTGGACTACGCGCCGTCGGAGGACCCGGTCGAGGCCATGAGCCTGCTCGCGGCGGCCGTGGTGACCCAGTCGGGGCTGACGATCCAGCGCGTCCCGATCGAGTTCCTTGAGATCGAACTCGCCGTGCTGGAGGAGATGGGCCTCGACTACGAGCGGAGCGCGGAGTACCCGGCGAACAACGGCCGTACCCGGCTGGTCGACCTGGCCGTCAGGCCGTCCAAGCTGAGTGCGCCCCTCGACAAGATCCACCCCATGCCCTTCCCGGGGATCAACATCGACAACGTGCCCTTCTTCGCGGCCATCGCGGCCAGCGCGCAGGGCTCGACACTGATCCACGACTGGGTCTACGACAACCGGGCGATCTACCTCACCGACCTCAACCGCCTCGGCGCCGGGGTCAAGCTGCTCGACCCGCACCGGGTGCTGGTCGAGGGCCCGACCCGGTGGCGCTCCGCGGAGATGATGTGCCCGCCCGCACTGCGGCCCGCCGTGGTGGTGCTGCTGGCGATGATGGCGGCCGAGGGCACCTCGGTGCTGCGCAACGTCTATGTCATCAACCGGGGGTACGAGGACCTGGCGGAGCGGCTGAACTCGATCGGCGCGCAGATCGAGATCTTCCGCGACATCTGAGCCGGGCCTGCCGCCGCACGCCCTCGGCGCGGGGCGCACTCCGCACAGCGGGAACGCACGGGGCCCTGGCGGCTGAGCCATCCGGGCACGTTGGTCACGGCTGATGCCCCCTGGTCGCCGCGAGCTCGGGGGCGTCGCTCTCCGATGGGGTGTAGAACTGCCGGGACCAGCGCCGGAACTTGGTGATCGGCCCGTCTCCCCTGGTGAGCCGGGGCCGCTGTGCGTACCTGCGGTGCTCCCAGATGGGGAAGTCCTTGCTGGTGTCGTACCAGAACAGCGCGGTGAGCGACCGGGCGGTCAGCGCGGCGAGGGCCTCGGTGGCCCGGCCGTCGCCGAGTCTGGTGAACCGGGTGCTGATCGCCAGGCGCAGGTCCACATGGGCGGCGTCCACGGGGGTGGGGCAGAACCGGGTGCGGACCTGGATGCCGAGCTGGGGCACCTCGATCTCCGTACAGCCCACGCCGACGCCCTGGACCACGACCTTCGCCTTCGGCGAGACCGCCGACGCCCACGCCGACTTCTTCGTGGACTTGGCCGCGAAGAACCGGTACGTCGCCCCCATACGCACCCCGTCGAACCACGGCTCCTCGATGACTTCGTGGCCGATCCCGTGCACCGGCAGGAAGTGTCCGTAGTCCACGATGTTCTCCAGCACGTCCTGCGGATACTCCACGAGTGCCCGGACGGTGCTGTGCGGCTTGGAGAAGCCCTCGGTCGGCCGCGGGTCGATCTGCCAGGACGGCGGTTCTCCCAGCGCGTGCCGCCACACGAAGACCAGGCCGTCCACTTCGCAGCACTCCATCGTCGACAGACGGGCCTTGGGCGGCGGCGGAGTGCCGTACCTGGTCTTGAGACAGGCCCCGTCCGGGCCGTACTCGAAGTTGTGGAAGGGGCAGACGATGTTCTCGCCGCGTACCGTCCCGCCGTAACCGAGGTGGGCGCCCATGTGGGGACAGTGCGCCCCGGAGGCGCACAGCCGCCCGCTGGCCGTGCGGTACAGCACGACGTCCTCCTCCATCAACCGCCGGGTGAGGACCCTGCCCCGCCGCAGCTCGTCGCTCCCGGCCAGAGCGAACCAGCCGTTCGGGTAGGGCCCTTTGGGCTGGAGCCGCGCCATCGACGGCGGCAGGCCCGCGGGCCCCTCGTCGAACCACCCTGTCTTCCTGTCCTTCATGCCGTACCTTCCCTCGCTTCGGGCATGCCGCCCCGGCCAGACGCGACCTTCTCGATCTTGGTAGGACTCCAGCCGCGGTCTTCACAGCGCGCGGCAGTGGGTTTGGGGGCGCGCGAGGCGCGCGCACGGGTGCCACCCTGCCCTCCACCGAGCACCGTCGGCGGGATGCACGCGCGAGGCGCGTGCACGGGTGCCACCGCGCGAGCCGGACACTCATCCGGGTGCCGGAGCGAGCTGTCGGCGGCGCGGCGCCCCCTCATGACGCCACAACGTGCCGACGGGCCAGGTCCGTCAGGGTGCGTTCGAGGGGTGCCAGGGTGTGCGGGCCGATGGCGGCGACGGTGATGGCGGCGGCGACTCCCGCCCAGGCCAGCGGGCCCAGCGGGGTGCAGCCGAAGAAGTGGCTGAGGACGGGTGTCTGCACCAGGGCGGCCAGGGCGATGGCGGAGCCGAGCGCGGTGGCCAGGACCAGGGGGCTGCGGCGACGGCCGGTGAGGGTCTGGGCCAGCTGGGCGCCGACCAGGCCGCACAGGGCCATGGTGCTGGTGCGGCGCGCCGTTCCGGGGGTGAGAGCGCCGATGAGCCATGCCGTACCCGCGCCGAGTGCGGTGATCAACCCCCGCTGACGGATCTGCCGGGTCAGTGGCTCTCCGAGGGCGGCGATGGCGACCGGCGACTGCGCGGCATCGGTGTGCTGGGGAGGTTCCGGGTTCGGCTCGTCCTGCGGGGTGACCGCCACGGCCATGGCGGGGAACATGTCGGTCAGCAGGTTGACCAGCAGCAGTTGACGGGTCGACAGGGGCGAGGCGCCGGAGACGAGGGTGCCGACGACGGCGAACCCGACTTCTCCCGCGTTGCCGCCGATGAGGATGCTGATGGCGTCGGCGACACTGCGCCACAGGGCCCGGCCTTCCTCGACGGCGGCGACCAGGGGGGTCAGTTCCTTGGTGGTGAGGACCAGGTCGGCGGCGTTGCGCGCGGCGGCGGAGCCGCGTACGGCGATGCCGATGCCGATGTCGGCGGCGCGGATGGCCGCGGCGTCGTTGGCCCCGTCGCCGACCATCGCCACGACCCGCCCGGCTTCCTGGAGGGCCTCGACGACCTGGAGTTTCTGCTCGGGCGCGACGCGGGCGATGACGCCGCACCCGGCGAGCAGCCGGGCTCGTCCGGAGCGGTCCAGGGCCGCCAGTTCGTCCCCCGTGGCCACCGCGACGTCCTCCGGCCACCCGAGGCCGACCGCGATCGCGCGGGCGGTGCGGGGGTGGTCGCCGGTCAGGATCACCGGGCGTACCCCGGCGCTGATCAGGTCGGCGACCAGGGGTTCCGAGCTGGCGCGCGGGGTGTCGGCCAGGGCTACGAAGCCGACCAGGCGGAGCCCCTTCAGGGGGCGGCCGAAGAGGTCGTCCGTCTCGCCGGGGCTGAGTGCGCGCTGCGCCACGGCGAGAATCCGCAGGCCCTGGGCGGCCAGGGTCTGCGCCGCCTTGGGGGCGTCCGCACCGGCGCCTTCGCAGCACGGCAGGACCATCTCCGGGGCTCCCTTGACGACGAGCACAGGCGGGCCGTCGGCCTCGCGGCCGATCGCGCAGGCGTAGCCACGGCTGGCTTCGAAGGCCTGAGCGGCTGTCTGCTTCCAGTGCGGATCGGGTGGTGCGGCGGCCAGGACGGCTTCGTCGGTGGTGTGGGCGTGGCCGATCTCCTTGGTGGTCAGCGGGCAGGCCCGGGCCGCCACCCGCAGGACCGGGTCGGACGGTGAGCCGTCCGCCGCGTCGGTCCTGCCGTCCGCGGTGACCGTGTGGACCAGGCGCAGCCGGTTCTCGGTGAGGGTGCCGGTCTTGTCGAAGCAGATGGTGTCCATGCGGCCCAGCGCTTCCAGCGCCCTGGGGGTGCGCACCAGGACACCGTGGCGGCTGAGGCGGCGGGCCGCGGCCATCTGCGCCACCGTCGCCACCAGCGGCAGGCCCTCGGGGACGGCGGCCACCGCGACCGCCACGCCACCGCCGACGGCTTCGTTCACGGGCCGACCGCGCAGCAGCGCCAGGACGGTGACCGCCGCCCCGCCCGCCAGGGTGAGCGGCAGTACCTTGCGGGTCAGCTCGCGCAACCGTTCCTGCACACCTCCGGCGACCGAGCTGCGGGACGCCAGGTGGGCTGCCCGCCCCGCCTCGGTCTGGTCGCCGGTGGCGACGACCACCGCCTGGGCGTGCCCGGCGACGACGGTGGTTCCCTCGAACACCATGCAGCCGCGGTCCGAGACCACCGCCTCCGGGGTCGCGGCCAGCTGTTTGGACGCGGGAAGCGACTCACCGGTCAGTGAGGACTCGTCCACCTCCAGGCCGGTGACCTCCAGCAGGCGCGCGTCAGCGGGCACGACGTCACCGGTGCGCAGCTCGATCACCTCACCCGGCATGAGCTTGGCCGCCTCGACGGTGGCCGCCTCGCTGTCCGCGGCGGCGGCACGGCGCGCTTGCCGGCGCTGCCCCACCGCGAGCGTGGCCAGTGCCCGCTCGGCACGCAGCCGCTGCACACCGCCGAAGACGGCGTTGACTCCCATGGCACCGGTCACCAGCAGGGCGTCCACGGGCGCCCCCAGCACCGCGGACGCCGCAGCGCCGACGGCGAGCACCGGAGTGAGCGGATCGTTCAGTTCCGCCACCACCGCGGTGAACAGCCGCGCCGAGAGGCGTACGGGGGTGAAGACCGGCAGCCGCGCGATGGCCGCGGCCTGCTCGCTGACGGTGGTACGCAGCGCGCTGACCGGGCTCGGGGCGGGGCGGGCCGTGGCGGCCAGCCGGGCGACTGCCTCGTCGGGGTGCAGGGCGTGCCAGGGAACCTGGGGCCGTGGCGGGGGCACCGTCGTGGCGGCCACAGCGGAAGCCGACCGCCAGCCCACGAACAAGGCGGCGGCCGCCGCCGCGTTGACCGGGTTGATGCGGCAGCCCAGGGCGAACAGCGCGTGCCGGGGCCAGGACCTGCCCGTCATGACCATGAGACCGGACAGCGTGGCGCCTGCCTCGGCGAGGACCTTCGCCTGCCGGTCGGTCTTGCGCGCGGCGGGGACAGCCGCCAGCAGCCGCCACACTCCGGCCAGTCCGTCCAGGGTCAGGACGTCCGCTCCCCAGACCACCGCGCTGCTGTCATCGGTGACGGCCACGGCCAGGTCACTGGCCAGCAGCCCGTCCAGCACCTCCTGCCCCTCCGTACTCAGGTCCTGCCGCGCGGCGCCCTCCCCCGGCACCCGGGCGACGGTCGCCACGACGCGCCCCTGTTCACGCAGCCGCCGCACGACGTCAGCCAGTGCGCGCTCCCCCGTAGGGGCCTCGTCGGCCAGCATGGCGAAGGCCCCGAGTGAGGCGTCAGCCGGGATCACCACGTGCAGCCTGGCCCGGCGTGCCGCGTCCAGCACCGCGTCGGCCAGCGGATCGAGCTCCCAGCCGACCAGGACGGTGCCGATGTCCCTGCCGCGCGCCGAGGCGATCATCAAGCCGGTCTCGGCCGCTCCTTCGCCCGGCACCGGGCGCAGCCCGATCTCCGGTTCGCCGCTGGACGCCTCGGGGAACGCGTCCTGGTGCAGCGCGGCCGCGGCGGCGTGCCAGAGCCGGTCGTGGCTCCACCGTGCGACGCTGGGGTGCACTTCGAGTACCGCGCGCCGGTTGCTGCGCAGCGCGTCGGGGTGCAGTACGACGGTGTCCACGCGCTCCAGTTGGCGCAGCCGTTCGGTGTCGCGCACCAGCACGTCCTGGTGGGCCAGCGCGGTGCCCAGCGCGGCGGTGAAGGCCACCGGGCCGTACCGGGCGGCCTTCGGCGAGCCCGCCAGCACGGCCTCGGCCGCCTGTTCCGCGTTGCGGGCGAACAGCAGCGTCGCGGCCGCGCCCACCAGGCTCCCGGTGACGGCCTGGTCCGCGTACTCCTGCGCCGAGGACCGGCCGATCGATGGCCGGGGGACCCGGCGGCCCGACACGCTCGCCCGGTCCGGCGCGCACAGGGTGTCGTGCGCCGCGTCGAACGCGGCGGCGCGGGTGAGGGCCTCCACCACCTGGCTGGTCCGCAGGGCGGCGTCCAGCGCGAGGACACCGGGTGACTGGCCGAAGCCGTGGGCGGCGGCGTTGGCCGCCGCCAGCACCACCTCGGCCGCGGAGGCGCCCAGCCGGTGGCGGAGCACCGCCCGGACCCGCGAGTCCTCACGCAGCAAGGTCACGGCCGCGGTGACCAGCTTGGGCGAGCTCTTCAGCCGGACCGCCCGCGCCGTCACCGCCGTGGCGATACCCGCCACATCGCACACCAGGGCCAGCGCCCCCGACCGCACACCGCTGACCGCCCCCGGGTGCGCGCACCCCGGCGTGCCCTGCCGCTCATCCGGCCGCTCGTCGGCGTGTTCAAGACCGTGCCGTTCGGCCAACTCCAGGGCCTCGCGCGCGACGTGCTCGGTGAGAGCGTCGTCGGTGACCTGTACGACCAGCCGCGCCAGCCCGCCGTCCCAGTAGGCGCTCACCACGTCAGGCCGCCGCATCAGCGCGAGCGCCACCCGCTTCACCGCCGACTCCAGAGTGCGGGCGCCGCGTCCGGCGGCGCCCGGCCTCCTCCGCAACGCCACATGCACCCGGGAACCGGCCCGCCACATGTCCGCGCCGGGCGTCACGGTGTTACGGGCCACCCGGCCGACCCGGACCGCGGCGGCGGACACCTCCGCCGTGGTCCGGAACCCGGCTTCGACGGCATCGACCGCCAGCCGGGCCGCGGCGTCGGCCGACGCTACGGCCCGGCGTGCGGCCTGGACGGGGACGCCCAACGCGAGATCAAGCCCCGCTACCGGGAGCCGTGTCAGTGAGCGCAGCACCATGCCCTACCTTTACCCGAAATTTCCACCAGTCGCCCGGTCGCGTCCATCGCGCATTCACGTGTACCCCGACCCGGGCTTGTCACCAGGTGTGTGTCAGCGGGGCGCCACCGGGGCGGTCGGCCCACTGGCCGTCGCCGGACGGCTGACCGGCTGACCGTCGCCGGGCGAGCGGCCGTCACCGGCCGAGTGGCCGTCACCAGCCGAGCTGCGCTGGTCGGCTGACGCCGCGCCAGACAGAGCACGGAGCACGGAGCACGGACCACCGGGAACGGCGCACGGAGCCCGAGGAGCGGAGCACGGGGCATGGGGCACGGAGCCAGGGGCCGTGTCGTCCCCCCGCGTCGCTGGCGGCGCCGCTCAGGAGGCGAGTTCCGCTGAGCGCAGCAGTACGCCGAATCCCTTGCCCCTGCCGCCGACTTCGAGTGCCCTCAGCCGGGTCGTGTCGACTCCCTCGAACGCGCGGAGCGGCACCCGGATGGTCGAGATCTGGAAGTTCTCCGGGTCGGCGCCGCGCTGCACTCCCGTCAGGGCGGGGTGGCTCGCGGGGAGGGTGACCGTGGACGCGCGCCCGCGCGTGTCCCGCAGCGTGACGCGCAGCGGCATCCCGGCCGTGGCCTTCGTGGGCATCCCCCAGGGGCTGAGTTGGAGGGCCAGCGCCCGGCGCACGGCGCTGGCGCGGGGCAGAGTGACGCGTACGCCGCCGGACCTCTCCCAGCCCGCCCACTGGACGTGGGCGGTGTTCCGGCTGACGATGCCGCTCCCCGGCCGCGGGCAGGCGTCGGGGTGGTCGCGGGGGTCCATGGGCGGGTAGTAGCGGCAGACCCTGGTCCTGGCGTCGCCGATGGGCACGACGGGCTGCTGCCGCCGCTCCGTGGACTGGCGCGGGTCGAGGAGTACGACGCGCCCGCGGGCGGGGGTGTTCACCAGCCAGCGCGCCCAGCGGCCGTGGAAGGTGCCGGGCACCGGGGCGGCCGGGTCGGTGAGGTGGCGGGGGTAGCGGGGCGGCCCCGCGCCGCGATGGGTCTGGTGCAGCCAGTCGGCCGCCGCGCCGCGCAGCAGCCTTTCGTGGTCGGCGACCGTCGGGCACGCCTTGCTGCATACCTTGCGGTCGTCCTCGTGGTGGCGGCTGGCCTCGCGGTTGAACGGGTAGTGGCCGATGCCCCGTACCGTCACGGCGGCGGCGGGCGCCGTGCGCCGCTGGGTCACGTACCGCGCGAGGTGCGCGTTGCCCATCATGTTGACGTCGCCGTCGAGGCCGCCGATCACGGTCAGGTACGGCAGCCCGGGCGGCGGTGCGGGTGAGAAGTCCTGGCCGGGGAAGGTGTTGACGTCGTACGCGGGAGTCAGCGCGAACACCGACGTGAGGCGCGTCGGGGCGCCCGCCCGCCAGGTGCGGGCCATCGGGGCGATGCCGTAGGCCGAGCGGGAGTGCGCGATCAGCGCGGCGCGCGAGGTGTCGACGCGGCCGGTGAGGCGGGTGCCGAACGCCCGGTCGCCGCGTCGTACGGCGGCGGCGAGCTTGTCGCGCGTCGCGTCCATGACGCCCAGCCACGCGGCCTTCTGGTCGTAGCCGCCCACGATCTTCTGCCCCACGAACAGGGGCGCGAGGTCGGGTACGAGGACGGCGTAACCCTTCTGGGACAGCGTTTCGGCGAGGTAGCGCATGCCCCGGTCGTAGCGGCGCTCCTTCGTTCCCCTGGGGCAGGGGTAGGCGACCTTGCCCGCCGTGCAGCCGCCCGCCCGCATGTGGCCGACGACGACGAGCGGCGCGGGCCGGCCCGGGGACCGGGCGGGCACGGTGAGCATGCCCCGTACGGGGGTGCGGTAGCGGCCCGGGTCCCTCACGGGGCCGATGTCCAGGTTGCCCAGGTCGAAGTAGCTGACGGTGACCGAGTCGTCGTGACTGACCCGGGGCGGGGCGAGGCGGCGGCCCACCGGGGCGTGCGGACCCCTCGGCGGGTCAGGGGCCGCCTCGGCCCGGGGATCGCCCGTGATCGGCCCGGCCGCCGGGTCCGCGCCGCGCGCCGCCGGTTCCCCGGCGTCGGCCGTACGCGCGGGGTCGTCCGTGCGCTGGGCCTCGGCGGCTCCGGCCTCGGCGGGAAGAACGGCGGTCGCCAGGCAACCAGCCATCAGTAACGCGGCAGCCGCGACGGCGCGGGGGGATCTGGTCACCAGTGCCTCCTTTGGATAGATCCGTTTTTCCAGAGGAAGGCGGTGCGCGCCACCGGGGTACCGCCAATGGCGCGGGGCATGGACCCACGTGGCCCTCGCGCCTACGGCAGCATCGCGATCCCGTCCAGTTCGACCAGCGCCTGCTCGTCCCACAGCCGGACCACGCCGATCACCGCCATCGCCGGGTAGTCGCGGCCCGCCAGCCGTTGCCATACGCGCCCGAGTTGGGCGGCGTGCGCCCGGTAGTCGGCGACGTCGGTGGCGTAGACGGTGACCCGGGCGAGGTGTTCGGGCGCTCCCCCGGCGGCGCGCAGCGCGGCGAGGAGATTGCTCAGGGCGCGTTCGAACTGGGCCGGGAGCGGTCCTTCGACGACCTTGCCGCCGCCGTCGAGCGCGGTCTGCCCGGCCAGGAAGACCAGCCGGGAACCGGTGGCGGTGATGGCGTGCGTGAAGCCGGTGGCCGGGGACAGCTCGGGCGGGTTGGTGCGGTCGAGGGTCACCGGTAGAGCTCCTTCGCGATGATGGTGCGCTGGACCTCCGTGGCGCCCTCGTAGATCCGGGGCGCGCGCACCTCGCGGTACAGGTGCTCCAGCGGGTGCCCGTGCTGGAGGGCGCGGGCGCCGTGGATCTGGACGGCGGCGTCGACAACGTACTGGGCGGTCTCGGTGGCGAACAGCTTGGCCATCGCGGAGTGCCGTGCGATGCCGGGCCCGCCCGCGTCGCAGGCGGCGGCCGCCGCGTAGACCAGCAGCCGCGCGGCCTCGGTGCGGGTGGCCATCTCGGCCAGCTGGTGGGAGACGGACTGGAGGTCCTTCAGCGGCCCGCCGAACGCCGTACGCGCGCCCGCGTGCGCGATGGACAGGTCCAGCGCGGACTGCGCCATGCCGACGGCGAAGGCGCCGACGCTGGGCCGCAGCAGGTTCAGGGTCCGCATGGCCACGCCGAAGCCCGCGTCCACCTCGCCGAGGACATCGGTGGGACGGACGGGCACGGCGTCGAAGGTGAGGCTGCCGATGGGGTGCGGGCTGAGCATGTCGAGAGGCCGTCCGCCGAGCCCGGGGCGGTCCGCCGGAAGCAGGAACGCCGTGATGCCCCGGGACCCGGCATGCGCGGTGGTGCGGGCGAAGACGGTGTAGAAGTCGGCCTCCGGCGCGTTGGAGATCCAGCACTTCTCGCCGGTCAGCCGCCAGCCCTCGCCGTCGGGTTCGGCGGCGAGCGCGAGCGCGGCGGCGTCGGAGCCCGCGCCGCTCTCACTGAGCGCGTACGCGGCGACCGCCCGGCCCGCCACCACCTCAGGCAGCCAGCGGGCGCGCTGCGCTTCGGTGCCCGCCTGGACGAGCGGGTAGCCGCCGAGGCCCTGGAGGGCGAGCGCCGTCTCCGCCTCCGTGCACTCCATGGCGAGCGATTCGCGCAGCAGGCACAGGTCGAGGGCGCGCACCGGACCGTCGTCGGGGAACAGCCGCCGCAGCAGCCCCAGTTCACCGAGGGCGGCGACCAGCGGGCGGTTGACCCGGCCCGGGGCTCCGCGCTCGGCGAGCGGGCGCAGCCGCTCGGTGGCGAGGGCACGCAGCGTGGCACACCATTCCCGCTGCGGCGGGTCGAGAGCGAAGGCGGACACCGGCATCCTCCTCTATCGCGGCATGTTGACTGTCGTCACCAACACGTTACGCTGACGAAGCAGCTTCAGGGCAGGACTGCCGCACTTCCCCGCCCGGTGCCAGGCCGGACGGCAGGCCGTAGGGGGCGCATCCTCGATGGAGTTCATGCCGTCAGCCCACACCGACACCTTCGCCCGCGAACACCTGCCGCCCGCCGCCCAGTGGCCCACGCTGCTGCTCGGCCCGCCGGGCCCGGCCTACCCCGACAGGCTCAACTGCGCGGCCGAGTTGCTGGACGCCACCACGGAGCGGTTCGGCGCCGACCGGATCGCGCTGCGCGGCGGCGACGGGCAGCACTGGACGTACGGCGAACTGCGCGGCCGCGTCGACCAGCTGGCCCACGCCCTCACCTCCGACCTGGGCGTACGTCCGGGAAACCGGGTGCTCCTGCGCGGCCACACCTCCCCGTGGCTGGCCGCCTGCTGGCTGGCGATACTGAAGGCGGGCGGCATCGCCGTGACCGTGCTGGCCAGCCAGCGGCCGAACGAGCTGGCCACGATCTGCGCCATGGCCCAGGTGCGGCACGCGGTGTGCGCCGCCGACTCGCTCAGCCACCTTGAGGAGGCCGGTGTCCCTGGCCTACGCATCGCCGCTTACGGGTCCGACGAGCCCGATGACCTGCTACGGCTCGCCGCCGGGCGGCCCCGCTCGTACGAGGCCGTGCCGACCGCCGCCGACGATGTCGCCCTGATCGCCTTCACCTCCGGCACCACGGGGCGCCCCAAGGGGTGCATGCACTTCCACCGCGATGTGCTGGCCATCGCCGACACCTTCTCCGCGCACGTGCTGCGGCCACGCCCTGACGATGTGTTCGCGGGCAGCCCACCGCTGGGTTTCACCTTCGGCCTGGGCGGTCTTGTCATCTTTCCGCTGCGGGCGGGCGCGTCGGCGCTGCTCGACGACTGGGGCGGCCCGTCGAAGCTGCTCGCCGACATCGCCCGGCACCGGGTCTCTGTGCTGTTCACCGCGCCGACCGCGTACCGGGCGATGCTCGGGCTCCGCGGCGGCCACGACATCTCCTCCCTGCGCCGCTGCGTATCGGCGGGCGAGAACCTGCCCGAGGCCGTATGGCACGCCTGGCACGAGGCGACGGGGCTGCGGCTGATCAACGGAATCGGCGCCACGGAGCTGCTGCACATCTTCATCTCCGCCGCCGACGACGCGATCCGGCCCGGCACGACGGGGCTGCCGGTCCCCGGCTTCGAGGCGCGGGTGGTGAGCCCCGACGGCGCGCCGCTGCCCGACGGCGAACCGGGGCTCCTCGCGGTACGGGGCCCCACCGGCTGCCGGTATCTGTCGGACGAGCGGCAGCGGGAGTACGTACGCGACGGCTGGAACCTCACCGGCGACACGTACGTACGGGAACCAGACGGCTACTTCCGCTTCGTGGCCCGCGCCGACGACATGATCATCACCTCCGGGTACAACGTCGCCGGGCCCGAGGTCGAGGAGGCCCTGACACACCACCCGGATGTGGTGGAAGTGGCCGTCACCGGCCGCCCGGACGAGGCGCGCGGCGCCGTCGTCGTCGCCCACGTCGTCCTCGCGCCGGGCCTGCCGCGCGGGGAGGAGACGGCGGCGGCCTTACGGGAGTTCGCCGCCCGGAAGCTCGCCCCGTACAAGTGCCCGCGGGAGGTCCGCTTCCTCGACGCCCTCCCCCGCACCCCGACCGGGAAGCTACAGCGGTACCGGCTGCGCGGCGGCGATCTAGAGTGACCGCGTGACCGACCCGCTCGCGCAGCACACCCCGCGTTCCCTGATCGTCACGTACTACGGCGCGTACGGCCGTGGGCACGGGAAAACGCCGGGCGGCCCCGTGCCGGTGGCCGCCCTGATCCGGCTGCTCGGCGCGGTGGGCGTCGATCCGCCGTCGGTACGGTCCGCCGTTTCCCGGCTCAAGCGGCGCGGACTGCTCGTCGCCGCGAAAACAGCGGACGGAGCCGCCGGTTACGCCCCGTCGGACGCGGCGCGCCAACTCCTCGACGACGGCGACCGGCGCATCTACGGCCGCATCGGCGCCAGCCGCTTACCCACGCGGCCGGGCCCCGCCCGGCCGGACACCGCACCGCCCGCTTCCACCGTGCCCGACGGCTCCCCGCACACCGGCTCCCCAGAAGAACGCTTCGAACGGCCGGGCCCCGCAGGCCCCGGCCCCGTGGTCCAGGAACCGGACAGCTGGCTGCTGGCGGTCTTCTCCGTGCCGGAACACGAGCGCCACAAGCGCCACCTGCTGCGCTCCCGGCTCTCACGCCTCGGCTTCGGCACGGCGGCACCGGGCGTGTGGATCGCCCCGGCCCACCTGTACGAGGAGACCCGGCACACCCTTGAGCGGCTGGAACTCGCCCCGTACGTGGACCTGTTCGAGGGCGCGCACACCGGATTCGAGCCCACAGCGGAGTCGGTGCGCCGCTGGTGGGACCTGGACGCCCTGGCCGCACGGCACCACGCCTTCCTCGACACCCACGAACCGGTCCTGCGCCGCTGGACGCGCCGCCGGTCCCTCCCCCCGGCGGACGCCTACCGGGACTATCTGCTGGCGCTCGACTCCTGGCGCGCGCTGCCGTACGCCGACCCCGGGCTCCCCTCCGCCCTGCTGCCCGCCGACTGGCCGGGCGACCGCTCGGCGCGGGTCTTCGCCGCACTGCACACCCGGCTACGGGACGCGGGCGCGGAATTCGCCGCATCCCAACTCCGGTAACCACACGGCACGTGCACCCGGACCGGGGGCCCGATAACCGTTCGATCACCCTGCCCCCCACCAGGCACACTGCCGTCATGCCCATCGCGCTGCACCACATCGTCATCGACGCCCACGACCTGCCCGGGCTGGCCCGGTTCTGGGCCCAGGTGCTGAACTGGAAGATCCTCTCCGAACGCGAACGCGAGGTCGTGATCGGCCCCGACAAGACCGCCCCGGTCGGCATCTGCTTCATGCCGGTGACCGACCAGAAGGCCGGCAAGAACCGCCTCCACCTGGACCTGACGTCCGCACCGGAGGACCGGAACGCCGAGATCGAGCGCGTCCTCGCCCTGGGAGCACGCCGGGTGGACGTCGGCCAGACCGGCACCGAGTCATGGACGGTCCTCGCCGACCCTGAGGGCAACGAATTCTGCGTGGTCCGCCCGAAAACGACCCTCATCGGCTAGCCACTGCCAGCCGGGGCTGCCATGGATGGCGTGGTCACCCTGGTGCATCCACCTGTATTCACCGGGACATCCCCTCACGAGGGGAACGGGATTCCGCCCGGCCGGTGCCGCGGACAAAGGAAGGAGCGTGTCGCCATGAAGTGGCGAACCTAGCCGCCCGCCCGGAAGGTCCGGGAGCCCGGGCGGCGGTTCCGGAAGGAACGAGATGTCCCGTACGGACAGGACGAAGCCGTTGTGGGTGCGCTTCATGGAGCACCGTCCCCGGCCCGTCCACGATCACCGCTACGGCGCCTGCGATCTGCCGCAGAACCCGACGCGGGAGGACGCGGACACCCGCTGCCAGTGGGAACACCCCGGCATGCTGCTGTTCCGCCGCACCTGCTGTTCGGGATGCGGTGTGCGCTCCTGCATCAAGGAACGGCAGCGCATGGCCAGGGCCGGCAACCGCAAGGAACGCTACGCGGGCCGGCGCGAGGCGCGCCGTTTCGCCACCGGGCAGGACAGCGACTGACCCCCGCTTCACGCCAGGTCCGGCGGCCCCGGCCGCTCGCCGGGCGTCAGCCGATCTTCGGCGGCTGGTCCGCCAACGCCGTCACCTGCAGCCGCCCCCAGTCCACGACCCGGTCGAACCGCAGGGTCGCGGACCTGGTCTCGGCGGGTGGCGTGACCTTCAGGTATCCGGCTTCCACCGCGTCTGTGCCCGACTGGGTCCAGGCCATGTCCGCCCACGCCGAGTCACCCGGCTCTATGCGGACATTGGTCTTTCCCGGGTCCTTCGCGTACCAGGTAGAGCCCCATTCGGCCTTGGTGGGGAGTGCCTTGCGGTCCGCGCTTTCCAGCCCCAGGCCCGGATAGCCGCGGAGTACGCAGGTGTGGTCGGTGGTGTTCTTGAACCGCAGGTAGATGCCCGCGTGGCTCATGCCGTTCCGGACGCCGTCCGGCACGCCGCCCTTGTCCAGCGTCACCTTCAGTCCGCTGAGCTTGCAGGTGGGGGTGGCGGCCGCCACGACTGTGGCACGGTCGTCCGCCGAGCGGCCGTTGGCGCTCGCGCCGCTCGTGGCCAGCCCGGTGGTCAGCAGCGCCGCGGCCACGACGGTGACCCCGGCGGCGGTGCGGGCGGTACGGGCGGCATGCGCGCCGCGCGACGCGGCAGCGGCCCCGGTGCTGGTGGTGCCCGTAGTGCTGCTCGTAGTGCTGGAGATTCGCATGATCGGTTCGGCTCCTCCTTGTGCTGACCCGGAGTTCGAGTTCCACCCGGGATGGCGGTGTTGGCACTGTTACGCCTATCCGTACTTGTGATGACAAAAAGCGGACATCAACGGATGGGCCTATTTCAGGCCAAGAGCAGGAGTTCCCGGAGTGCGGTGCTCACCGCCCGCCCCGGCTGTGCGCTCCCGTGCGCCGGGAACGCCGCGCGAGCGCCCCGCCGCGCCCACGTCGCGCCCACGTCGCGCCCGTAAGATCACCACAGGTCACGACTGATGCCGTCATTCCTGTCGGCACCCGGGCGGCCCCGCCGCCCTGGCACCCTCCTGCCGGGCAGGAAGAAGCGCAGACCACATAGGGTGCTGGCATGTCTCGGTCACACAACTCTCAGCAAAACCTTCAGCCCCATCAGCACCAGCAGTCCGCCCCGGTGCGGCGGCGGCGCCACAAGACGCTGCTCGCGGCCGCCGGTGTCGGCATAGCCCTCGTTCTGAGCGGATGCAACGACAACGGCGACACGGCCACGGACGACAGCTCCGGCGCGGCGAAGTCCAAGGCGCCCTCGTCCGGGGCATCCAAGCCGTCCTCTCCTGGCGCGGCGGACCCCTCCGGCTCGGCGAACCCCTCGGCTGACAAGCCGCTCGTCGCGGGATGGCAGACGCAGACCCAGAAGAAGCACCACTTCCGCTACGACGTGCCCGCCAGGGCCGCCAAGTGGAAGGTCCTCCCCCAGGACACCGCCCTCTCCTACACCGGCAAGGACGGCAAGCCGATCGTCGTCATGACCGGTGTCGCCAACTTCCGCGAGGGCGGCTGCGAGTCGAGCCCCAACCCCAAGGTCCTCGGCGAGGCGGGCAAGGGGCAGCTCGCGACGGTCGGCACCACCGGCGGCGGCAAGGACGGCACGCTCCAGGAGAACGCCCGCAACTGGGCGGGCAACTGGGGCTTCGCCGCGTACGGTGGCCCGGACCACAAGCCCAAGATCGAGGTCAGCCAGGCCAAGCCGTGGAAGCAGGGCGGCATCGAGGGTTACACGGCGACCGCCAAGGTCACCGTCACCAACCGCCCGAGCAGCTGCGTCCCCCCGACGGCCGTCGTGCACAGCATCGCGCAGAAGCTGCCCGACGGCACCATGCACGGCTGGGTGATCTACGCGGACCAGGGCGTCCCGAACGCGCTGACCGGCGCCGACATCAAGAAGGTCATGAAGACCGTCCGGTCCACGGCCAGCTGACGCCCATCGGGCCGGCACAGCCCTGAGGACCCCCACACCGGAAGAGCCTGGCACAGCCCGGAAGAGCCGGACGAGCCCGCCGCCGCGAAGGCGGCGGGCTCGCGGCTTCCGGCGGCGTCCCGGGCGGACCGGACCGGCTCAGGACCGGCTCAGGACCGGCAGGACCGGTAGGCGTCCTCGGTTACGAGCCCAGCGCCAGGCGTGGTTTGGGGCCGTCGACCCGTCCGGTGGGTGGTCGGCGGCTGCCCGCCTGGTACTGCGCCGGCCAGGGCGCCGCAGGCCCGCTGTAGCCCTGTTCGGCGGCGGCGTGCAGGGTCCAGTGCGGGTCGTAGAGGTGGGGCCGGGCCAGGGCGCAGAGGTCGGCGCGGCCCGCGAGGATCAGGGAGTTGACGTCGTCCCAGGAGGAGATCGCGCCGACAGCGATGACCCGTACGCCCAGCTCGTTGCGGATGCGGTCGGCGTACGGGGTCTGGTACGAGCGACCGTAATCGGGCGTCTCGTCCGGTACGACCTGGCCGGTGGACACATCGATGGCGTCGGCTCCGTGGGCGGTGAAGGCGGCCGCGATGGCGACCGCGTCGTCCACCGTGGTGCCGCCGTCCGCCCAGTCCGTGGCGGAGACCCGCACCGTCATGGGCGCGTCGGCGGGCCAGACGGCCCGTACCGCGTCGAACACCTCCAGCGGGTAGCGCAGGCGGCCCCGCAGGTCGCCGCCGTAGCCGTCGGTGCGGTGGTTGGTGAGCGGGGACAGGAAGCCGGAGAGCAGATAGCCGTGGGCGCAGTGCAGTTCGAGGAGGTCGAAGCCCGCGCGGGCCGCGCGCCGCGCCGCGTCGGCGAACTGGTCGCGTATCTCCGTCAGTCCGGTGGCGTCCAGCGCGTGCGGTGTCTGGCTGACGCCGGGACGGTAGGGCAGGGCGGACGGGGCGACCAGCGGCCAGTTGCCGTCCGGCAGCGGATCGTCGATGCCCTCCCACATCAGCCGGGTGGAGCCCTTACGGCCACTGTGGCCGAGCTGGACACCGATCGCCGCGCCCGGTGACGCGTCATGCGCGAAGGCGACGACACGTCGCCAGGCGCTCTCGTGTTCCGCCGTGTACAGGCCCGCGCAGCCTGGCGTGATCCTGCCGGTCGGGCTGACACAGACCATCTCGGTCATCACCAGTCCGGCGCCGCCCAGCGCCCGGGCGCCGAGATGGACGAGGTGGAAATCGCCGGGCGTGCCGTCCTTGGCCGAGTACATGTCCATCGGGGACACCACGACGCGGTTGCGCAGCGTCAGGCCGCGCAGCCGCAGCGGCGTGAACATCGGCGGTGTGCCCGGCGGCACCGCCGCCTCACGTTCGACGGCGGCGACGAAACCGGCGTCGCGCAGCCGCAGGTTGTCGTGGGTGACGCGACGGCTGCGGGTGAGGAGGTTGAAGGCGAACTGGCGCGGTGGCTGACCGAGATATCCGGCCAGCCCCTCGAACCATTCCAGGCTCGCGCGGGCCGCGCGCTGCGTCGACGCCACGACGGGGCGCCGCTCCGCCTCGTACGCGGCCAGCGCCTGCGCCACACCGGGCTGCTCCTCCAGGCAGGCGGCCAGCGCCAGCGCGTCCTCGACGGCCAGCTTGGTGCCGGAGCCGATGGAGAAGTGGGCGGAGTGCGCGGCGTCACCGAGCAGCACGATCGAGCCATGCGACCAGCGGTCGTTGACGACCGTACGGAAAGCCGTCCAGGCGGAGTTGTTGCCCCGCAGCGGCCGCCCGTCGAGGGCGTCGGCGAAGAGCTTCGCGCAGGCTTCGGCGGACTCCCGTTCCCCGCACCGGTCAAGACCGGCCCTGCGCCACACCTCCTCGCGCGCCTCGACGATCACGGTGCTCGCGCCGGTAGCGGCGGGCCCGGCGTGGCGTCGCGCACCGGACTCCGGCGGCGGCTGGGCGTACGGGTAGCCGTGCAGTTGCAGCACTCCGTGCTCGGTCTCTGCGATCTCGAAGCGGAACGCGTCGAACGCGAAGTCGGCGGCGAGCCAGACGTAGCGGCAGCGGTGGGTGGTCAGCCGGGGGCCGAAGGCGGCGGCGTGCGCGGAGCGGGTGGCGCTGTGCACGCCGTCGGCGGCGATCACCAGGTCGTGGTCGCGGGCGAGCTCGGCGGCGGGCGGAGCCGAGGTACGGAAGCGCAGCCGCACGCCCAGGGAACGGCACCGCTGGTGCAGGATCTCCAGCAGTCTGCGGCGGCCGATCGCCGAGAAGCCGTGCCCACCGGACGTCAGCACCCGTCCTCGGTGGACCACGTCGATGGTGTCCCAGCGGACGAACTCGCGGCGCAGCGCCTCGTAGACGACGGGGTCGGCGTGTTCGATCCCGCCGAGTGTCTCGTCGGACAGGACCACCCCGAAGCCGAAGGTCGTATCGGCCGCGCCACGCTCCCAGACGGTGACCTCGCGCTGGGGGCGCAGCCGCTTGAGTAACGCCGCCGCGTAGAGCCCGCCGGGCCCGCCGCCGATGACCGCGACCCGGGCGGCCGTGGTCACCGCTACCGCCCCCGCCACTTCGGCGCGCGTTTGCCGGTGAAGGCCGCGTGGAATTCGGCGTAGTCGGCGCTGTGCATGAGCAGCGCCTGGGTGGACGCGTCGAGCTCGATCGAGGCGGCGAGCGGCATGTCCAGTTCGGCGGTGAGCAGGGCCTTGGTCTGCGCGTAGCCGAGCGCGGGCCCTTCCGCGAGGCGGCGGGCCAGGACTGCGGCCTCGATATCGGCGCGCCCCTCGTCGGCGAGCTGGCTGATCAGGCCGATGCGCTCCGCCTCGGGCGCGCGCACCGGGTCGCCGAGCATCAGCAGCCGGGTGGCGTGCCCCAGCCCGACGACGCGGGGCAGCAGGTAGGCGGCGCCCATGTCGCCGCCGGACAGACCGACCTTGGTGAAGAGGAAGGCGAAGCGGGCGGAGGGGTCGGCGACCCGGAAGTCGGCGGCGAGGGCGAGCACAGCGCCCGCGCCCGCGGCGATGCCGTGCACCGACGCGATCACCGGGAACGGGCACTCCCGCAGCGCCCGGACGACCTGGCCGGTCATCCGGTTGAAGTCGAGCAGAGCGTCGGTCTCCATGCCGAGCGTCGCGCCGATGATCTCGTCCACATCGCCGCCGGAGCAGAAACCGCGGCCCTCACCGCCGAGTACCAGGGCGCGGACCGATCGGTCCCGGGAGAGTTCGGCCAGCAGATCGCGCAGATCCGCGTACGCGCCGAAGGTGAGCGCGTTGAGCTTCTCGGGACGGGCGAGGGTGACGGTGGCGACCGCGCCGTCGAGCGTGAGGCGCAGATGCCGCCACTCGTCGGTGGGTGACGCGGAACCGGTGAACGGACTCATACGCACGGTCTCCTTCAGCCGGACGGCTGGTGCCTGCCCATCGAAGCTATCACCGTAATGTGACTGTCGTCACGAGTACGCGATAGTGGCGGACCAGCGACGGACACGGAGGGCGCAGGAGCGGGTCACGCGGGCGTGCGCGGGCGGGGCGTGCGAGATCGCCGCCCGCCTCGCGGTGCGCATCGGCCGCGCGGGTGGGGCGCGCGGGCGTGCGCGGGTGGGGCATGCGCGCGTGCGGGCATGCGGGCATGCGGGCGTGCGGCGCCGATTTGGGGGGCGGGTTTGCCGACTCGGAGCGCGGGGCCTGGGCGCGGCTCGGCTCACGGATGTGGCGAAGGTCCCGTCTTTGGGGCCCGACTGCCCCTGCCCGGCGAAATGTCCGCTTCGTACGGTAGAGAGGTGCCCGTCACCAGGGCGCTCTTCCGCCGAAGGAACGATTCCCTTGTCCGACCACGATCCAGGCCCTGATACCGGCCCCAGCCCCGCTGCCCGACCTGGCTCCGGCCTCGGCCCCGCCCCAGCCGCCGCAGCCGCTTCCTGGCATGTGTCGCTGCCGCACAGCCCGGCCGCCGTGCCTCTCGCCCGCGCCCTGATCCGCAAGGCTCTGGCGGACATCGACATGCCGGACTGCGACACCGCCGAGCTGCTGACTGCCGAACTGGTCGGCAACGCGGTGGCGCACACCGCCGACGACGAGCCCATCGAGCTGGTGGTGGAGATACTGCCGACCGGCTGCCAGGTCGAGGTGCACGACCGGAACCCGGACGTCCCCGCGCACCTGGAAGGCCCGGTGCCGCAGGCGGACCCGCACGAGCTCGCTGAGGACGGCCGCGGCCTGCTGCTGATCAGGACCCTCAGCGCGGACTCCGGCTACCGCCCCACGCCGCACGGCAAGGCCGTCTGGTTCGTCCTGCCGGCGGCGTCCGGGTAGCCCCCGCCGGCAGCTGTGCCGGCCACGGTCGCCGCCCCGGCCCCGTCCCCGGCTCCGGCGTCACGCCCGCGAAGAGGACGACTCCAGCGGAGCGTCGTCGGCCACGTCCGCCGCGGCGGCCCTGGCGGCCAGCCGTGAGCGGCGCCGCCCGTATCCGAGGTACACCAGCACGCCCAGCAACACGAAGGCACCGAACTGCAGCCAGGCGGTCGAGCCCGTGCCGTACATCAGGTAGACGCCGCAGACGACGCCGAGCACCGGGGTCAGCGGGAACAGCGGGGCCCGGAAGGGGCGGGGCAGTCCGGGCCTGGAGCGGCGCAGGGCGATCACGCTCACATTGACCACGACCATCACGGCGAGCGTCCCGATGGTGGTCAGGTCGAGCACCACGTCGAGCGGCACGAAGGCGGCCGGTACCGCGAAGACCGCCGCGACGATCCACGTGTTGGCCACGGGGGTCGACGTCACGGGCGAGATCCGCTCGAAGACACGGGGCACCAGGCCGTCGCGGGACATCGACATCAGGATGCGGGTCTGCCCGTACATCACCGCCAGGACGACGGAGGCGATGGCCACCACGGCGCCGAAGGCGATGACGCCGCCGCCCACGGTCGAGTCGGTGACCTGGTTGACGATCATGGAGAGGGCCGCGGGCTTGCCCGCGACGTCGTCGGCCGACATCGCGCCGATCGCGGCGACGGCGACCAGGCAGTAGAGCAGCGTGACGACACCGATGCAGATCATGATGGCGAGCGGAACGTTCCTGCGCGGGTTCTTCACTTCCTCGCCGGCCGTGGTGATCGCGTCGAAGCCGATGTACGAGAAGAAGGCCACCGAGGCACCGGCGGTCACCCCGGCGACGCCGTGCCCGGCGAACGGGGTCAGGTTTCCCGCCTCGTAGGCCGTGAAGGCGATCACGCAGAAGAGGACCAGCACGCCGATCTTCAGGACGGCCATCGCCGCGGTCGCGCGGGCGCTCTCCCGCACCCCGCGCACCAGCAGCGTCGCGGCCAGCGCGATCACGATCACGGCGGGCACATTGACGACACCGCCCTCGCTGGGGCCGCTGGAGAGCGCGGCGGGCAGGTGCCAGCCGGTCAGGCTCTGCAGCAGCTCGTTGAGGTACTGCCCCCAGCCCACCGCGACGGCCGAGACCGACACGCCGTACTCCAGCAGCAGGCACCAGCCGGTCAGGAACGCCACACCCTCGCCGAGGGTCGCGTACGCGTAGGAGTAGGAACTGCCCGAGACCGGGATGGCGCCGCCCAGCTCCGCGAAGGAGAACGCGGTGAGGACGCAGGTCACAGCGGCCAGGACGAACGAGATGACGGTCGCGGGACCGGCCTCGGCGACCGTGTCGGAGAGCCCGACGAAGATGCCGGTACCGACGATGGCTCCGACACCGAAGCACACGAGCTGGAAGAGCCCCATGGTGCGTTTGAGGCCGTGGCCTTCGAGGTCCGCGCCGGACTCGGCGATGAGCAGGTCGGGGGACTTGATGCGCGGGGAACGCGGACGCATGGGGTGGTTCTCTTCTCGGTCTCGCAGGTGGTACTGACCGCGTGGGGTGGGCGGCCCGGCTGGCGGGGTGCGCGGGTGGGCGCTGCTCCGGTACGCCTGGCCGGCGCCCGGAGAATCTGCTCGGGAGAATGCGTTCTGGGATTCCGGGGGTGCTGCGGTGCTGCGGTACTGCGGGTTTCCGGGACTGCGGGAGCTGCCGGATCTGCGCGGGCGCGCAGAAGTGGGGCCCGAGCCGGTGAGCTCGAACCCCACTGAATGGCGTCATCCTAACCATGCACCCCGCACGGACGCTGTATGACTATTCACTCATTGCCCGCCGTCGCCATGCCCGCCCCCGGGTCGGGTCCGCGACGCGCGGCGCCGGTCACTCCGCCAGCGAGGCGACCAGCACCGCCTTGATCGTGTGCATCCGGTTCTCCGCCTCGTCGAACACCACGGAATGCTCGGATTCGAAGACCTCGTCGGTGACCTCCAGCGAGGTCAGCCCGTGCCGCTCGTGGATCTCCCGGCCGATGCTCGTGCCGAGGTCGTGGAAGGCGGGCAGGCAGTGCATGAAGCGCACCGCCGGATTGCCCGTGGCACGCAGCACGTCCATCGTCACGGCGTACGGGCCGAGCAGGGCGATCCGCTCATCCCACATCTCCTTGGGCTCCCCCATCGACACCCAGATGTCGGTGGCGACGAAGTCCGCGCCCCGCACGCCCTCGCCGACGTCCTCCGTGAGGGTGATGCGGGCGCCCGAGGCTTCGGCGAGCCGGTGGGCGCACACGACGATCTCGTCGTCGGGCCACAGCGGCTTCGGGGCGACGATCCGCACGTCCATGCCCAGCAGCGCGGCGGTGACCAGGTAGGAGTTACCCATGTTGTAGCGGGCGTCACCGAGGTAGGCGTACGCGATCTCACTCAGCCCCTTCTCGCTGTGCTCGCTCATGGTGAGCACGTCGGCGAGCATCTGCGTGGGGTGCCACTGGTCGGTGAGGCCGTTGAAGACCGGCACCCCGGCATGCGCGGCCAGTTCCTCGACGACGTCCTGGTCGGCGCCGCGGTACTGGATCGCGTCGAACATCCGCCCCAGCACGCGCGCGGTGTCCTTGACGGACTCCTTGTGGCCGATCTGGGAGCCGTTCGGGTCCAGGTAGGTCGTCGACGCCCCCTGGTCGGCCGCCGCGACCTCGAAGGCGCAGCGGGTGCGCGTCGAGGTCTTCTCGAAGATCAGGGCGATGTTCTTGCCCGTCAGCCGCCGGGTCTCGGTTCCCGCCCGCTTGGCGGCCTTCAGCTCGGCGGCCAGCTCGACCAGACGCACGAACTCGTCGGCGGTGAAGTCCACCTCCTTGAGGAAGTGGCGGCCGGAGAGGGCATCTGTCGCCATGGCAGGCTCCTAGGTCACAGCGTTCAGTCACAGCAGTCGGGAAAACCCCGGAAGCATATACGAAGCTCAGCATTAATATGCAACCAGTGCGGTGCTGCCGGGCTCGCCGCCCGGTCGCCATGGTCGCGCGGTGACGCGCGCGGCGCCCCTCGCACGCCCTACGCGAAGGCGTGGATACGCCAGCACGGGAGCACGGGAGCACGGGAGCACGGGAGCACGCGGATGTGCGAACACGCGGATGTGCGCTAGACCGGATCGCGCTCGACCGGGCAGCTCATACAGCGAGGGCCGCCCCGGCCCCGGCCCAGTTCGCTGCCCGGGATCGTGATCACCTCGATCCCGCGCTTGCGCAGGGAGGTGTTGGTGGTGGCGTTGCGCTCGTACGCGACGACCACGCCCGGCTCGACCGCCAGCACGTTGCAGCCGTCGTCCCACTGCTCACGCTCGGCCGCGTGCACATCCTGGGTCGCGGTCAGCACCCGGATCGCGTCCAGGCCCAGGGCCGCCGCTATGGCCCGGTGCATGTGCTCCGGCGGGTGGTCGGTGACCTTCAGCTCGCGCTCTTCCGCGCCCGGTTCGATGGTGTACGAGCGGAGCATCCCCAGCCCCGCGTACTGCGTGAAGGTGTCCCCGTCGACCATGGTCATCACCGTGTCCAGGTGCATGAACGCCCGCCGCTTGGGCATGTCGAGCGCCACGATCGTACGGGCGGAACCGGCGGCGAACAGCCCGCGCGCCAGCATCTCCACGGCCTGCGGGGTCGTCCGCTCGCTCATTCCGATGAGCACGGCGCCATTGCCGATGACCAGGACATCGCCGCCCTCGATGGTGGAGGGGTAGGCCGCCTGCCCCTCCGACCAGACGTGGAAGCCGCCGTCGGCGAACAGCGGATGATGCCGGTACACCGCCTCGTAGTGCACCGTCTCGTGCCAACGTGCGGGCCAGCGCATCGCGTTGATGGACACCCCGTCGTACACCCAGGCCGAAGCGTCGCGGGTGAAGAGGTGATTGGGCAGCGGATGCACCACGAAGTCGTCCGGCTCCATGGCGTGGAAGCGCACGGACACCGGCTCCGGCTGCCGCTCCAGGAACTCCCGCTTGGTCTCCCCTCCGACCAGCGCCTCGGCCAGCTCGGCCGCTGTCAGCTTCTCGTAGGCGGTCCGCAGGTGATCGGTGGCCAGTGGGCCGTACTCCTTCTCGTCGAAGACGCGGTCGAGTACGAGCGTCCGCGCCTCGGGCACCTCAAGGCTCTCCGCCAGCAGATCGCCGAAGAGATGCACCTCGACACCCCGGTCGCGCAGCACGTCAGCGAACCCGTCGTGCTCCTGCCGGGCGCGCCGCACCCACAGCACGTCGTCGAAGAGCAGTGCGTCCTTGTTGCTCGGCGTGAGCCGCTTCAGCTCCAGATCAGGGCGGTGCAAGATGACGCGGCGGAGCCGCCCGGCCTCTGAGTCGACATGGAATCCCATAGACCTATCCTGTCCCCAAGCCGGCCGCCGCACATCGCCTGCGGACCGGTTCGATCACCTCACCGCCGCGCCCAGCCGCCGTCTGCCCCGCCGCCGTCACCGCCCTGTCCTGCCCGCCGCCGGGCTCCGTGCCCCCGTCCTGCCCGGCGCCTGGCCCCGTGCCCCGCCCGCGCCCGGGCGGCAGGAACCGCGCCGGGCGACGGGCAGGCGGGGCGGACGGACGGGACAGCGGCGGGGGGCGACGGAGCCGGACGGGGCTGCGGAGACCGACGGGAACGCCGAGGCGGACGGAGACTTGCCGACAACTGTCGGCAACCGTCACCGCGGTCACCGCCGTCATGGCACTCACGGCCGTCACAGCCGCGGATCGACCGGCTCCGCCTCCAGCGCGAGGACCGCGAACACCGCCTCGTGCACCCGCCACAGCGGCTCGCCACCGGCGAGCCGGTCCAGTGCCTCCAGACCCAGCGCGTACTCCCGCAGGGCGAGCGAGCGCTTGTGGCCCAGCTGCCGCGCCCGCAGCCGCTCCAGGTTCTCCGGGCGGGTGTACTCGGGACCGTAGATGACGCGCAGGTACTCCCGGCCCCGGCACTTGATGCCCGGCTGCACCAGCTTGCCCGCCTCCGTACGCGCCAGCGCCTGGACCGGCTTGACGACCATGCCCTCACCGCCGCCCGCGGTGAGGTCAAGCCACCACTGCATACCCGCGGCCACCGACGCGTCGTCCTCGGTGTCGACAAAGAGACGGCCGGTGCGGCGCAGCAGCCCGCCAGCGTCGCCTTCGACGAGCCGGTCGAGCCAGCCCAGTTGCTCGTCATGCGGTACGGAGGCGAGATTGCGGCCCTGCGCCGCGAGCAGCTGGAAGGGGGCGAGCCGCACACCGTCCAGCCCGTCGACGGGCCAGCAGTAGCGCCGGTACGCCTCGGTGAACGCCTCCGCGTCCACCGCCCGCTCGCGCTGCCGTCCCAGCAGCTCCGCCACGTCCACGCCGCGCGCGGCCGCCGCCTCCAGCGCCCCGAGCGCCGGGGGGAACACGGTGCGCGCGGCCGCGCCCACGGACGCGTACTGGGAGCGCAGCAGCCCCTCCGCCTTCAGCGACCACGGCATCAGCTCGGCGTCGATGAGCAGCCAGTCCGTGTCCAGCTCCGCCCACAGCCCGGCCTGGCCGATGGCATCGCCGATCCCGCGCAGGACGCGCCCCGTCAGCTCGGCGTCGGTGAGGAACGACCGCCCGGTACGGGTGTGCAGCGCGCCGGTCACACCCTCCGGCGCGCCGAAGCGCTCCCGTGCGACGTCCGCGTCACGGCAGACCAGGGCCACAGCCCGGGAACCCATGTGCTTCTCCTGGCACACCACGTGCCGCACACCGTCCGCGCGGTACGCGGCGAACGTCTCAGCGGGGTGCTCCAGATAACCGGGCTCCTTGGAGGTCGCGCAGGGCGCCATGGTCGGCGGCAGATAGGCGAGCAGCCGTGGGTCCACGGCGAACCGGCTCATCACCTCCAGGGCGGCGGCCGCGTTCTCCTCCTTCACCGCGACGCGGCCGTGCTGCCGGGTTTCGACCACCCGGCGCCCGGAGACGTCGGTGAGGTCGAGCGGGCGACCGTCGGCTCCGCCGGGCGCCTCGCTGGCGAGCGGCTTGACCGGCTCGTACCAGACCCGCTCGGCGGGGGTGCTGACCAGCTCGCGCTCCGGCCAGCGCAGCGCGGTCAGGGACCCGCCGAAGACGCAGCCGGTGTCGAGGCAGATGGTGTTGTTCAGCCAGGACGGCCGGGGAACCGGCGTGTGGCCGTAGACGACAGCGGCCCGGCCCCGGTAGTCCTCGGCCCACGGATAGCGCACCGGCAGCCCGAACTCGTCGGTCTCGCCCGTCGTCTCCCCGTACAGCGCGAAGGAGCGCACCCGGCCGGAGCTGCGGCCGTGGTACTTCTCCGGCAGCCCGGCATGGCAGACCACCAGCTTCCCGCCGTCCAGCACATAGTGGCTGATCAGCGACCGGACGAACTCCCTGACCCGGTCGCGGAACGCGGGGTCGTCGGCGTCCTCCTTCGCCAGCTGCTCGATGGTCTCGGCGAGGCCGTGCGCGTGCCGCACGGTGCTGCCCGCCAGGTAGCGGCCGAGCTTGTTCTCGTGGTTACCGGGCACGCACAGCGCCGCACCGGACGCCACCATGCCCATGACCAGGCGCAGCACCCCGGGGCTGTCCGGGCCCCGGTCGACGAGGTCGCCGACGAAGACAGCCGTGCGCCCCTCGGCGTGCGCGGCGTCCACGGGGCGGCCCGACGCATCCCGCCGTAGGGCATAGCCCAGCTTGCCGAGCAGGGTCTCCAGCTCGGCGCGGCAGCCGTGGATGTCGCCGATGATGTCGAAGGGGCCGGTATGGTGCCGCAGGTCGTTGTAGCGCCTCACCAGCGTGACCGTGGCGCTTTCGACCTCCTCGACACCACGCAGGACGTGCACCTTGCGGAACCCCTCGCGCTCCAGGTGCCGCAGTGAACGCCGCAGCTCGCGCTGGTGGCGCTGGACGACATGGCGCGGCAGCGCGGCCCGGTCGGGCCTTGCGGCGTTGCGCTCGGCGCAGACCTGCTCGGGCACGTCGAGCACGATGGCGATGGGCAGCACATCGAACTGCCGGGCCAGCGCGACGAGTTGCTTACGGCTCTCCGGCTGGACGTTGGTCGCGTCGATGACGGTCAGCCGCCCGGCGGCGAGCCGCTTGCCCGCGATGTAGTGCAGCATCTCGAAGGCGTCGGCGCTGGCGCTCTGGTCGTTCTCGTCGTCGCTGACCAGCCCACGGCAGAAGTCGGAGGACAGCACCTCGGTGGGCTTGAAGTGTTTGGCGGCGAAGCTGGACTTTCCGGAGCCGGTGGCGCCGACGAGCACCACGAGGGACAGGTCGGTCACGTCGAGCGGGCGCGCGCCGGGCGCCTCGTCCGCTATCCCGCTGACCGGTTCCCCGGATGCCCCGCCGGGCGTCTCGACGGCCATCTCACTGGGCGTCTCGTTCGGCGTCTCGTTCGGCGTCGCGCTGGGCGTCTCGCTGGTCATGCGGCCTTCTCCTCCTTCGGGCTCATCGGGCCCGGGGCGTGTTCCGGGGCTGGTTCCGGGGACTCCGGGGCTTGGCCTGGGGTCCGGTCCCGCGTCGGGGCGTGCGTCGGGGCTGGGGGCCGGGCCTCGCCCTGCGGCTGGGGGCCGGTGGGGCGCGGTGCGGACTTCTCTACGGCCTTCTTCGCGTCGTTCTTCTTTGCGTCGTTCTTGACGTCGTTCTTCACGTCCTTCTTCTTGACGTTGGTGAAGACCGCGAGCTGCGTCGGAGGTCCGACCTCGGGGTCGTCCGGGCCGACGGGCCTGAACTCCACGTCGTAAGCGTGCCGTTCCGCCACCTCAAGCGCCCAGCTGCGGAACTCCTCACGGGACCACTCGAAGCGGTGGTCGGCATGCCGTACATGCCCGGCGGGAAGGGTCTCCCAGCGCACGTTGTACTCCGCGTTCGGCGTGGTCACCAGCACCACTCGCGGCCGCGCCGCCCCGAACACCGCGTACTCAAGGGCGGGCAGCCGGGGCAGGTCGACATGCTCGATCACCTCGCTCAGCACGGCCGCGTCGTAGCCTTTCAGCCTGCTGTCGGTGTACGCGAGCGAGCCCTGAAGCAGCCGTACGCGGTCCGCCTGGCGCTCCGGCAGCTGCGCGAGGCGCAGCCTGCGCGCCGTCGTGCTGAGGGCGCGCATCGACACATCGACGCCGACGACCTCGGTGAACCGTGCGTCCTTGAGCAGCTCGCCCACCAGCTGGCCCTGCCCGCAGCCGAGATCGAGCACCCGCGTCGCCCCGGTCTCACGCAGCGCGGTGATGAGCGCCTCGCGACGCCGCACGGCGAGCGGCACCGGCGCCTCTTCGGTGTCGCTGGCCTCGTCCACCGCGTTGTCGAACCGCTCGGGCTCGCTGTCGTCCGCCTCGGCGAGCCGGGCGAGTTCGAGCCGCTCCAGCGCCTCGCGGGTGAACGACCCGTGCCGGACGAGGTAGCGGTCGGTGATCAGCTGGTGCTCGGGGTGGTTCGCCAGCCAGCCCTCGCCGGACCGCAGCAGCTTGTCCACCTCGTCGGGCGCCACCCAGTAATGCTTGGCGTCATCCAGCACCGGCAGCAGCACGTACAACTGGCGCAGCGCGTCGGCCAGCCGTGACCGCCTCTCAAGCACCAGACGTACGTACCGCGAGTCGCCCCACTCGGGGAACCGCTCGTCCAGCGGCACCGGCGTGGCCTCCACCGTCCAGCCAAGCGGCGCGAACAGCCGCTCCACCAGCGCCGGGCCGCCTCGCGCGGGCAGCACGGGCACCTCGACGCGCAGCGGCAGCAGCCGCTCGACCAGGTCGGGGCGCGCCTTGCACTGGCCCTTGAGCGCGCTGGAGAACACCGCGCTGAGCGCCACGGCCAGCAGCGACGACGCCGCGTACGGCCGGTCGTTGACGTACTGGCCGAGCGTGGCGCCCCCGGCGGGCGCGCCGCCGCCCTTCCCGCCCCTCGCCCGGCGGACCAGCGCGACCGCGTCAACTTCGAGCAGCAGCGCCGCCGTACAGCGCTCGGGCGACGCCTCGGGGTAGAGGACATGGGCCGTGCCATGGGAGGTCGAGAACTGTTGCGCCTTGTCAGGATGCTTGTGCAGCAAGAATCCAAGATCGGTCGCAGGGCTCTCGTCGGTACCGGTGGTGGTGATCGTCAGGAACACGTGCCCGAGTATCACCCGGCGCCACGTCCGCCTCCTATCGATTTCTCACAGCACTTTCCCACGGCTCGTTCCTCCGGGCTCGGCCTCACCCGGCGCCCCCTGCCTCACAGCACCGCCCGCTCCACGGTCCTGCCGTACTCGCCCTTGGCCAGGTGCGCGTTCCTCACCCCCTCTCCGTGTCTCGATGCCCGCTGGCCGTTGCCCACTTCCCCGCGCTCGGCGCAGCCCGAAGCAGCGGCGCGGCCGAGGGCCGGGACGTGTCCGCTGGCGGTCTCCCGCGCCGGAACACGCCGGGACACGCTGGGAAACGTTGGGACACGCCGGGGCACGCCGGGCCCTGACGGCAGGGCTGCCTGCCGCCTAGTCCGGGCGCGGTCCGGCCAGGGCCACCGCGAGGCCGGCGATGCGGTCGGGCCCCACCCGGCAGCAGCCGCCGATGAGCCGCGCGCCGCTGGAGCGCCACTCGGCGACGCGTGCGGGATCGAACGTCGCCCGCCCGCGCCAGCCATCCGCCGCCGCATCCCACCGCTCCCCGCTGTTCGGATAGACGACCACCGGCTTTCGCGTGGTCTCGGCGGCGAGCCGGACGGCACGGTCGGCGTCGGCGGGCATGCAGCAGTTCACGCCCACCGCGATCACCTGGTCGTTGCCAGTGGTGAGCGCGAACGCCCGCTCCAGCGGCTGTCCGGCCCGGGTCTCCCCACCCTCCGCGCTGTACGACAGCCACACCGGCACACCGCATCCGTCCGCCGCCCGCAGCATCGCCTCGGCCTCGTCCGTGTCGGGGACCGTCTCCAGCGCGAGGACGTCGGGCCCGGCCTCGGCCAGCGCCGCGATGCGCGGCCGGTGGAACTCCTCCAGTTCACCAACGCTCAGCCCGTACCGGCCGCGGTACTCGCTTCCGTCCGCGAGCATCGCCCCGTACGGCCCGACGGAAGCCGCCACCCATACCGGGCCACCACCGACCGGCCGTTCCGCGACCCGCTCACCCGTGGCACGCTCTGCCGCCCGCCGGGCCAGGCTCACGCTCCGCCGCAGCAGCGCGTCCACCTCGTCCCGGGACATGCCGCGCCGCGCGAAGCCCACGTAACTCGCCTGGTAGCTGCCGGTGATGAGCACACGCGCACCCGCCCTCACATACGCCGCGTGAGCCGCCTCGATCTGCCCTGGATCGTCGGCGAGCAGCCGGGCCGACCACAGCCCGTCCGACAGGTCGCAGCCCTGCACCTCCAGCTGGTGGGCGAGCCCCCCGTCAAGGAGGACCGTCCCCCGCGCCAGCGCCTCGGCAAGGGAGGACCTGGGGGCGGGCGGCCCGCTGGCTGGCGGCCCGTCGCCGGGCGGCGGGGCGACGGGCGGGGTGGGCTTCACGGGAACACCTCCGCGATCCTCAGCTGAGCTGGGACTGCACTTGCGAGGAAATGAGCTCCAGATGGTCGAGGTCGTCAAGGTCGAGGATCTGGAGATACACGCGGGAAGCCCCGATGGCCGCGTAGCGACCGATCTTGTCGACCACCTCATCGGGTGACCCCGCGAGCCCGTTGGCCTTCAGCTCCTCCACTTCCCGGCCGATGGCCGCGGCACGGCGGGCGACCTCGGCGTCGTCCTTGCCGACACACGCCACCAGCGCGTTGGAGTACACCAGGTCGTCTTCCTTGCGACCGGTGGCCTCAGCCGCCGCCCGCACCCGGCCGAACTGCCGCTCACTGTCCTCAATGGAGGCGAACGGGATGTTGAACTCGTCCGCGTACTTCGCCGCGAGCTGTGGCGTACGGACCGCCCCGTGCCCGCCGATGAGCAGGGGGATCTTGGGCTGCGCCGGCTTGGGCAGCGCGGGCGACCCGGTGAGCTGGTAGTGCTTGCCGTCGTGGTTGAAGACCTGGCCTACCGGGGTCTGCCAGAGGCCGGTGACGATCGCCAGCTGCTCCTCAAGCCGCCCGAACTTCTCCTTCGGGAAAGGAATGCCGTACGCCCGGTGCTCCTCCTCGAACCAGCCCGAGCCCAGGCCGAGCTCCACCCGGCCACCGGACATGTGGTCGACCTGCGCTACCTGAATGGCAAGCACCCCGGGCAGCCGGAACGTGCCCGCGGTCATCAGCGTGCCGAGCCGGATGCGCTGGGTCTCCCTGGCCAGCCCCGCCAAGGTGATCCACGCGTCGGTCGGCCCCGGGAGGCCGTCGGAGCCGCCCATGCACAGGTAATGGTCGGAACGGAAGAAGGCGTCGAAGCCAAGATCCTCGGTCGCCTTCGCGACGGTGAGCAGGGTGGCGTAGCTCGCCCCTTGCTGGGGCTCGGTGAAGATGCGCAGATCCATGTACTCCATCCTGCACTCTTCGGCGCACGTCAACTACGTGTTCCTCTCCCGGGCCAGAGGGCATCGGTCGAGTGAAACCACCTCGACGCGGCCAGCCGCGCCAGCCCTCGGCAGTGACCAGCCCTGGCGGAGGATCGTTGGCCCGGCGGAGCCGGAGCGCCCGGCGCGCTCCCCTCGGCCCAGGCCGCCAGAGCCGGTGGCCGCACCCTCTCCCCGCCGGGAGCACAGGCCCCGAGAAGACGCCACACGGCAGGAAACCACACCCGAACCGGGTGCGTCGGCACATCCCAGCCGCCACCCGGCCGCTTCCCAGCCGCCATCCGACCGGCCCAGGGCCGCCACCCAGCCGGCACGGCCCCACCGCCGTGGCCCGACCCGGCGCTCGGGTCCGGTCCGCGCCCGCCCGTCAATCCCGCCGCATCGCTCTTCCAGCTCCTGCCACCGCGCATACCGGGCCGTGGCCGCGCCCGCCTACGGGAGGGTTACGCCGCACCACCCTCCGCCTGCTGCGACAGCTCCCTGAGCATCCCGAACACGCGGTCCCTGGACTCGTCGGCGGCGTCCACCGCCTCGACGCACTGCCAGTACAACGCTTCCTCATCCGCTACGCAGGCCACCTCGACCAGCGCTATCCCCACTTCGCCGAGCAGCACCCCGAGGGCCAGTAACGCCCGCCGGGGGTCGCGCACTTCCGTGAGCCGCATGGCCCTTATGCCCCCGGTTCGCAGCGCGGGGTGGCTCAGCGCGGGCCGGTGCAGCGCACCGCACGCCCTGCCGCCCGCCTCGCTCAGCCCCTCGGCCTCCCAGCGCGCCGCTGGTATGGCGCTGCCCGCGAAGTACCCACCGATCACCTCAGCGAGTGCCTGCGCCTGCCACGCCTCGGCGACTATGTCCTGCACAGTGCCCGACTGTGTCAGTGCCTGCCGGGTGGCTTCGATGAGCCGCATCGCCTCCATGCCCCGTTCCCCTCTCCGCCGCCGCGCCCACGCGGTCACTCATTCGCTACCCAGAGTGATGAATAACAGGCAGAAAAGCTAGGGGAATTCAGGAATCTGTGGACAACAGTTACGCTGTGGATAACCTTGTCACTCCGGAGAGTGACGATCGCCGCCCGCGTACCGCGTCGGCGAACCCACGGGGAACCGCAGCTCATTGCGCTCGATCTTGGCGGCCAGCGCCTTCAGCACATCCACGCCGAGCGCGTCGCAGAACTGCAGCAGATACGCGAGGACATCGGCGACCTCGTCCTCCACCCGTCCCGCCGTCCCGGGGTCGGCCATCACCCGCGCCGACTCCTCAGGCGTCAGCCACTGGAAGATCTCCACCAGCTCGGCGGCCTCGACGCTCAGCGCCGTGGCCAGGTTCTTCGGGGTGTGGAACCGCCGCCAGTCGCGTGCGGCCGCGAAGTCGGCGAGCCGCCGCTGCAGCGCCGCGAGATCAGGGTCGGGGTGAGATGCCTTGGTCACTCCCCAGGTCTACCACTGTCAGCCCGGGTACCCCGAACGCACCCTCACGCCCGCCCGCCCCGCACCCCTCACCGGCTAACTCCCGCGCGGCCCGCTCCCCGGCGGCCCGCTCCCCCGCCCGTGCGGTGGCCCTGACCCTGGACGCGGCCGCCGACGCCGCCCCGGGGACCTCGTGCACGGCGCCCACCAGCCTGATGTGGCCCCGCTCGCACATCCGCCCCGCGAGTTCGAGCAGCAGCCGGGCCTGCCGCCGGTCCAGGCACCGGTCGAAGCCATCGGCGAGCACGGTCAGCGTCTGCCGGGCCGGAAGCACATCGGCCACCGGGTCCATGGCGAGGACGCCGGGCCCGGTCAGCAGCACCAGAGCCAGCCCCAGGTAGCGCAGTTCTCCGTCGCCCAGCCGCTCCACGGGTGTCCGGCCGAAGGTCCCCCTGCCCAGCACCGCCCGCACCGTCGCCTGGGCGTGCTCCCCCGGTTTGCCGCTCGCGTCGGCCATGACGTCCTCGGCCACCAGCTCCGCCACCGCGGGGCCCGCGCAGCCCGCACGTACAGCGGCGACGAGCGCCGCATGCCGGGTGCCGCACTCCTCACCGGTGCGGCGCAGCACGGCCGCCAGGTTGTCGCAGCCGCCGCGCAACTGCCCGTCCTTGCGTCCCGCCGGTGCCCGCATCGTCTCCGGCCTGGGGTCGCAGGCGAAGACGGAGCGGAGCGCGACGACGACCTGTTCGGCCGCCGCGAGAGCCAGCCGCTGCCCCGCCGTCTTGCCCGCGATACGCAGCGGCAGTAACGCCGTCGCCAGCCGGTCGTCGGGCAGCGGAGCCCGCGTGACCTGCACGGCTCCAGCCGTGTACCAGGCGGCTTGGACCGCGCGGCGGCGCGGGTCGCGCAGCGCGGTCTCCAGCAGGGTCTCGCCGGCGCCCCTCATGCGCTCGCCCACGATGCGCAGTTCGGGCTCGGCCTGCACGGCGACATCGAGCTGGACGGGGCCGACCGGGCCGTCCACAGTGCAGCCGATGCGGAAGCCGCGCCGCCCCTGCGCGTCGGGTCTGGCGTACTGGGGAACGCAGCCGCCGGGATCGGGGAAGACCTCGGTGAGCTGGTCGCCCGCGGCGAGCCCGGCGAGTGCCGCGTACGCCTGGAGCGCACCGGACTTTCCGCTTCCGCTCGGTCCGGTGAACAGGGTCACGGGGCTCAGCGGAAAGACCGCGCCCCGGTGCGTCTTGAAGGCGGAGAGCCTCAGTTCGGTCACGGAGGGCCGCTGCCCGGGTGCGCTCATAGTACGGAACGTATCGCCGCCGCGTTCCGCCGAACCGTTACACCGTCGGGCCGTCCTACGATCGGGGGACAGGCGCTCCGGCCATGGTCCGGAAGGCGGGCTTGAGTTCGGGCTCGTCGACCTCCGTGCCGACCGGTGCGAGCAGGAAGACGTTGGTGTCGACCCGGTGCATGCCGCTGCCGAGGCCGAAGACGACACCGCTGGAGAAATCCAGGATGCGCTTGGCGACATCCAGGTCGGCGCCGCTCAGGTCGAGCAGGACGGGGATCTGCGCCATCAGGTATTCGGCCACCTCGCGCGCGTCCGCGAAGCACTGGACCCGGATGACGACGAACTGCCGCTGGTCCTCTTCCGCTTCCTCCTCGGGCAGCGCCCTGTGGTTGGGCCAGGACGGCCACGCGTTGCTGCTGCGCAGCGGAACGACTTCGGCAAGCCCCTCCCACTGCTCGTCGGTGACGTCGTGGCTGTTCACCGGTCCACCCCGCAGGCATGTTCGCTGGATATCTGCATCGGGCGATTCTATGGATAAGCGCATCATGCGGCCGCGCAGCGACACAGGTGACGGAGCGGAGAGTGACGTACGTGACGTCGGGTGAGCGACCACCGGGCCCCGGAGGCCGGGCGACTGGGGAGAGCCGGCCCGGCCCCCGTAGGCGACGCAGCCGCCCGACCCCTGGGTCGCGCCCGGGGCGTCGTACGCCCGCGTCTGTGGGCAGCCGCCGTCCGCGTGCGCGGGCGGCCGTCCGCCCACGTCGCGGACGGATTCCGTCCACGTCTGGAGGTCAATGTCCGTACAGGGCGGACGTGTTGCGGGTGTCCGTCGCGGAGACAGCCTCAACGGCCGTTCTCCGCGACGGAGTTTCCCCCGTGTTCCCCCGTAGTTCCCCCGTTGCACCGCACCGCGGAACCCGTGGTGCGGGGTTCCCGGGCACCCCCCGTGAGTGCCCGGGACGACCGCCTGGGGGCCGTAAACAGCCCCTGAGCAGCACGAGTTAGGAGAGGCGGCGGTGAGCCCCCCGTTTGCGCTTCCCCCGACACCACCGCCTCTACCCCCTGAGCATCACATGCCTGCGAGGCAAAACTCAACGCTGCGTTGAGTTTTGCCGAAAGTGCGTTACAAGCCGATCGAAGAGTTACGGTGAGCCACATGGACGACCACGGGGACGAAGCACCACACAGAACGCTGCCGCCCCCGGCTCCAGCCCAAGGCCGCAGACGCCCACGGCTGAGCCGAGGGGACCGCAGGGAGGTCGCGATTCTCGACAGCGTCGTCCGCTTGCTGCGGGAGCGGCCAGCGACGAAGGTCACAATCGAGGAGATCGCCAAGGGCGCCGGGCTCTCCCGGCCATCGGTGTACTTCTACTTCGACAGCAAGCAAGCGATCATCGACGCCGCAGTTCAGCGCGTTATGGGAAGCCTTCTGTCGGCGGCGGCGGCCGTCGCCGGCGACGACGGGATCTCGCTGGAAGAATCACTCGATGGGCTGATCAACAACGTCCTGAACACCTGGCAGGAGCACGGGCCGCTGTTCTGCGCGGCCATCGACTACGTCGGCAGGGACATGGACGCCCGTATCGCCTGGCGGGACGTGCTGGAGGCGGGTGCGGTCTCACTCGCCGCCATGCTCGAACGGGACCGGGCCCGTGGCCTGGTCAAGACCGGCGGAGACGCGCAAGCGCTGGCGGTCGCGGCGCACTGGATGGTCGAGCGCAATTGCTACATGCTGTTCAGCCGCGAGCATTCGGCCGCCGAGGAGCATGACCTGCGCGCGACGATGGTCCTCAGCGCCCGCCGCGTCCTCGGGCTGCCCGATCCGCCTGCTCTCAGCTGAAGTGTCGTACGCCACCGCGTACACCGCGTTCCGTACGCCCCACTCCGCTCTCATGCGCCGCGCTCGATACGTGCCACGCTCCGGCCCACCCGCCCTCGCGCCGTACGAGGTCGCCTTCGCATCGTAGACAGCCGTCGGCCCGCACCGTACGGAACCGTACGAGACTGCCTCCGGATGCCCTGAGCGGCGGCGGCACCGACCGTACGGGAGAGCCTTCGGGCACCGCATCGGCCGTTCTCGACGGCGAGGATCGGTCGTGCCGTCACTGGCCGGGAGACGGCGGACGGGAGATGGCGACCGGAGACCGGAGACGCGAGGACGTAGGGGAAACGCGACGGGCGGGGGTGCGAGGAGGCCGTTCGCCTCCTCGCACCCCCGCCCTGTCCGCGTCCGGCCCAGGCGGCTAGTCCCTGCCGGCCGGTTCCAGATCGCGGTCGGCTCGGGAGGCGTCGGGGGCAACGGCCGGTTGGCCCTCGCCCTCGTGCAGGCCGATCTTGGCGTGCAGCGCGCGGAGCGGCCCCGGCGCCCACCAGTTCGCGCGGCCCGCGAGCCGCATGAAGGCGGGCACCAGCACACCGCGCACAAGCGTCGCGTCCATCAGGACAGCCAGCGCGAGACCCACCCCGATCGACTTCATGTAGGTGATGGAACTCCAGACGAAACCGGCGAACACGATCGCGATCAGCAGCGCCGCCGCTGTCACCGTCGACCCGGTGTGCTCCAGGCCACGGGCCACCGCCTTGGTGTTGTCACCGGAGTGGTCATGCTCTTCCTTGATACGGGAGAGCAGGAAGACCTCGTAGTCCATCGACAGACCGAAAGCGACGCAGAACAGCAGCACCGGGACGGTCCACGTGATGGCGCCGGTGACCGCGAAGTCACCCACCCAGCCTTCCAGATGACCGTTCTGGAAGCCCCACACCAGGACGCCCATCGTGGCGCTGAGGCTGAGGCAGTTCAGGATGAGGGCCTTCAGCGGCAGCAGCAGGCTCCCGGTGAACAGGAACAGCACGATGAACGAGCTGATGGCCAGCACGGCGAGAGCCAGCGGCAGCCGGTCGTTCATCGAGTTGATCGAGTCGTTGAGCTCGGCGGCGGGCCCGCCGACCGTCACGTCGTACGGCGCGTCAACACCCCGGATGTCCCTGACCAGTTGCCGCCCCTTCTCGGACAGCGACTGGCTCTTGGGGACGACGGACAGATACGTGCTGTCGGCGACACCGAATCGGGCGGACGACGCGCCGGCGGGGGCGACCTGCTTGCCCCCGGCGAAGGTGCCGCTCTCGGTGTCCACCCGGGCCACGTTCGGCAGGCTGGACAGCCGCTCGGCGTAGCCGGTGATGTTCCGCTGGCCCTTGGCGGGCGCGTTCTGCAGGACGACGTTGAGCGCCTGGGTCTCCTGGGCGCTGAAGTCCTTCCTGAGGATCTCACCGACCTGCCGCGACTGCGTGCTGGTGGGCAGCACACGCTCGTCGGCGAGGCTCATCTTCAGGTCGAGGAAGGGCGCGCCGAGGAAGAGCAGCAGACCGATGACGGCGGCGGCGATGGGCAGCGGGAACCGCATGACGGCCATGGCGAGGCGGTGCCAGAAGCCCTCGTCGGTCAGCTTCGGGGCGATCGGCCGCTTGCGACCGAGGATCTTGCCCTTGTCGATGCGCGGGCCGAGCGCCTTGAGCAGAGCGGGCAGGAACGTCACCGAGATCAGGGCGGCCAGCAGGGCCGTCGGGATACCGGCGTAAGCGAAGGAACGCAGGAAGTAGAAGGGGAACACCAGCAGCGCGGCCATGGCCAGGGCCACTGTCACGGCGGAGAACACGACGGTGCGGCCCGCGGTGCGCAGCGCGGTGGCGATGGCGCCGTCGGTATCCGCGCCTCCGGCCATCTCTTCTCGGTACCGTTTGACCAGGATCAGGCTGTAGTCGATCGCGAGGCCGAGGCCGAGACCGGTCGCGACGTTCGTGGCCATCACCGACACGTCGGTGAAGAGCGTGAGGATACGCATCGTCAGCAGGACCGAGACGATCGTCAAGCCGCCGACGAGCAGCGGCACCAGGGCCGCCACCAGACTCCGGAAGACGAACAGCATCACGACCAGGAGAATCGGGAAGGTCACCATCTCGATCTTGAGAAGGTCCTTCTCGGTGATGTCGAAGATCTCCTTGTTCGCGAGGACCGTTCCGCCCTGCTGGACGTCGACGCCGTCGATCTCGCCCTCGTAGCGGGACTCCAGCTTGTCGAAGTGGTCCTGGACCTCGTCCTCGTCACCGGAGAGGCGGGCGAGCACCAGCGCGCGGTCGCCGCCCTCGCCGCGCAAGGACTCCGCCTTGCCCAGCGACCAGTAGGAGACGGCCTGTTCGACGTTGTCCTCACGCGCGAGGCGTTCGGTGATGTCCCGGCCCGCCTTGGCGACCTCGGGGGAGTCCACGCCCCGCTTGTCGGTGATGAGCAGCGTCAGGTTGGGAGCGCCCGCCTTGAAGCGCTCGTCCATGACCTCGGCGGTCTTGGCCGCCTCGGTGGAGCTGTCGATGAACCCACCGCTGGACAACTTCTGGATGACCCCACCACCCAGCGCTCCCGCGATGACGAAGAGAACAGCCGAGAGATACAGGACGAGTCTGCTGCGACCGGAGGTGAGCCGGGCCAGGGAAGCGAACATCTGGCGGAATCCTTAGTTCAGGGATCAAACACGGTGGCAGGGGGCGAATAAGGGCATGGGCGCACGTCAGAGACCCCCACCCGCAATCTATGGAACAAGTTGCCCCTGTGGAACAGTCTGCCCCACAAGACGGGAAGTCGCCACCGGACCCCGTCGTCAAGCCCTTCGCGAAGCAAAAACCGGGCGCCGCACGGAAACTGCTTGCCCGTCACATCCACCGGGAGCCGTGGTCGTCAGTAGTGGTCAGCGGCGATGGCGCGGCGTCATACGCCGTCCACCGAAGCGCGGGGCTGGAGCCCCCGCTCGACGCCGGAGGCGTCCCAGAATCCGGACAGCGCCGCCCCGGCCCCCGTCTCCCCGCGCGCCGGACAGGGTGCCGCCGTACGGCACCGAGAGCGCGTACGGGCCCGTACGGCCTCGTATCGCGCCCACGGGACCGCGAGCCACGGGGCCACAGGGCCACAGACGAGCCCGGCGGAGAGCGCACGGCGCGGACAGCCCCGCTCGCGCACGGTGCGGAGGTCACGGCTCGCGCACGGTGGTGGAGACAGCGTGGAGGCAGCACGGTTCGCCCATGGGGTGGATGGGGCTCGTGCGGGCGTAAGCAGGTGTAAGCCCGATTCGTCCGGGCACCCGGGCCCGGGAACGAACACGCCTACCAGCACAGCGCGTCCCGGCCCGGCCAGGACGCCGGAACGGATGGCTATGAGCAGCGGGTTCATGGGTCCGGAGGGCTACGGTCCGGACCCGTTCGGCGAGTTCCTCGCACGTTTCCTCGGCGGGGGGCCGCCGCGTGGTCCCCGGCAGATCGACCTCGGCCGGCTGATGAGCGAACCAGCCCGCCAGCTGGTGGCCGCGGCGGCCTCGTACGCCGCCGAGCACGGCAGCAGCGACCTCGATACCGAGCACCTGCTGCGCGCGGCCCTGGCCATCGAGCCTACCCGGAGCCTGGTCGCCGGTGCGGGGGCCGACCCCGACACGCTGGCCACCGAGATCGACCGGCGGGCCGAGGAGGTCGAGCGCAGGACCAGCGAAGGGCCATCCCAAGGGGCTCTGTCCGTCACCCCGGCGGTCAAGCGCGGCCTGCTGGACGCCCACGAGCTGGCCCAGGCGACCGGTGCCACCTACATCGGACCCGAGCACGTCCTGAAGGCGCTGGCCGCCAACCCCGACTCAGCCGCCGGACACATCCTCCACACGGCCCGCTTCGACCCCGCCTCAAGCCCGCCGCACGCGCCCGGCCAGCCGGTGCCCGCGGCCGAGCAGTACTCCGGCCGGGCACACGACACCCCCACCCTGGACAAGTTCGGCCGGGACCTGACCGACCTCGCCCGGCAGGGCCGTATCGACCCGGTCATCGGCCGGGGCCAGGAGATCGAGCAGACCGTCGAGGTGCTGTCCCGCCGGGGCAAGAACAATCCCGTACTGATCGGCGACGCGGGTGTCGGCAAGACCGCCATCGTCGAGGGGCTCGCCCAGCGAATCGCCGACAACGACGTGCCCGACATCCTGGCCGGCCGCCGGGTGGTCTCCCTCGACCTGTCCGGCGTGGTCGCGGGCACCCGGTACCGAGGCGACTTCGAGGAGCGGCTGACCGGCATCATCGACGAGATCCGTACGCACTCCGACGAGCTGATCGTCTTCATCGACGAGCTGCACACCGTTGTCGGCGCGGGCGGCGGCGGCAGCTCCGAAGGCGGGTCGATGGACGCGGGCAACATGCTCAAACCGGCACTGGCCCGCGGCGAGCTGCACGTCATCGGCGCCACGACGCTGGAGGAATACCGCCGGCACATCGAGAAGGACGCGGCCCTGGCCCGGCGCTTCCAGCCCATCCTCGTCCCCGAGCCCACCGCGGCCGACGCGGTGGAGATCCTGCGGGGGCTGCGCGACCGCTACGAGGCCCACCACCAGGTCCGCTACACGAACGAGGCACTGCGGTCCGCCGTCGAACTCTCCGACCGCTACCTCACCGACCGCTTCCTGCCCGACAAGGCCATCGACCTGATGGACCAGGCCGGGGCCCGGGTGCGGCTGCGCGCGCGTACGAAGGGAACGGACGTACGGGCCCTGGAGCGCGAGGCGGAGCAGCTCTCACGCGACAAGGACCAGGCGGTGGCCGCCGAGCAGTACGAGCGGGCCACGGAGCTGCGCGACCGCGTCAAGGAGATCAACCAGCGGATCAAGACCGGCAGCGGCCGGCAGAGCAGTGACGGCAGCGGCCGGCAAACCGGTGACGGCCAGATCATCGAGGTCACCGCCGAGGACATCGCCGAGGTGGTCTCCCGGCAGACCGGCATCCCCGTCAGCAGCCTCACCCAGGAGGAGAAGGAGCGGCTGCTCGGCCTGGAGGGACATCTGCACCAGCGCGTCGTCGGGCAGGACGAGGCCGTCACCGCCGTCGCCGACGCCGTACTGCGCTCCCGGGCCGGGCTGGCCAGCCCCAACCGCCCGATCGGCAGCTTCCTGTTCCTCGGCCCGACGGGCGTGGGCAAGACGGAGCTGGCACGCGCCCTGGCCGAGGCCCTGTTCGGCAGCGAGGAACGCATGGTGCGCCTGGACATGAGCGAGTACCAGGAGCGCCACAGCGTCAGCCGGCTGGTCGGCGCCCCACCGGGATACGTCGGCCATGAGGAGGCCGGGCAGCTCACGGAGGTGGTGCGGCGGCATCCCTACTCGCTGCTGCTGCTCGACGAGGTCGAGAAGGCCCACCCCGATGTCTTCAACATGCTGCTTCAGGTACTGGACGACGGGCGGCTCACCGACGCGCAGGGCCGCACGGTGAACTTCGCCAACACCGTCATCGTGATGACCAGCAACCTCGGCTCCGACGCCATCACGGGGCGCGGCGCCACGCTGGGCTTCGGGGCGCGCGGCGCCGAGGCCGACGAGGAGGCCCGCCGCGAACAGGTGCTGCGCCCGCTGCGTGAGCACTTCCGTCCGGAGTTCCTCAACCGCATCGACGAGATCGTCATCTTCCGACGGCTGTCGGAGGACCAGCTGCGGCGGATCACCGACCTGCTGCTGGAGGAGACCAGGCGGCGGCTGCACGCCCAGGATGTGGCGATCGAGTTCACCCCGCAGGCCGTCGACTGGCTCGCGCACCGCGGCCACCAGCCCGAATACGGGGCCCGTCCGCTGCGCCGCACGATTCAGCGGGAGGTCGACAACCGGCTCTCCCGGCTGCTGCTCGACGGCGAGCTGAGCCCCGGCAGCCGCGTCCGGGCGGAGGTCGCCGACGACGAGTTGGCGTTCCGTACCGAGGGCGCCGCCGCCTGACCTCGCTCCAGCAGACCGCTGAAGCAGACCGCTGACGGCCGGTGATGCGCCGGTCGGCTGACAGCGTGGGCGGGGCGTGGGAGGTTCACGACGGCCAGGGCAGGCATGCGGTTGAGCGTGCAAGCATCCGCGTACGGGAAGGAGCGGGCGATGACCCACCCGCCCGGCAGCGAAACAGCCAACGGTGGTACGGACAGCGGTCGTACGGGTCGTACGGGTCGTACGGGTCGTACGGGTCGTACGGGTCGTACGGGTCGTACGGGTCGTACGGGTCGTACGAGTCACACGGGTCGTACGGAGAGCGGTCGTACGGACGGCAGGAACGAACGCATCGAACGGAACGAACGGAACGAACGCGACAGGGACGCACAAGACAGGGGCGCAGGGGCTGATGAGGCGAACGCCAGCGAGAGCGGCGAGAGCGGTGGCGGTGGGCCGAACGGCGAGAGCGGTGGCGGTGGGGCGAGCGGCAACACGGAGTACGGCAGGAAGCCCTTCAAGCGGTCACGGAGCCACTTCACCGACCGGGTGACGGCCGACGCCCGTGACGGCTGGCCCGTCGAGCCGGGCCGCTACCGCCTCGTGGTCAGCCGCGCCTGCCCCTGGGCGAGTCGCGCCGTCATCTCACGGCGGCTGCTCGGCCTGGAGGCCGCGCTCTCGCTCGCCATCACCGACCCGATCCAGGACGACCGCAGCTGGCGCTTCACCCTGGACGCGGGCGGCCGCGACCCCGTACTCGGCATCCACTTCCTCAGCGAGGCGTACGACGCGCGCGAGCGGGACTACCCCGGCGGGGTCAGCGTGCCCGCACTCGTGGACGTACCCAGCGGGAAGCTCGTCACCAACGACTTCCAGCAGATCACCCTGGACCTCGCGACGCAATGGACGGCGCTGCACCGCCCCGGCGCGCCCGACCTGTACCCGGAGCCGTTGCGCGAGGAGATCGACGAGGTCATGGACGGCGTCTACCGGGACGTCAACAACGGCGTCTACCGGGCCGGTTTCGCCGCCGGGCAGAGCGAGTACGAGGATGCCTACCGCGCTGTCTTCCGGCGCCTTGACCAGGTGTCAGACAGGCTGACCCGGCGTCGCTACCTGGTAGGGGAGACCATCACGGAGGCCGACATCCGGCTGTTCACCACGCTGGTGCGCTTCGACGCCGTCTACCACGGGCACTTCAAGTGCAACCGTTTCAAGGTGGCCGAGGACCGCGTGCTGTGGGCCTACGTTCGCGACCTCTTCCAGACACCCGGGTTCGGCGACACCGTCGACTTCGACCACATCAAGCGGCACTACTACCAGGTGCACACCGGCATCAACCCCACCGGCCTGGTCCCCCTGGGTCCCGACCTCTCCGGCTGGCTGGCACCGCACCACCGCGAGGAGCTGGGCGGCCGCCCCTTCGGCGACGGCACACCACCGGGCCCGGTACCCCCGGAGGAGCTCGTCCCGCGCGCGGGACGGCCTTGACGGGGCGTGGACGCGCCTTGGTGCGCCCTGGGGGAACAGGTCATCTCACGGCCCCGGCGGAGACCGCGCCGCCGGTCTTCGCGCCGGACTGGCCGTCGGTCTCCGCACCGGTCCTGGTCGGCAGTTGGTAGACCGCGAAAGCCCGCTGGATGACCGGCTGGGCGACATTGCGCACCCGGACGCCGCCGCTGGTGATGCCGTGCTCGGTGCCCGCGTGCGCGTGCCCGTGGACGGCGAGGTCCGCGCCTGCCGCGTCCATCGCCTCGGCCAGCAGGTAGCTGCCGAGGAAGGGGTAGATCTCCAGTGGTTCCCCGGCCAGCGTGTCCGGTACGGGAGAGAAGTGCGTGAGAGCGACACGGACGGCGCACCGCTGCCGCTCCAGCTGCTCCAGACCGGCCCGCAAGCCGTCCGCGCAGCGGCGGGTGTAGCGGATGAACGACTTCATCTCCGCTTCGCCGAACTCGCTGCCACTGCGCCCGGCGAACCCTCCGCAGAAGCCCTTGGTCCCCGCGACGCCGACCGCGGTCCCGCCCACGTCGACGACCGTCGCCTCCCTCTCCAGGACACGCACGCCCGCGTCACGGAGAATCCGGGTGACCTCCTCCGGCTGTCCGTCGTGATGGTCGTGGTTGCCGAGTACGGCGATGACCGGCACCGGCAGCCCCGCGACCTCCCGGGCGACGACCTCCGCCTCCTGCGGCGTACCGTGCCGTGTCAGGTCCCCGGCGAGCAACAGGAGGTCGGCGCACTCGGGCAGGGTCTCGAAAGCGGGCCGGAGCAGCCCCTGGCTGTCCGGACCCATGTGGATGTCCCCGACGGCTGCGATACGGATCATGCCAGCTCCTCCGAATGGTCGGGGGCGGAAGCACCGGCCACGACGATGTCGGTCCGCACCGGCAGGTCCGCCAGCTCCTCGCCCACCATGCGCAGCACCTCCTCGCGGCACTGGGCCGTGGAGACGGTGCCGGTGACGATCACCATGCCGCCGCGCGGCTCGACCCGTATGCCCAGCTCGCCGATGTCCTCAGCGGCGAGCCGTTCCCGCAGATGGGCGATGCGGTATTCGGTGTTCTCGGTGTTCTCGGTGTTCTCGGCTCTCGACTCGTGCTCGGCACTTTCAGCGTTCTGACGGTGGCCGTGGTCGGTCATGAGAGTCCTTCCTGCGGGGTGATGACTTCCAGCCGTTCCAGCAGATAGAGGAAGGCGGCGGGCATCGGCGCCTGCCCGCACTCGCGGCGCACCTCGTCCCAGTCGATCTTCTCCCTGAGGACGCGGGCGATCGGCAGCACGGCCCCGAAGTCGCAGTGGTGCTCGGAGAAGGCGGCGAGCAGGCCGCGGAGCAGGTCGGTCGGCGCGAGCACGGGCATGCGCACGGAGTCCACGGGCAGCTCCTCCGCCCTGCCGAGCAGCTCGCGGGTGACGGGCTGGTGGGCCAGTTCGAAGATGAGGTCGATGTCCTGTCCAAGGCACCGCGCCTTGATCAACCAGTCCTCCGGCGGGGTGAAGACACAGAGCCCGGCCGCCCGCAGGGTGTCGCCCACCGGACCGGCGTCCTCAGGCAGGACGCAGAAGTCGGCGTCGTGCTGGAGGTTCCCGCCCCCGCCATGCGCGTAGACGGCGACGCTCCCGGCCAGGGCGAAGGCGTGCCCTCCCCTCTTCAGCAGGGAGCCGACCTGCTTGGTCGCCTCCAGGATCGCCTGGGCACGGTCGGGAGGCAGATGCTCATCCCGCCAGTCGCGCTGCTGGCGGACGACCTGCTCGTCGCCGGGGACCGGTGCCGGGCAGCGCTCGGAGGGCCTGCTCCGCCCTGCGATAGCGGCACGGTCCGGGTTCTCCGCCACTGTCGCTCCGTTCCACGGTGCCAGCCCGCCACAGACCCATGGCACTGGCCGCCGCCATTGATCCGGAAACCTTGCGACATCACCGGTACCCGCTCCGGCGCCGTCGACACCGGCCGCCCCCGGTCACTCCGCCACGGCCCCGTGGGCGGCGCGGCGGGACCAGCGCCGGCGCGTGTACGCGCCGAATACGCGTGCTCACGGTTTGCTCGCGCCCGGCCCGGTTACACGGCCTCCGGTGCCCGGTCACGGCACCACGTCACGCACCGATCAATGAATCGCACGCACCGATCAATGAACCGATCGATGAAAGGACATGCCATGAGCCATGGCGGAGACGTCATCGCGGAACTGACCACCGACCACCGTGAGGTCGAGGAGTTATTCGCCCGCATCGAGGCCCTGCCGCCGGGCGACAAGCAGCGCAAGGTCTACGCCGACCAGGCAGTCATCGAACTGGTACGGCACTCGGTCGCCGAGGAACAGCATCTGTACCCAGCGGTACGCGAGCACCTGCCTGACGGGGACACCCTCGCGGACAAGGAGCTGGAGGACCACGCGGCGGCCGAGCGCACGATGAAGAAACTCGAAGAGGCCGAGGCAGGCGACCAGAAGTTCGAGCAGCTCATCGGCGAGCTGATGGCGGAGATCCGGCCCCACGTCCGGGACGAGGAGACCAACCTCTTCCCCCGCCTGCGGACGACCGCACCCGGAGCCACCCTGACCGAGCTGGGCGACAAGGTCCGCGAGGCCAAAAAGACCGCACCGACGAGGCCACACCCGTCGGCCCCGGACACTCCCCCCGCCAACAAACTGCTGGACGCCGGCGCGGGCATGGTGGACCGGATCAGGGACGCCTTGACTGGCCGCGGCAAGAAGCCTTGACCCGGGCCGCTGACCCCGCCGGGCCGGTTCCTCCGGGCCGACGGCGAGGACCCGCGCCCAGGCCGGTCCCCCGTCGGCGCCGCGTTACGGGATGACGTGGCGCCGACGGGGGCACGCGGAAGACCGTCCGCGACCGGTCAAGACCGGGGTCGCTACGCCCGGCTCCGTACCGGCTCACGTGCGAGCTCCGTACCGCGCTGGCAACGCGACTCCCGACGCAGGGGCAGACTTGTCCCCGTCCGCTGTTCAGCAGCCTGGAACCGCCGTGTCGTAAAGCTTCCATGCAGGCATCCGAACGGCCGTGCTTCCCGTCCTCCCACCGTCGAGCAGGTCGCGGCGACGCAGCATCAGCCGTATGTGCCGCGCCTCGTCAGTGCCCTCTTCCGGCCCGGGGTCCAGTACCACTGCGGTTGTGCCACTGTCCGTACGCAGCACGGCATCAGCCGAGTGACCGTGCACACCGGCACCAAGCTCCACGGTGGCCCCAGGACGGTCGCTGAGGGCCCTGTACAGGCGCTTGAGCAGTTCGTCGGGAATATCGCTGCCACCACCGGAAGACTTCTCGGATGCGTCAGCCAGCGCGGCGCCGACTCCGCCTCGCCCCCTCCACAACTCGATATCACCGACCACGATGAGATGCGAGCGTGCGCGAGTCATGGCGACGTTCCAAAGGTTCAGCTGCCGGTCGATCCATCCGACGGCACCGGGGTGCATGCCCTGTCCGGCGACCAACGAAAAGATCATGACGTCCCGTTCGCCGCCCTGGAACGTGTGCACCGTGCCGATCCGCACCCGGTCCGCGTACTCGCGCAGCCGTCTCTGCAAAGCCTCCTCCTGGGCCTTGAACGGCGTGACCACACCAATCGTCGCGCCGGTCTCGGCAGGCAACTGCTCCAGGAGATGCCGGACACTGGCCGCGACTTTCTCCACCTCGTCCGCATTGACCCACGAGCTACCGGAGGTCGGGCGCACAGCACGCCCGGACACCGGGGCCCAGATCACCGCCCTTCGGTCGAGAGCCGGGCGGGTCCGGGTGTCGGTGAGAATGGTCAGCCGACCATCGTAGAAGAGCCGGTTGGGGACCGCGGCGATGTCCGGGTGGCAGCGGAAGTGCTCATCGAGGAGGAGCGTGCCGCCCGCCGCGGATTCGGAAGCGTGGAAGGCGGAGTGACGCCGATAGGCGAGGCGGTGGCGCTCAAGCCAGTCGGCGCGCAGTCCGGCGGCACGGCGGATGACTCTTTCCCTCTCTGGGCTGATCTTGGTGATGTGAGTGAGCTGCATAGCGTCACCAATGACCAGTGCGCGACGAGCCCGGAACAGGAGAGGCAGCACGTGGGGAATGGCACACTGGCTGGCCTCGTCGACGATCACCAGGTCGAAGAGTGCAGCATTCGGTGGGAAGCGCCGCGCCGAGAGGCTGGTCACAGCCCACCCACGGGCGGCAGGGAGCACGTCTCGCACTGCGGGCCAGTCGCTTCCGCTGGTGTCACGGGCGGTCAGAAGCCCAGCGATACGCTGCCGTCCTGCCTTGGCATTCGCCTGTACGACACTGTCGAGCAGAACCGCAGACGCCGTACGGACCACGTCTTCGGCCTCTGCCAGCACCGCGCCGAGTCCTGCGTCGTCCCGGCAAGATGTCACTCGCTCGTACTCAGCCCGCCATGCCTTCTGAGCGACCGCGAAGTCCGCGAGGGCGTTGCAGGCCTCTACGGTGCCACCCTCGCCGGACGTCGGCACCACAACACCGACGCGGCCCAACAGCTTCTTGCGGCGCCACTCACCAAGAAAGCGGGCCTGAGCAGCACGCGACGCCTTCTGCGCCAGGCCGCCCAAATCGGCCACCGGCGATATCAGTTTCACCAGGCCCGCGACCGGCTGACGCAGCCGGGCGGCGTGCGTCTCCCGGCTCTGCCCGGCCAGGTGAAGCGCCCGCTCGGTGCGTGCGGCGGTGGTGAGTTCGTCCCGCGCGCCACTGAGACGATCATGGGCAATGTCCACGTCCATCATCGAGGTGGCGGCGTTTCGCGTGGAGGCGGGAGCAGTCATCAGCTCGCGCAGCGTCTTCGCTTCCTCTTCCGCATAGTTCGTGACGCCGGAAGATGATCCTGTGCGGACGACGCTGCCTGGCGAAAGCTGCTCGCAACGCCTCCAGACTTCGTCCACCGCTTGGTTGTTGGTTGACGCCACGAGCACGCTCTGGCCTGCGGCCACAGCCGTCGCGACGAGGTTGGCGACCAGCTGGCTCTTACCCGTCCCGGGTGGGCCGGTGGCGACCGTGAGGCGACGAGTCATCGCTGAGCGGAGTACGGAGGACTGCGCCTCGTTGGACGGTAGAGGCGTCACCAGCCTTACGGGTCCTGCGGCTTGCCCGGCGGACGGCTCCGAGCGCTCGGTGGGGTCGGGTGAGAGTGCCGCCAGGGCCGTTCCGTGGATCTGATCGCTCTTCTTGGCGATGCTGTCGAGATCCGCAAGAAGCTTCTTCGTCGCCTTGGCGTCGCGGGGCGCGAGGAAGAGGACAGCGGCGTTGCGGGCGCCGTCGCCTGGTGTGCGGACATCGATCTGATGCGCGAGCTGGTCGGGCCTAGGCTCCTGGACGCAGGGCAGCTCGTATTCCTGGCTGAGGAGATTGCGCACGTCAACGGCCATTCGGTCATGCTGGCCGGCATGCCACGTGGGCTGGTAAGTCTCGGCGAGCTCCGCTGCTTCGTCCTCTCCCAGCCAGTCCTGGGCGAGCCGGGGGTGAGGGAGTACCGGACCATACGGCTTGAGGCGGATTTCGCCGCCGTCGTGCACCGCTTCAACGCGTCGCACGAGGAGCGGTGCGAACTTCGGTCGGCTCCAGGACCGCCCTGCACGCGGGCCGTTGAGGACCACGGCCGGATATCCGGCCCAGAGCTCGGCCTCCTCCTCAGCCGCCGCCTCCACGAGCCCGACCGCTTCCTCGGGCACAGCGACGCAATCGTCGTCGTCAAGGTCACCGGACAGGAACCGCTCGCGGCCGCTCAGGCACACGTAAGATCTGCCGCCGTCATTCACCGGCATCAGGGGAGTGTCGGCGTCCTCCGACAGCACGCATTCCCGGTAATAGCCCAGGAGGCTGCTCCAGGTGGGTCGGCCTCCGTATCCCTTGGACACCTGAGGTGGGGATTTCTCTGACACCGGGGAGCCGGCCGGGTCCTTCCGACTGAACGGCAGCAACTGCCGCGGACGTCCCAACGGACAACCGGCCAGAACAATACGGTCGTCGACGCCATGGGCGGACTTGACGGGAACCTGCTTCGGATCGATGACCCGCATTCGCTTGTTGACGTACTGGAACAAGTCGTCCACCGATATTTCTCCGGTGCCGTCCTTGCCCACCTTTCCTGTCCGCAGCGCCTCCACGACCTCAGCCGTGAAGGCGGACGGAGCAACGCCATCGGCCGTCACGACGCCAGCCATGGAATCCTCACCCGCACGGGACGAAGACAAGACGTACACACCGCGGCTTGAGAGAAGCGCAGAATCGCCCGACTTGGTGGCGGCCGCAGGGGGTCGGCCGGAGGTACGCAGTCCCACGGCGAACCCCCCGCTTCGGCAGCAGTCGATCAGTGCCACCTTCTGCGGCGCCCAGCACTCCTCCAGTCTCTCGTTGACGAAGCTCGCGCTCACGCCGGTCCCAGCTACCCGGTCGAAGTCGGTGTCCCTGGCAGCGAAATAGAATTCTCCTCCGGACTCAACCACCCTGGTCCCATGGCCGGATACGTACAACAAGGCCAGCTCGTCAGCTCCACAGCTTTCGAGGAAATCGCTGATCTCGAACCGCATATCATCCGCGCTCAGGTCAGCGACCGTCTTCACCGAGACAAAAGCTCCTACGTTGCGATCCTCCAAGACTTGACGCAATTGCCAAGTGTCGACCTGTGTCGACGGCAAGGGAGCAAAGCGGCTGTCGTCGTACCGTTCATTACCGATCAGCAGGGCCCTGCGGCGGATTCGCCGGGTCACTCCGCCTCGCTCCCCCTGTTTTCGCCGACCTTGTCCATGAACTCGCGGATGATGCGCTCCTGCGCCTCATCAGGACGCGCCGGGATCGTGACGGAGTCACCGCGGTAGGTGAGCTCAACCTTCCGGTGACGTTCCTTGGCACACCATTCCCTGATCAGCGTGATCAGTATCCGGGATGCCGGTCTCGCCGCCGTCCCGACAGCCGCCCAGAGCGCCACATCGCTGACGCCGCTGCCTTTTCTACGGTCGTCGGCGGCTGCCGAGTGGCTGACGAATCCGACGCTGACGCCGTCAGCCGTCAGAAGCTCGTCATACAGCCCCCGTGTAAGCCGCTCCTGCCGCAGAGCGTCACCACCCGCGAGTACGCCGATCCGCCACTTCTGCCCCCCGTGGTCCATCCTGTCCCCTCAGCTATCGGCCCGCTCTGCATGGCGTACCTCGCCAAAAGTCCCAGCCTAAGAGCAGGCGCATGCGAATAGCAGGACCATATCCAGTCAGCTGCCAGGCCAACAGGCCACTCCGCCGGGCAAGGCCCGCGTCTTCTGGTCGACCACACCCAAGGCCCAGACCTTCAGCTGTCGGTGGCCGCGGACAAGCTCGCTCCGCGTGTCAACACCAAGGGCAAGCTGACGATCGACACGCGTGAGCCTGCCTGGAATCCGGGCCTGGTCGAACTCGCAGTGCTCGGCTGCCATCCGCAGGACGGCGACGTACCCGAGGCCCTGGCACTGGCCGTCCACCAACTGCGGCAGCCCCGGACCTTCCCGACGCACTGAGCTTGCCGCTGCGGTTGCTCCTCGTGGGGTTGTCCCAGGAGTACGTGCCCCCACCCGCACAGAAGAGGACTCAGCCTCGGGCACAGACCAGACGGCAGACACGAACCCGGACTCGGCCGCAGCCCCCGGGGCTGGCCGGGGTACCGGAACCTGCCGAGCACGACGAGCAGTTGTCACTCCTCGAATCTTCCACGGGAGTCACCGAGGTCTGACTCAGAGTTCGTCCTGGCCTTCCGGAGTCCTCGCAAACCTGCGCGTAGAGGGTGACACGGGCAGGACACCGTGTTCTGCCTGTCCCTGTACCGGAATTCAGAGACCCGCAGCAGACGTCCTCCCACAGCGCCCGCTGAACCGGCTCACCCTGCACCAGCAAGCCGAGAATATTGAGCAGGGTGAGCAACTCGATGGTCCATTCCGGACACCACCGCTGAGCGACCACATGGTCGAGCTCCAACCGGCGCTTACCTGCGGGCTCGCGTCGACGGTAGCCGAACCACTTGTTCAGAACGTTCATTCCGGAGACCTGATAGGCCCTGGTGGCTGGTGAACCGAGGCAACACAGCCGTCACCGATCCACAAGCGCTGATTCGCCATCTCGTAGCGGAGGGCCTGCGGCATCCCCTCTCCGGTATCGGGTATTCCCACGTCGCAGCGTGGCCGACCCGAGGACAGACGTGCTTCTCGTACGAGCGGCCTTCGGCGGGGTCCGCGTATAGATCGCCGTAGGGTCGCCGGCGGTGTCGGCCTGGATGTCGGCGGTGACCACGGTGTCAAGGGCGAGGCTTCCAACCGGCGACTTCACCTCATTGAGGTAAGCAGAGACCGGCCTCACTCTTCGAGCAGGCCTGAATTGTTCGGCGCTCCCAGGGAATTGATCTGGTTGCGCCCCTACTCCGCCTGCACCGGAGCCAACCTGGCGGAGCGCCGAGCGGATCGCAACAAACGCGGTCGCCGCCCATGGATCTGGCAATGTGGCTACCGTCCCGCTCCGCAGCTGAGCTCGGCACGGGCAGACGCTTCCTGGCATGGCTTGAGAGGCGTCATTCGAGCGCCAAGAATCCTCAGCGGTGCCACGTGGCTCAGGTAGACGAGACCCATTCTCTAGCAAATCTGCAGGTCAAAGCATCTGCGGCAGGCGCCTGTTCCGCTCGACTCGTTACCGGAGGTAAAAGGTCGAGCGACCCGCCCAAGCTACGAACCCCCAGGTCACGCACCCTTACCGACCGGCTCAAGCACCGCCACGCACTCCACATGCTGCGTCGTGTGGAACAGCTTCAGGCCCGACACCTTCCCCTCCTCGGTTCGGAGATCACCAACGCCGATGAGGGGCGGGATTGTTTCCGCGAGGGGCTTCGGAGGCGTGAAGATAGTGTGAGACCCTACGTACGGCCTGGCTGGAGGCTGCTCGCGTCCCCCAACCGCCAGGGATCTACGATTCCCCCATGTGTCCCCCGTGCCCCGGGGGACAGCGCTAGGAAGCTGCGTTTTCGCAGGTCAGCCCCCGTAGCTCAGTGGATAGAGCACGTGCCTTCTAAGCGCCTGCTGCATCCTTGCCCCCCGTAGCCCCCACTCGGCACCGTCCGCATAGGCGAGTTCGGCAGGCAGGAGACGACCACTCAGGCGGAGGGCGAGCTCGCCGAAGCCTCCTTGTCCCGACGGGCCGCGCCGTCTTCAACACCGACGACACCCAGGGCCGAATGTACCGACGTCCGCGTCATCGGTTACGGCCTGCCGGTGATAGTCGCGCTGAACCGCCTCTTCGCCCGTCTCCACGTCGTTGCCGGGCATGTCGGCCTCAGCGGGCCCGTGGTCGGGCACGGCGGCGAAAGGGGTCCTTTTCGCTACCTGCCCGTGACCGTCCTCGACGACCGCCATGGTTCCCGTGGAGACGACAGCGGTGGCCAGTAGGCCGCACCCGAGAGCCGCTGACGCCCGATGCTCGTGGCCTCGCTCGGGTATGGCGAGCAGGTCGACAAACGCGACTTCATGCGGCTGGACAAGGCGGTCCTCCCGTTCGGAACGTCATGTTCCGCCAATAGAACCTTGAACACTGGTTCGAGAGTAAGGAGTATTTGAGTGCCTTCCGGTCTCAACCTTCAGTCGCATAGAAGGCGGACATAAGGAGGATGCGGACGGCCCGCGAGACACCCTCCAAGACAGGCAGAGTCACCCAGCACCGATCCAGCACGGTGCAGGTGATGAGGGGTGATGGCAGGTGACGAGGCGTCAGATTATCCAGCACCGATCCAGCACGGGAAAGACTTAGGGGTCCAGCCTCGAAAAGCTGGACCCCTTCTGAACTGCACATTTGCCAGATCAGCGACGTGGTGACATATCACCCACTACACATTGAACCGGAATGTGCACTACAAAGCTCCCACCTGCGGAAACACTGTTCTGGGGCGCTCAAGTCAGCACAGAATCAG